>NZ_CP026309.1:303611-607223 GCF_002906575.1 Salinigranum rubrum
TCGGGAGACCGCCGAGCCGTGAGGGGGGAGCACGGGCTGTCGGCGGTCGAGCTCCTCCCACGGCTCAAACGTGAAGGCTGTAACCTGCTCGTCTCGGGAGCGGTCTCGGAGACGACGGCGAACCGCGCCTCGCAGTTGCTGCTCGGCTCCGCTGACATCGAGCGGAAGCGAGTGCTCGTTCGGACCGAGAAGACGGGACCCGTGGACGGGCTGTTACCACCAGGCGTCTCCGCCGACGACAGAGACGTCCGCGTCGTGCAGTACCGCCCCTGTCCCGAAGACGCTGACCCGCTCGCGTCGCTCGCGCGTCGCGTCGCCGAAGCCGTCACCGCGCTCGACTCGCTCTCGCCGCCGCTGGTCGGCGGCGAACTCCGTCTCGTGGTCACGTCGCTCGAATCGATCCTGGCCGACCACGACGTCCTCGCCATCGAACAGTTCCTCCGGTGTGTGACGGACGCCGTCTCGGGCGTCCGCGGAATGGGTCACTACCGCTATGCCGACTCCCGCGCGGGGCTCTCGTCGCTGCCGACCGAGCGCCTGTTCGACGCTTTCGTCGACCTTCGCGACACGCCCGACGCGGGACAGCGACTGTCGATTCCCTCCCGGCAGTCGACGGACTGGCTCGACCTCTGATATCGCTCGCTGTCGCTGTTTTCCGGTCGACAGTGCCGCGGTCGCACGGTCGACAAGAGAGCGACCGACAGCCGTCAGTACGACTCACGTCGTTTCCGAGCGCTCCCCTGTGGACTGTTCTCATCTAGTCATCCTATCGCGTACTATTTTTCCTCTCGGTCGGAACCCCCGTTCATGGCCGACACGGAGACCGGTGTTCGGGGCACCGTCCGACAGTTCCTCGCGCTCGACGGCGACGTGCTCGTCCTCTCCGTGGCGATGTTCGCGTTCAGTCTCGGCTTCCAGATGACCGGCCGGTACATGCCGCGCTACCTGAGCGTCATCGGTGCCGGGAGCCTCGCAATCGGCCTCTACGGGAGCTTCGGGAACCTCATCAGCGCCGTCTACCCCTATCCGGGTGGCGCCGTCTCCGACCGTATCGGCTCCCGGACGGCGCTCACGGCGTTCGGACTCGCCTCGACGCTCGGGTTCGTCGTCTGGTACGCCGCCGGCCCGCTCGCCGGCGTTCCCCTCGGCCCCACGTCGGCCGGCGTCGTCGTCGTCTTCCTCGGACTGGTGCTCTCGCAGGCGTGGAAGTCGTTCGGACTCGGCGCGACGTTCGCCGTCGTCAAACAGAGCGTCGCTCCCGACAAACTGGCGACCGGGTTCGCGTCGACCGAGACCGTCCGTCGACTGGCCTTCCTCCTCGGACCGCTGCTCGCGGCGGCCATCCTCGCGCGGTTCGCCTTCGACGTCGGCTTCCGGTACGTCCTGCTCGTCGCTGCCGCCTTCGGTGCCGTCGGGACGCTCGCCCAGCACGTCCTCTACGACGCCTCCGCGGACTCGTTCGGGAAGTCGTTCGCGGGCGTCGAGACGGTCGTCGACGACATCCGGTCGCTCCCCTCTCCCTTGCGGCCGCTGCTCGTCGGCGACACGCTCGTTCGGTTCGCCAACGGGATGGTGTACGTCTTCTTCGTCATCGTCGTCACCGAGTTTCTCGAAGTCTCCGTGACCCTCCCGCTCGTCGGGCGGCTCTCGCCCGACGCGTTCTTCGGCGTGCTCCTCGCCGTGGAGATGGCCGTCGCCCTCCTGACGATGGTCCCGGTGGCGAAACTCGCCGAGCGGGTTGGGCTGAAACCGGTCGTCGCCCTCGGGTTCGCCGTCTACGCGGTGTTCCCGGTGCTGCTCGTCTCCGCGCCGGCCGACCCGCTCGTCGTCGGCGTCCTCTTCGCGCTGTCGGGGCTTCGCTTCGCGGGCCTGCCGGCGCACAAGGCGCTCATCGTCGGGCCGGCGGAGGCGAACGCGGGAGGGCGGGTCGTCGGCTCGTACTACCTCGTCCGCAACGCGATAACGATACCGAGCGCCGCCGTCGGCGGGTGGCTCTACGCGGGGTCGCCGGCCGTCGCCTTCGGCGTCGCCACGGTCGTCGGACTCGTCGGGACGGGCTACTTCCTGCTCGCGGGCGAGGAGTTCGAGGCCTACCGGTAGAACCGACGCCGATTTACCGCCTGCGTCCTCCTCCCTAAGCGTGACAGACGAGGTCCCTGGTCGCCCCTCCTCGGGCGGCCTCGTCCAGGCGCTGAACGTCCCGCGGAACGCGAAGCTGGGCGTGCTCTCCGGTGTCGTGCTGGCCGTCGCCGTTTACCTGTTTCGCGTCCTCGAACTGTTCGGTCCGTTCGCCGGTACGCGACAGTACCCGATCCTCGGTGCCGAAGGGTGGTTCCTCCTCCTCGCGTTCGTCCTCGCGTCGTCGACGGCACTGCTCGTGACGGCGCTTCTCACCGTCGTCTCCGCGTACCGACTCTCGCGAGAACTCTCGCGCTGACGCCCCCGGCGGCTTCTCAGTTCTCCACGAGGTCGCCGAACGGCTCCATCCCGGTCACGCTGTCGACAGCCACCCGCGCCCGTGACGTCAACTCGATCACTTCCGTCTCCTCGTCCCACTCCACGGCCCCCGCCGATTCGAGTTTCGGGAGGTGGACGTGGTGGAGTCGGACGGCCGTCATCGTCCGTTCCTCCTCTCCCGTGAGTACGCTGACGACGTCGTCGAACGTCGCCGCCCCGTCACTGTCGATGAGGTGCCGCACGACCTCGCGCCGCTGTGGGGAGGTGACCAGTTCGCCGACGAGTCGGTCGTCGGCCGCTCCTCTCCCGCTGGTTCGCGCCATACCTCCCTCTCTCCCCTCGTCCGCAAGGTGATTCGGCTTGTTCTTTCAGGCCGTCTATGTACCGGTACGGATACCTATCGGCCAACTGACCTGAACGTGCCGTCTGAGAGCGACTGCATCACCTTCTGTGTGCCCCGGCGCAGACGCTCGGAGACGGCCTGCTGGGAGACGTGGAGGTCCTCGGCGAGGTCCGAGAGCGTCGCCCGACGCGGCACCTCGAAGTACCCCTTCTCCAGGGCGAGTTCGATCGCCTCGCGTTGCTCGGACGTGAGGCCGAAGGGGTCGTCGTCGAGTTCGTCGGCGGTGAGGTTGTGGACGCGGCGGACGTTGAGGCGAATATCGTGTATCTGACAGTATTCGCTGAACGCCGACAGCGACTCGTGGTCGTTGAACCGGATGCGAAAGAGCCAGTTGTCCTGGCCGTGCGCCTCGAGAATAGTCGCGTTCGTCTCGACCATCCCGTAGATGAGGCTCTCGACGGTCTCGTCCCAGCCGATACGGTAGAGCGAGCGGTCGCCGATGGTGTCGAGGTGGACCAGTTCGCGCACCTCGTCGGTCGCCCTGACGGCCTCCTCGAACGCGGCGCGGTCGCCCCCGCTCACCCAGACGTACGGCATGACCTGTTTCGACGCCGGGACGACCCGCTCGATTTCGATGTCCATCCCCCCACCTGCGCGGAGCACCCGTCCCAGAAGGAACTGGTCGGCCTCGATAGTGAACTCCGCGACAATGCTCATACGGTCTCACACGAAGAGCGCGCGGATAAGCGTGTGTGCTGCGGAATCCGAAGGGTGACAGCTCGCTGTCGCTACCCGGTCACTCCCCCGCGTCGGGCTGGTCGCCGGCGAGTTCTCCGAGTCGGGTCGTCCCCGCCCGGGTCCCCTTCGCGACGATGACGTCTCCGGCCCGAAGTTCGGTGGTCGGCCCCGGCTGGACGACCCAGTCGCTTCCCTCTCCGCCGCGGCGGACGGCGATGATGCGCATCCCGGTCTCGGTCTGGACCATCTGGTCGCCGATGGTCGTCCCCGCGAGGTCGCTCCCGGGGGTGACCGTCAGGCGGACGATGACCTCGTCGGACTCCTTGACCGCGGCCGCGACGACCGGGTGGGCGGCGAGTCCGTGCAGGACCCCCTCGCTGATTTCGAGGGCGGCGTCGGAGATGACCTCCGTGGAGACGGCGAGATGCATCAGGCCGCGGAGCGCGATGGGGTCTTCGACACGAGCGGCCGCCCGGAGCGTCCACGCCTCGAACCGCGACTTGAGCGCGTCCACCTCCGCTTCGAGTTCGGCGACTTCCTCGGCGACGCCCTCGCTGTCGAAGAGGACGGCACCGTACGCCAGGTCGACGGCGAGTTCGCTCATGTTCTTCATCAACACGATGGAGTCGACGGCCCGTTCGAGGTCGTCGATCGGTGCCTCCGGCGGTTCGATGGGCTCGTACGGGTTCCCGCTGGCGCGTTCGTACACCTCGGCGAGTCCGGTCTCCGGACCGCGCAAGAGGAGGATGTCGCCCGACCGGAGCACGCTCTCGTGGTCCGGGTTCGTGATCCACCGCCGCTTCCCGGTGGCCTGCTCGCGCCGGATGGCGATCACTCGCACGCCGGTCTCGGTCTCCAGGTTGAGGTCGCCCAGCGAGTGACCGTGGTACGGCGAGTCGACGGCGACGGGCACCCGGACGAGAATCTCGGTCGCCTCCGGGAGCGCCGAGCGGATCGCATCGGGGAGCCCCATGTCCTCGATGACGACCTTGGCGATGTCGCCCGCCGCGTTCGATATCTTCTCCGCCGCGCCGACCACACCCAGCACCGGCGCGAGTTCCTCGGCGTCCTCGGGGCTGCGGGCGGCCATCAGCAGGCTCATCCGCGCCTGCAACTGGAGGATGTCCATCCGTTCCTCCAAGGCGAGCACCTCGCGAGCGATCTCGTCGCTGCCGAGGAGGACCGCGGAGTACGAGAGGTCGATGAGCAGTTCGGCGGTGTCTTTCATCTCCGCGAGCACCGCCTTCACGCTGACCGGTTCGTACGCCACGTCCTCCGGATACATGCCCTCGCATACCCCCCGGGGACCCAAAAGGGTTGTCTGCCCGGTTCAGCCCGTGCTGTCCGCCGAAATCCTCCGAGCACCATCCGACTCCGGCGGTCACGGTTCCGGCGGATGGCGCACCGAACGATAACGCTTTTTTGAGCGGGTCAGAAATCACGTCGTATGTCAGACGACCTGAAACGGGGGCTGGAGGGCGTCCTTGTCGCGGAGTCGGAGCTCAGTTTTATCGACGGTGACGCCGGACAGCTCATCTATCGTGGGTACGACATCGCCGACCTCGCGGACGGCGCGTCCTACGAGGAGGTCGTCTACCTCCTCTGGTACGGACACCTCCCGAACCGCGACGAACTGGAGGAGTTCTCGTCGGCGATGGCCTCCGAACGAGCACTCGACGCGAACGTCCACCGGACCATCGAGGCGCTCGCCGACGCGGACGAGAACCCGATGGCCGCGCTCCGGACGGTCGTCTCGCAACTCTCCGCGAACGACGCCGAGGCGACGTTCGACGCCGAGTCGGTGACCGACCGCGAGGCCAACATCCGGAAGGGGCGGCGCATCACCGCGAAGATTCCCACGGCGCTGGCGGCGTTCGCGCGCCTGCGGAACGGAAACGACCCCGTCGCTCCCCGGGAGGACCTCTCGCACGCGGCGAACTTCCTCTACATGCTCAACGACGAGGAACCCGACGACGTGCTCGCCGACGTGTTCGACCAGGCGCTCGTCCTCCACGCCGACCACGGCCTCAACGCCTCGACATTCTCGGCGATGGTCACGGCGTCGACTCTCGCGGACCTCCACTCGGCGGTCACCTCGGCGATTGGAACGCTCGCCGGGTCGCTCCACGGCGGCGCCAACCAGAACGTGATGCGGATGCTTCAGGAGGTCGACGAGAGCGGGATGGACCCCACCGAGTGGGTGAAACAGGCGCTCGACGAGGGCAAGCGCGTCGCCGGCTTCGGCCACCGCGTCTACAACGTCAAGGACCCGCGGGCGAACATCCTCGGCGAGCAGTCGGAGGCGCTCGCGGAGGCCGCCGGCGACATGAAGTGGTACGACTACTCCGTCGCCGTCGAGGAGTACATGCTGGAGGAGAAGGGCCTCGCGCCCAACGTCGACTTCTACTCCGCGTCGACGTACTACCAGATGGGAATCCCCATCGACATCTACACCCCCATCTTCGCGATGTCGCGCGTCGGCGGCTGGATCGCCCACGTCCTCGAACAGTACGAGGACAACCGGCTCATCCGCCCGCGCGCCCGCTACGTCGGCCCGCGCGACCAGACGTTCGTCCCGCTCGGCGAGCGGTAACGCTCGTTCCCCTTCTGGTAGATACCGGATTCTGACCGGTCTCTGAACGGTTTATCGTGTACGCGTTCGAACGGTACAGCCGAGGTGTGTTGACAGATGTCACTGTTACAGCGCCTCACGGCGATGCTGGACCGCGGGGAGTCCAGGGAGTACGAGTACCAGTGTCTGACCTGCACCGACCACTTCGTGACCGACGAGGCACACATGGCTCGGGTCGCCTGTCCCGATTGTGGGTCGTCCGACGTCCGGAGCGTCGCCGGTGAGCACTGACCCCGCTGTGGCATTTTTACGGTTTCGTCGCGTCCTCCCGTCATGGACGTCTTCGTCTACGGCACCCTGACGAACCCCGAACGCGTCGCGAGCGTGGTCGACTCGTACGCGTTCGTCGGGCCGGCGCACCTCCGCGGCCTCCACCTCGTCGAGGGGCGGTACCCGACGCTCGCCCCGGGCGGAGAGGCGGCGGGGCGACTCCTCCGCACGGATACGATCGACCGCATCGACGACTACGAGGGCGTCGACGACGGCCTGTACGTCCGCGTCTCGGTTCCGCGGACCGACGGGGGAGACGCGGCCGTCTACGTCGGTGACCCCGCCCGACTCGACGCCGACGCCGACTGGCCCGGTGACGGTCCCTTCGCCGCCCGCGTCCAGGCGTTCCTCGACCGCAGCGAGGTGGTCGTCGAACCGGTCGTCGACCGCTGACCGCGCTTCTCCCCTTCTCTCCTTCACCCTGCCTCTCCCGGACGACATCCGTCTGACGCGCCGGTCGAGGTCGTCGCCGTCGCACAGTTTCACTTTCACCGTGCTCGGCGGACGTTTATGTCTGTCCCCGTGTTACGTCCACTTGCGCGTCACACGCGTATGCATTCCCCCAAAGACGCGGACGACGCGACCGACGCGGCTGCGAACGCACCGGTTCTTTGTCCCCGCACTCGACGCCGCTGAGCGCACGCTGTCGCCGTCGCGTCGGCGGCTACACCCAACGGTTATCGCCTCCCCCCGGTAACTCCGCCCATGCTCTCGCTGGACGACGTGCTCGAAGCCCAGCCCCGCGTCGAGGCGGTCGCACGGCGCACGCCGATGCAGGACTCACACACCTTCTCGCAGATGACGGGCGCGGAGGTCCACCTGAAACTGGAGAACTTCCAGCGGACGGGGTCGTTCAAGATTCGCGGCGCGACGAACCGCATCGCGACGCTCTCCGAGGTGGAGCGGGAGGCGGGCGTGGTCACCGCGAGCGCGGGCAACCACGCACAGGGCGTGGCGCTGGCGGCGACCCGCGCGGGCGTCGACTCGACCATCGTCATGCCGGAGTTCGCGCCCATCTCGAAGGTCAACGCCACCAGGCGCTACGGCGGTCGGGTCGTCCTCCACGGCGTCGACTACAGCGAGGCCCAGGAGAAGGCTCACGAGATCGAACGGGAGGAGAATCGGACCTACGTCCACGCGTTCGACGACCCGGCGGTGATGGCGGGGCAGGGGACCATCGGCCTCGAAATCCTCGACCAGTGTCCCGAGGTCGAGACGGTCGTCGTCGGCATCGGCGGCGGCGGCCTCATCTCGGGCATCGCGACGGCGATAAAAGCGAAGTCGCCCGACACGCGGGTCGTCGGCGTCCAGGCGGAGGGCGCGTCGAGCCTCGCCGACTCCCTGCAGAAGGGTGAGATCGTCGAACTCGACGCGGTCGACACCATCGCCGACGGCATCGCCACCCGCCGCGTCGGCGAGCAGACGTTCGAGGTCATCCGCGAGCGGGTCGACGAGGTCGTGACCGTCTCCGACGAGGAGATCGCGATGGCCGTCACCCACCTGCTCGAACGCTCGAAGACGCTCGTCGAGGGGGCGGGCGGCGTCCCGCTCGCGGCCCTCCTCGCCGAGGCGTTCGACTACGACGAGGGGGAGGTCATCGTGCCCGCGCTCTGTGGCGGCAACATCGACCTCAACGTCCTCACGACGGTCCTGATGCGCGGTCTCGTCGAGACGGGCCGCTACCTGCGCATCAGAACGGTACTGAAGGACCGTCCCGGCGCGCTGTTGCACCTCACCGAAATCCTCGTCGACCACCGGACGAACATCCACGCCATCCACCACGACCGCACCTCGAAGGACGTCGCGATGAACGCCGCCGAGGTGGAGATCGACCTCGAAACGCGAGGTGGGCCACACGTCGATGACCTCCTCGCGGACCTCCGCGACCACGGCTACGAGGTCGAAGTCCTCGTCTGACTCCCTTCGGAGACCTGTGGGCGTCTCACTCGTACGTGTAGAGGTGACCGCCGTCCCACGTGAGGTCGCCCCCGTCGAGGTGGCGGGCGTAGCCCGAGATGCCGAGGACGAAGAGGTTCGCCACGTCGACGGGTTCCATCATCTCTTTGACCCGCGCCTGCCCGAGCATGACGTCTTCGACGACCTCGCGCTCGGAGATACCGCGTTCCGCCGCCGTATCGGGAATCTGGTTCGTCACCAGCGGCGTCTTGACGTAGCCGGTCGACACGGTGAACGCGCGGAGCGTCCCCTCGCCTTCGGCCGCCGTCGCCTGCGTGAGGCCGCGGAGGCCGAACTTCACCGTGTGGTACGCGACCTTGTCCTGCGTGGCGATGTGGCCGTGGAGTGAGCACATGTTACCGATGGCACCGATTCCGTCGGACGCCTCGCGGATGTGCGGCAGGGCGTGCTTCGTGATGAGAAACGGCGCGCGGAGCATCACGTCCAGCATGAAGTCGAACTTCTCGGTCGGGAACGACTCGATGGGCGAGATGTGCTGGACCCCCGCGATGTTCGCCACGTACCGCAACTGTCCGAGGTCGGCCGCGGCCTCGACGATGGCGGCCACCTCGTCGTCGTTCGTCAGGTCGGCGACGACGGTCTCGACCTCGCCCGAGACGTCGAGGTCGGCGGCTCTGTCGACCGTCTCTTCGAGCCCCTCCTCGTCCACGTCGGTCGCCGCGACGGTGAGACCGTTGCACGCCAGCGCGACGGCCGTCGCCCGTCCGATTCCCGACGCCGCACCCGTCACGATGGCGACGTTCTCCGTGGTGAAGTGGTCGTCGTCGAGTTCCATCACTCGATCACGACTCAGCTCCGCGGGCGTGATGTCGTCGGACATACTCGGTCCGACCCGCGCCGGAAACTTGAGTGTACCCCGCCGCACACGTCTCCGGCCCGCCCTCGCCCGTCGGACAGACCTTTTTGTCGGTGCCGAGCGAGGTCACCGTATGAAACGGACCATCTCCACCGACGAGGCACCCGCCGCGGTCGGCGCGTACAGCCAGGGCACGACGACCGGCGACCTGGTCTTCACCGCCGGACAGATCCCGCTCACCCCGGAGGGCGAACTCCTCGCCGACGCGTCGGTCGCCGACCAGACGGCACGGGCGCTGGAGAACGTGATGGGCGTTCTCGCCGTCGAAGGCGCTGGCCCCGCGGACGTGCTCAAGGTCACCGTGTTCCTCGCCGACATCGACGACTTCGACGAGATGAACGAGACCTACGCGACGTTCTTCGACGACGAACCGCCGGCGCGAAGCGCCGTCCAGGTCGGCGCCCTCCCGAAGGGAGTCGCCGTCGAAATCGAGGCTATCGCCGCCGTCCCCGAGTCGGCGCCGGACGCGGAGTGACACCCCGCACGAAGTCGAGCCTCCTCTGGGGGCTCGTCGGCGCGCTCGCCTTTCTCGTACTCGCCCAGGGGTACGACCTCATCGTCGGCTTGGACGTCGGATTCGCCGCGCGCTTCGGCGTCGCCGCCGTCGTCGGTGTGGCCGCTGCGGGCCTCACACACCGCCTCAGCCCCCGATTCGGGGCGAAAGGAAGGACTTAAACGTCGCACCGGGATAGGTTGGAACGAGCCGGGATGGCCGAGTGGTAAGGCGCACGCCTGGAAAGCGTGTTCCCTCTGGGATCCAGGGTTCAAATCCCTGTCCCGGCGCTTTTGTAACCGTCACCTGTCGAGCGCCGCGTTTCATCGCGGCGCGACCACGGTGACGGGATCGAAGCGAGACAGAAGGGATTTGAATCAGAGAGTGAGAGGCGAGCGAACGAAGTGAGCGAGCGGGAACGACCGCGGTTCAAATCCCTGTCCCGGCGTGATTCTACAGCGACCACGTGACGAGCACCGCGGAGCGTGTGCTCGTCACCTGCGAGCGGTTGTTCACCCGCCAAAGGGATTTGAAGCACGGAACGAGCGAGCGTAGCGAGCGAAGTTCAGGCGGTTCAAATCCCTGTCCCGGCGCTTCTGTGAATCTCAGTCCCTGAACGAGGGCGTCTCGTCGCCGAGCACGGGAGTGGTCCGTCGTGATTAACAGGCATCCGGGAGAATCGAGGCCATGAACGTCGAGCCGCAGACCCTCGAAGCGGAGTACGTACGGCTGGAACCGCTGTCGCGCGAGGAACACCTCCGAGAGCTACAGGAGGCGGCAGCGTCGTCGATCTTCGAGTGGTTCGCCGACGACTACTCGACACCCGAGGCGATGGAGGGGTTCGTCGAGGCGGCGCTGGACGCACAGGAGGAGGGGGAGTCGCTTCCGTTCGCGACGGTTCACCGAGAGACCGGCGAGGCGATCGGCTCGACCCGGTTCTGTACGATTCGCCCGGACAATCGAAGCGTCGAGATCGGCTGGACGTGGCTGACACCGGACCACCAGCGGACGCCGGCGAACACCGAAGCGAAGTACCTCATGCTCCGGCACGCGTTCGAGGAGTGGTCGTGTGCTCGCGTCGAGTTCGAGACGGCCGCCGGAAACGATCGGTCGCGGGCGGCGCTCGTACGGATCGGTGCCACGCTGGAGGGCGTCCTCCGCAAGCACATGCTCGTGCAGGGAGAACCGACCGACAGCGCGTACTTCAGTGTCATCGACGAGGAGTGGCCGGTGGTGAAACAGTCGCTGGAGGACGCGCTCGACCGGTCGATGCCGTGACTCTTTCCGCGCGTGCCGTCCGTCACCGCCTCCAGCACTCTTTCGTCGACCTGTCAACGCATCTATCACACAACCGTTTTGCCCGTCGGCCACCTACCCCTACGCTCCTACGGCACACCGCCGGGGGGAGTCATCATGGCAGACAAACCACACCAGAACTTAGCGATCATCGGCCACGTCGACCACGGAAAGAGCACGCTCGTCGGTCGCCTCCTGTTCGAGACCGGTTCCGTTCCCGAGCACGTCATCGAGCAGTACCGCGAGGAGGCCGAGGAGAAGGGCAAGGGCGGCTTCGAGTTCGCCTACGTGATGGACAACCTCGCCGAGGAACGGGAGCGAGGTGTCACCATCGACATCGCCCACCAGCGGTTCGACACGGACAAGTACTACTTCACCATCGTGGACACGCCCGGCCACCGCGACTTCGTGAAGAACATGATCACGGGGGCGAGTCAGGCCGACCACGCCGTGCTCGTCGTCGCCGCCGACGACGGCGTCGCGCCCCAGACCAGAGAGCACGTCTTCCTCTCGAAGACCTTGGGCATCGAGACGCTCATCGTCGCCGTCAACAAGATGGACACCGTCGACTACTCCGAGGAGACGTACAAGGAGGTCAAAGCGGAGGTCCAGAAACTCCTCAAACAGGTCCGGTTCGACTCGGACGACGCGCGCTTCATCCCCATCTCGGCGTTCGAGGGCGACAACGTCGCCGAACACTCCGAGAACACGCCGTGGTACGACGGGCCCACTATCCTGGAGGCGCTGAACGACCTCCCGGAGATGTCGCCGCCCACCGACGCGCCGCTCCGCATCCCCATTCAGGACGTCTACACCATCTCGGGCATCGGGACGGTTCCCGTCGGACGGATCGAGACCGGCGTCCTGAAACCCGGAATGAACGTGGTGTTCATGCCCTCCGACGTGGGAGGAGAGGTGAAGACGGTCGAGATGCACCACGAGGAGGTCGACGAGGCCGGCCCCGGCGACAACGTCGGGTTCAACGTCCGCGGCGTCGGCAAGGACGACATCCGCCGCGGCGACGTCTGCGGCGAGGCGTCGAACCCGCCGAAAGTGGCGGAGACGTTCAAGGCTCAGATCGTCGTCATGCAGCACCCCTCGGTCATCACCGTCGGCTACACGCCGGTCCTGCACGCCCACACGGCGCAGGTCGCGTGCACGTTCGAGTCCATCGACCAGAAACTCGACCCGAAAACCGGGGAGGTCGCCGAGGAGAACCCCGACTTCATCAAGGCGGGCGACGCCGCCGTCGTGACGCTCCGTCCGCAGAAGCCCCTCAGCATCGAGCCGTCCGGTGAGATCCCCGAACTCGGCAGCTTCGCCGTCCGCGACATGGGTCAGACCATCGCCGCCGGCAAGGTGCTCGAAGTCAACGAGCGCTGAGCCGTCCCGGCCACGCGGGTGCGCTGCCGTCTCACTCCGCCGGGACGAGACGATGAAGCGCCCCGCCCTCGGAGCCGGTGCCGACGACGTACAGTTCGCCGTCGGCGTCCCGCCCGAACGACCGTAGCTGTTGCAGTTTATCGGCGCCATCGCCCGCGAGGTCGACCGTCGTCGTCGGCCAGAGGCCGTCACCGTCGGACCGGGTCGCGGCGAACAGTCGCCCCTGTACCTGGAAGTCGCCGAAGACGTACACGCCGTCGGCATCCGGAAACATCGAGCCGCGGTAGACCTCCCCACCGATGACGGAGATACCGCTCACCGGTGCACCGCCGTGTGGATACTCGACGATGGGTGAGACGAGGCGCTCGCCGTCGTCCGTCGCAGTGGGACACTCGCTGGCCCGATAGCAGTGCGTCCCCTCTCTGACGTTCCAGCCGTAGTTGCCCCCTCTCTCGACCAGACTCACCTCCTCGTAGGCGTTCTGTCCGACGTCGCCGACGAACAACTCCTCGCCGTCGAACGACATGCGCCAGGGGTTGCGAAAGCCCCACGCGTACTGTTCGTCCAGCCCCGCCCGACCGACGAGCGGGTTGTCGTCCGGAACCGCGTAGGGAGCGTCCCCGTCCACGTCGAGGCGAAGGATGGAGCCGAGGAGGTTCTCGGTGACGTCCTGCCCGTTGCCCCCGCCGACCGCGCCGTACCAGTCGTCGACGTGGCCGCGGCCCTGGTCGCCGCCGGCCCCCCGTCCCCGACCGCGACGTAGAGGGAGCCGTCGGGACCGAACGCGAGGTCGCCGGCGTTGTGGTTGCTCTGTGGCTGCGGTATCTCCAACACGGTTCGCTCGGAGCCGACGTCGACCCGGCCGTTCTCGTCCATCCGGAACTCGCTGAGGACGAACGTGTGGCTGAAGTTCGACGGCGTCCCCGAGCGCGACGGCGCGCTGTATCGGACGAACAGTCGCCGGTTCTCGGCGAACGCCGGGTGGAGCGCGATGCCGAGCAGTCCCTTCTCGCCGCCGGCCTCGATGCGGTCGCGGATGTCGAGTGCGGGTCGGTCGCGGGGGCCGTCGTCGTCGTGGACGAGTATCCGGCCGGCCTGGTCGGCGACGAACCGCGTTCCGTCGGGCGCGAACGCCACGTCGAGCGGGGCCCCCAGACCGGTCGCGAGCGTCCGGAGGGCGACCGCATCGGGCACGCTCGCGGCGCTCGACGCTCCCCCGGTCGTCGACGTCGTGTCCGTCTCGGTGGCCTCGGCCCTGTTCGTCCCGGTACTCGCGGTTTCATCGTTTTCTGCCGGCGGCGCCGACGACTGCGAGCAGCCGGCGAGGGCGGCGACGCTGCCGACGGCGGCCGCCCGGAGGAACTGTCGACGGTCGGTGACGAGGTCCATACCGAGTTGGACGGCCCTGGGCACAAAACGTGCGCGCCCGTCTTCGACCTGATGTCATAGCTTATGTGCCCGCCCCGCTTGCCTCCGGGTACATGTCCACGAACTACGACGACTGGAGCCACGAGGAACTGGTCGAGCGGGTCGAAGAACTCGAGGAGACGCGGGCGGCGCTTCTGGCCGCGCTCGATATCGTGACCGACCCCGACCGCGACACCGACGCCGTCCGCAGACAACTCGCCGAGGAGTTCGACCGCGTCGGCGAGAGCGCCGAAGCCCCGCGCGGCTGGTGAGCTCGCGGCTCCGAACGCCGCTTCGATGTGCTCTCCGGTTCGGGACGTTCGCCCGACGATATCGCCGTTCGGGGCACGGATGTCGCACTCTGCGGCCGTACGCGTGACGCTCGTTACTCGCTTCGCCCGACTGACGAAATCTTAATACCAGTTGCTCGCGTTGGTGTGGCTGACAATGCCTGACACGAAGAGTGGCCGCGAGAAGAAGGGCCGGAACAAGCTGAGCCAGCTGGACGAGCGGCTGAACGAACGCGAACTCCGGACACTCGACCACGACGACGAACCGCCGCGGTGGGACGGCATCGACGGCGAGTTCATCGCGGAGGAGGTCCCCGACAACGACTGATTCCCGCTCCCGCTGCCGTCACACTCGCGTTTTCGACCGATGTCGCCGTGTTTATGCACCACCCACGAGTAGCCGTTGGTGTGTCACACCGCGCGAACTACGCGACGCTGTACCTGGGCGTCCAACTCGCCCCGGAGCGTCGGGTGCTCGACCTCGACTGGGCGACTAACGTCGGCGACACCACCGACGTCTACGAGTTCGAGGTCCCGACCGACGACGCACAGGACGCGTACGTGGGGCTGCAGGCGTTCGACGTCGGTGAGTACGGTCACGAGATCGAGGTGAACGGCGAGCCGCTGTCGGGGTTCGACATCCCGCCGAACGACGGCTGGCAGTACTGGGTGGACACGCTGACGGATGTAACCCTCCGCGAGGGGACGAACACCCTGCGCATCCGCCGGGACCCCGACTCGCGCGACGCGTTCGCCGTCGGGACCGTCACCGTCCACTGGAAGGAGCCCGACGGCAGTATATAAAAGCTCGTTCGATACTCTCAGCGGTTCACCGATTCGTATGCGATTCGTTGCCACGACCGAGGCGGAAAAACGCACGCAGCCGGTGCGTTGTCTCCAACGCTCGTCGTCGTCGCCGCGGGAGCGGCCTCGGTTCGCTCTCGAAGCTTTTATATAGAATCACAAACAATCCGCTGGTGTACTATGAGTCAGCGCATGCAGCAGGGACAGCCGATGATCATTCTCGGTGACGACTCCCAGCGCGTCAAGGACCGCGACGCGCAGGCGTACAACATCCGCGCGGCTCGCGCCGTGGCCGACGCCGTACGGTCGACACTCGGCCCGAAAGGGATGGACAAGATGCTCGTCGACTCGATGGGCGACGTCACCATCACGAACGACGGCGTCACCATCCTCAAGGAGATGGACATCGACAACCCGACGGCCGAGATGATCGTCGAGGTCGCCGAGACCCAGGAGGACGAGGCCGGCGACGGGACGACGACGGCCGTGGCCATCGCGGGCGAACTCCTGAAGAACGCCGAGGACCTCCTCGAACAGGACATCCACCCGACGGCGATCATCAAGGGCTTCCACCTCGCGAGCGAGCACGCCCGAGCGGAGATCGACGACATCGCCGAGCGCGTCGACCCCGAGGACGAAGAACTCCTGAAGAAGGTCGCCGAGACGTCGATGACCGGCAAGGGTGCCGAACTCAACAAGGAGCTCCTCGCCGAACTCATCGTCGGCGCCGTCCAGCAGGTCACGGTCGAGGCCGACGACGGCTCCTACGTGGTCGACCTCGAGAACGTCAACATCGAGACGCAGACCGGCCGCTCCGCCGGCGAGAGCGAACTCCTCACGGGCGCGGTCATCGACAAGGACCCCGTCCACGAGGACATGCCCCTCGAGTTCGACGACGCCAACGTGCTGCTCATCAACGAGGCCATCGAGATCGAGGAGGCCGACGTCGACACGCAGGTCAACATCGACTCCCCCGACCAGCTTCAGAAGTTCCTCGACCGCGAGGAGTCTCAGCTGAAGGAGAAGGTCGACCAGATCGAGGCCACGGGCGCGAACGTCGTCTTCTGTCAGAAGGGCATCGACGACATGGCCCAGCACTACCTCGCGAAGAAGGGCATCCTGGCCGTTCGCCGCGTGAAGAAGTCGGACATCAAGTTCCTCAAGAACGTCCTCGGCGGCTCCATCGTCTCGGACCTCGACTCGGCCACCGAGGCCGACCTCGGGCACGGCTCCGTCCGCCGCGACGACGAGGACGAACTGTTCTACGTCGAGGGCCCCGACGCCCACGGCGTCACGCTGCTGCTGCGCGGCTCCACCGACCACGTGGTCGACGAACTCGAACGCGGCATCAACGACGCGCTCGACGTCGTCACCTCCACCGTCACCGACGGTCGCGTGGTGGCTGGCGGCGGTGCCATCGAGGTCGAACTCGCCTCGCGCCTCCGCGACTACGCCGACTCCGTCGAGGGCCGCGAGCAGCTCGCCGTCGAGGCGTTCGCGGACGCGCTCGAACTCGTCCCGCGCGTGCTGGCCGAGAACGCCGGCCTCGACGCCATCGACACGCTCGTCGACCTCCGCGCCGCCCACGAGGAGGGTCAGGTCCGCGCCGGCCTGAACGTCTTCAGCGGCGACGTCGTCGACACGTTCGACGCGGGCGTCGTCGAACCGGCCCACTCGAAGGAGCAGGCGCTCTCCTCGGCCACCGAGGCCGCGAACCTCGTCCTCAAAATCGACGACATCATCGCTGCCGGCGACCTCTCCACCGACAAGGGTGACGACGAGGAAGGCGGTGCCGGCGGCATGGGCGGCATGGGCGGAATGGGTGGCATGGGCGGCGCTATGTAAAATCGGTCCCTGACCGATTTTCATAGGTCGTCAGGCTCCGCCTGACGCAAGCGATGTAAGCGAGGCGAAAAAACACGAGCCACGCGAGGTGGCAAACCGCCTCGTCGCGAACGACGACCCGCGAGGGCAGTCTGAGACTGCTTTCATAGGCCGTCAGACGCGGTCTGACGCAGCCGACTCCCGCTCTCACCCCCGAACCGTTCCCCGACCACCGACTCACTCGTTCTTTGCGCAGTTCCGGCGTGGGCCGCTGCTCGCTCTCGTCCCGACGGCTGGAACCCCGTCAGTGGAATTTATATGCGCACCTGTCGAGCATCTGGTATGCGGTCGGTCGCATCGCTCGCGGGCACTCGCACGGTAGTCACATCACCACGTCGCTCGTCGGAGGCTGGTGTCGGGTGACAACCTCTCCGGCGGACGACACGTACGCGGTCGGCGACGCCGTCCCCGACCCGGCGCTCGACTCGCTCCCGGCCGGGACGAACCTCCTCCTCGTCGGCGACGGCGCGAGCGGCGCGTCCGACCTCCTCTATCGGATTCTCGCCCAGGCACCACGGGTGAGCGAACGGGTCATCATCGTGACGACCGAGGGCGACGCCGGGACGGTCACCAGACGGTACCGGACGAAACTCGCGGACCCGGACTCGCTCGAACACCTGTTCGTGGTCGACGCCTCGCTGTCCGGACTCGCGCGGGACACGGGCCCGCTCTCGCCCACCCGGGTCGAGGCGGCCTCGTCACCGGCCGACATCACGGGTATCGGCATCGGGGTCACGAACCACCTGCGCTCCATCGGGACCGACCGCATCCGCCTCGGAACGGTTTCGCTCTCGCCCATCCTGGAGAAACTCGGTGCCGAGCGCACGTTCGCGTTCTTCCACGTCCTGACGGGCCGTGTCCGACGAGCGGGACATCTGGGACTGTTCGTCGTCGACCCCTCCCGCCACGAGGCGACACACGTCGACGTCCTGCAGTCGCTCACCGACGGAGCCTTCCGGTTTCGGCAGACCGAGGACGGACGCACGTTCCGCGGGGAAGGCACCGTCGACGCCGTCTCCGACTGGACGCCGCTCGACTGACCGGCGACTGGTCGGGCGGCTTGCCTCCGATATCGAAACCAGCCTGGAGAAATCGAAATAGATTGAATACAGTTCGAATACGTGGGTGGTTCTTGCAGGATAATTCTGATTTAGCATGAGTTAAGTAGTTCTCGTGTGAACGCCGGCGTATGCACACCCTTCTCCTCGACAGCGACGACGTCGACCACAACACCCAGTATCCGGAACTCATCGTCGCTATCGAAGAGGCGTTCGCGGCCTACGAGCGCGGCCACGCGCAGATGCCCGCGAAGTCCTACATCGACCTCCCGCAGTACAACGGCGATTTCCGGTCGATGCCGGCGTATCTCGACGTTCGCGGCGGTGAACTCTCCGCGAGTCAGAGCGAACCGGGCGAGTCCCGCGCTGCCGGCGACTGGGACGCGGCGGGCATCAAGTGGGTGAACGTCCACACCGACAACAACGCGGCGTACGACTTACCGACCGTTCTCGGGACGATGATCTACTCCGACCCGCGCAACGCCTACCCCCTCGCCATCATGGACGGCCGCGAACTCACGATGAAGCGGACGGGCGCGGCGGCGGCCGTCGCCACCGACCACCTCTCTCTCCCCGACGCCTCCTCGCTCGGCATCGTCGGCGCGGGGGTCCAGGCGTACACCCAACTGGAGGCCATCTCCACCGTCCGCGACATCGACACGGTGGTCATCTCGGACCTCGACGACGAGCGCGTCCGACGGTTCGTCGAGACGTTCGACGGGCGGTTCGACGTTCGCGGGGGAGCGTCGAGGAGGCGGCCGCCTGCGACGTCCTCTCGACGGTGACGCCCGTCGAGTCGCCCATCGTGAGCGACGTCGGCGACCACACCCACGTCAACGCGATGGGTGCCGACGCCGCCGGCAAGCACGAACTCGCGGACGAGGTCCTCCTCGACGCGAAACTCGTCATCGACGACCACGAACAGTGTACCCACTCGGGCGAGATCAACGTGCCCTACGGCCGGGGTGTGCTCACCGACGACGACATCTACGGCGAAATCGGCGAAATCGTCGTCGGGGCGAAGGAGGGACGCACCGACGCGGACGGCGCTACCGTCTTCGACTCGACGGGGCTCGCCATTCAGGACGTCGCCGCGGCACACGTCGTCTACGAACACGCGACCGAGAACGACAACGGCACGGCGTTCGACTTCTTCAACCTCTGATTCGCCTGCGTCGGACCCGACTGCCCTCAGCCTTCGACTCCCGCGCGCAGACAGGTTCCACAGGCGTCGATCCGCTCTCGCTCGACGCTCGACTCCCCGGCGCTCGACTCGTTCGCTTCGACCCGGTCGCCCGCCTCCCGTGCGTCGGCGACGGCCACCGGGTCGGGGGTGACCACCGCGTCCGTCGTGACAGACGGTGCCGGTCGGAGTTCGAGCGCCGCGAGGAGGTCGCCGACGTCGGCCGCGGAGAACACCCGCGTCCGTTCGTCGAGGCGCGTCAGCGTCTCGCTGTCGAACCCGAGCGCCGACGCCGACGACTCGGTGACGCGAGCGATGACCTGACGGGCGTACGCGTTCCCCGGTGAGGGTTCCGAGGGCGTCCGAGCGTACTTCGATTCGACGAGCGAGAAGAAGTCCGCGACGGACCGCGGCGCGTCCGGAGTTGCGTTCGTCCCCGGTTGTCGGTGCGGTGCGGCGTACAGGCCCACGTCGGGGAACGACCGCCCGCCGGAGTTCAGCGCGACGAGAAGCATCGTGTTGGCCCGTCGCGCCTTCGCCGTTCCGGTCCGAGCGACCGCCGGGTCGGCGAGGACGTGTTCGGCCCAGACGAGCGTTTCGAGGTACGTTGCGATGATCTCCTCGTCGAGACCGACCGCGAGGTCCTGGTGGAACCCCTCGTGTGCGAACAGCGGCGCGAGGACGACGAACGGTTCGCCGTCGAGGACGGGGTCGACGAGAACCGTCGGGTTCCCCTCCTCGACCAGGACCTCCATACACCCGCCCGAGATGGTCGGTCGCCGCTGGACGGCGTACGGCCGGCCGAACTGGTTCTCGCCGTCGATGATGACCCTGTCGACGCCGCGTGCGACCGTCCCCGCGTTCGCGAGCACGCCCGCCAGCGCCTCCGCGTCGAACTCCCCCTCACCGTCTTCGAACCGGCTCCGGACGTCCGGGTCGTCGAACCGTGCGAGCGCCCGGTCGCGCTCCTCGGCCGTGAGTCGCCCCCGGTCGACGAACTGTCCGAGGTGCGCCGCGAGTCGTTCGCGGACCCGATCCGGGTCGTCGTCGCCGTCCGCGTGCGGGCTGCCGTCGGGATACACTGCGGGGGAGAAGTAGTCGGGGTTCGTCGGTTCGTACGCCTTGAACCACTGCGTGGCCCGCTCGGGTGGGAGGAGGTCGCCGTCCGGCGTGTACGCGAACGCACCGCGCGGGCGACCGTCGACGACGAGCCCCGCCTCGTCGAACACGACCACCGTCCCCCGACTGACCGGTCCGTCGACGACCAGCCGAACCCCCGTCGGCGTGGCCGTCGCCTCCAGGACGTCGAGCAGTCTCGGTCTCGTTCGAGCCGACCGTGGGTCGACGATGTACGTCCAGACGCGGACTCGTTCGGCGTCGACGACGTCGACGTCGGCCGAGAGGTCGACGGCCAGTACCGACTGTGGCTGTGGCACACCGTCGTCGACCACCTGCTGTACGACCGTTCCCCGCTGTGCGTCGACGGTGGAGACCGCACCGCCGACGGCGACACCTCCGGTGAGTACGCCGATTCCTCGGAGGACGTCGCGCCGTCGCATACCTCAGACCACGTCCTCCCACCCGTTGAACGGTGACGCTGCTATGTTCGGGTCGGACTATCGCTCGTGAAATTAGCCCCCGGACCGCGTCTCACTCCCCGGCCCTCTCCGATGTCGGTCTGGCTCACGCCCCGCACGCATCCGACGACGGACGGAGTCGCCGACGCCCGCGCGTCGTCGTCACTCGCGCCCGCGTAGGCCCGCCAGCGCGTCGATGCCCCGCGCCAGCAGCCAGACGATGACGAGGAACGGCAACAGCGGGACGAACAACACGAGCATGCCGAGGAACACGGCCCACCCGATGGAGTCCATCTCGGCGTTCGGGTGTGACTGGTACCGGGGCGAGACGCTCCGGTAGGCTCGCTTCAGTACGCCTGCGTCGTCGGTCGGCTGGATGTCGGTGTCCGAATCAGCACTCATGTCAACCCCTAGGTGTGCGGAAGAAATAACGGTTCTTCCGATTCCGACGGGGCCGTCACTCGATGTGGACGGCCGGGCGGAACGGGACCGCACCGCTCGCGCGGTCGGCGGGGTCGATGATGTCGTCGTCGTTCTCGCGGTAGAGTTCGACCTCGGCGTCGAACTCGCGTTCGAGGAAGTCGACCGCCCCCTCGTAGACGGCGTACTCGTCGAGGTCGGTCATCGCCCCCAGCGTCTCGTCGTCGAGGCCGCGGACCTGCTCGGTGAGTTCCCCGACGAGGTCGTTCACCTCGTTCCCGCGCTCGCGGAGTTCCGGGTCCTGCATGACCTGCCCCATCACCGCACCGACGTCGTCGCCCACCTCGCTCACCGTCTCGAACACGTCGTGCTTCCACTGGGCGGCGACGTACACCCTGATGACCGAGGGGTCCGTGCCGGTCACGTCGACGATGTCGTTCACGTCGTCGGCGAGCCGTTCGATCTGTCGCTCTTCGAGTTCGACGGCCTCGCGTTCGAGGTCGGCCGACACGACGGGCCACGGGGCGTCCTCGGCGGGCGTCCCCGTCAACTGCTCGTGGAGTTCGTTCGCGAGGAACGGGACGAACGGTGCCAGCAGTCGCAGGCGGGTTTCGAGGACGTGCCGGAGCGTCCACTGGGCGCTCTCCCTGCTTCGGTCGGCGCGCCGACGGTACCATCTGAGGTGTTCCTCGAAGTTGTAGAAGGCGGCCTGCGACGCCGAGCGCGTCTCGGCGTTGTCCATCGCCTCCGTGACCGCTCGAATCGTCTCCTGGAGCTTCGAGAGGAGCCAGTAGTCCACTCTCTCCAGGTCGTCGGGGACCGTCGCGGGGCTCCCCCCGTCGTCACCGAACGTCGACCCCTCGGCCCCCTCGTCGATGAGTTGTGTGGCGCGGTTCCAGAACCTGTCTAGTTGGTTTCGGACGCTCTCGACCTGCTCGGCGCGCCAGTCGTAGTCCTGCCACGGCTCCGCCGAGTTCAGGAGGAAAAAGCGGACGGTGTCGGCGCCGTACTCGTCGATGGCCGCGCCGGGGAGCACGACGTGCCCCTTCGAGGAGGACATCTTCTCGCCCTCCAAGAGGCCCATCCCCATGATGACGATGCCCTGCGGCCAGTTCTCCCGGTCGAACAGCTCCGCGTGGTGGAACAGATAGAAGGTGAGGTGGTTCGAGATGAGGTCGTTCGCCGAGAAGCGGTAGTCGACGGGGTACCAGTACTCCCATTCCTCGCGCAGTTCGAGCGCCCGTTCGTCGGGGTCGTCGACGGCGTCGGGGCCATAAAAGAGCGCGTCGAAGAACGCGCGGTCGAGCTCTTCCGGGGGAATCTCCTGAATGCGGTGCGCCAGCGTGTAGTACGCCATGTAGATGGTCGAGTCCGACAGCGGCTCGATGACGAAGTCGCGGTCCCACGGGAGGCGGGTCCCCAGCCCGTAGTTTCGGATGCAGGGCCACTCGTTCAGCCAGTCGATGGTGTGGGTGTACTCCCCACGGGTGTTCTCGGGGATGCACTCCATGTTCTCGACGACTTCCTTCGCCTTCCGCTTCCACGCCTCGTCGTTGTACCGCAGGAACCACGTGTCCTGCTTGGCGACGGCGACCTCCCCGCCGCAGCGACAGATGACCTCCTCGGAGAACTCCTGCATCGACCCGAACGCGCCCGCATCGCGGTAGTGCTCGCGGAACCGTCCCCGCACGTCCTCGACCACCTCGCCCGCGAACTCGTCGTACATCGGGAGCAGCGTCCCCGCGTGGAACTCGCGGTTGTACAGTTCCTTCGTCGCGTCTTCGAGGGCGGGGTCGTCGGACGACTCGATGCCGTGCTCCTCGACGGCGTCCTTCGCGGGAATCTCGCCGTAGCCCTCGATTTCGAGGATGGGTACCGGTTCGATGGCGTCGACCCGCGCGGGGTCGATACCGTACCGCTCCAGTCGCTCGTGGTCCGCCTTCGCCTCTTGGAGGGCGACGTAGTCGTCGGGCGAGTGCGCCGGGACGGACATCACGACGCCGGTGGCGTTGTCGGCGTCGACGAACCCGGCGGGAAGCACCAGAACGGCGTCGCCCGTGATGGGGTTCTCGACCTCTTCGCCGACGAGCCGTTCGCCGGTGAACTCCGCTTCGACGACGACTTCGTGGTCCTGCAGACGGAGCTTCTCGGCCGCCTTCGCGGAGACGAGCCACGTCTCGCCGTCCACGTCGGCGAGCACGTAGTCGGCGTCGGGGTCGATGTAGGCGTTCGTCACGCCCTTCACCGTCTCGGGCCGGAGTGTCGCCATCGGGACGACGATTTTCTCGCCCTCCTCGCCGTCCGCTTCCCACCCGAACCGGACCAGCGTGTACTCTTGGAACTCCGCCTCCTCGCCTTCGAGGAGGTCGTGGGTCGTGACCGGCTGCTGCTCGTTCGTGCAGTACTTGACGGGGTGGAGGCCCTTCTCCAGCAGGCCTCTCTCCTTGAGTGTCTCGTACTGCCACGTGATGAACTGCGAGTAGTGGTCGTCGTTGGTGGTGAACTCCCGGCGCCAGTCCACGGAGAGTCCCAACTGGCGCATCCCCTGCTTGTAGTGGTTCTCGATGAAGTATCTCGCATACCCCATCGGCGTCTCTAGCTCCTGCAGGGTGTCCTCGGGCACGTTGTACGTGTCGCGGAGGACCGAGAGTTGCTTCTCCTCGCCCTTCTTCAGGCGCTCGACGGCCCCGATGATGGGCGTCCCCGTGACGTGCCAGGCGATGGGGAAGAGGACGGTGTCGCCTTGCTGCCGCCGGTACCGGGCGTAGACGTCCGGCACGGTGTACGTCCGGGCGTGCCCGATGTGCATCCCGCCGCTGGGATACGGGTACGGCACGGTCAGGAAGGTCACGTCCTCGTCTTCCCCGTCGGGGTCGGGCTCGTATCGCCCCGTCTCGGCCCAGCGCTCCCGCCAGCGCTCCTCGAGTTCCTGCGGGTCGTAATCCATACCGGTTCGTCCGTCTCCGCGGCCTAAAACTACTGCTATAACTACCGCTGTACCGTCCGTCTCCTGACCGCTCCCGCGGTCGAACCCAGTTCGGACTCGGACCGGCTTCGAGGGTCGACTCGAATTCGATCCGCCGCGCCCCGTGCCACGTTCGACTGGCGGGGCGGGTAGGTCGGCGAGCACGCCCGTGGGACGCGCTCGACGAACGAGCGACGCGAGCGGACCGGGCTCTCACGACGAAATGGAAAACGGGACGGGACCGAACCGGTCGGGGACCGAAACGAAGCGTCGAGTCGTTGAGTCGAGTACGTCGTTCGCGCGACGAGTCGCGTTTATTCGATGTCGATGTGGTGGCTGTCGTCGTCCTCGTCGTCCGTCTCGACGACGGGGAGGGTGACGGTGAGAACGCCGTTGGTGTACGACGCGCTCGCCTCCTCCTCGCGTACCTCGACGGGGAGGGGGACGGTGCGGTGGACGGTGTGGTGGCGGCGCTCGCGGCGGACGTAGTTCTCGGACTCGTACGCGTCGTCGACATCGTGCTCGGCGCGGATGGTGAGCGCGTCGTTGGCGACCGAGAGGCTGATCTCGTCCTTCTCGAAGCCGGGGAGGTCGGCCGTGACGGCCACGCTGTCGTCGCGCTCGGCGACGTCGACCTGGATGCCGCCCTGGCTCCACACCGTGGGCATGGAGTCGGAGTCACCGGACTCCAGCGCGGGGCGCGTCTCGGCGAAGCGGGCGAACTGGCGGTTCATCTCCTCGAACTGGCGGTTCATGCGCTCGAACATTCGCTCGAAGTCGAACGGGCTGTCACCGGAGTTACCGAAGTTGGAACGTCGCATCATTACTGATCGGCCCCTCTGTAGGCTGTCTCAAATATTAAACGTTGCAGGATGCGTGATGGTAAATAGCACGCTAACAGGCGTCTTTCCGAAGGATCCGGTGTATTAAGCGAATACGTGAGTAAGGTATAAATTCAGATGTGTCGTCGTCGGGCTCTCCCGGATCGGCCCGCCTTCCGGACCGGCCTAGTCGATGTCGATGGTGTGTGACTCGTCGTCGTCGTCGACCGTCTCCCGGGGGAGCGTGACGGTGAGGACGCCGTTGGTGTACGTGGCGCTCGCGGCTTCCTCGTCGACTTCGTCGGGCAGGCGGACGGTTCGGGAGAGGGCACGGTGAGTTCGCTCGCGGCGGACGTACCGGGTGTCGTCGCTTTCCTCCTCGGTTTCGGTCTCTTCCTCGTGGTCGGCGGCGATGGAGAGGTCCCGTCCCGCCACCGAGATGGTGATATCGTCGCGCTCGAAGCCGGGAAGGTCGGCCGAGACGACGATTTCGCTCTCGGTCTCTGCCACGTCGACGGCCACCTCGTGCGGGCGGGTGGGGACGTTCACGTCGCCGAAGGTTCGATTCATCTGCTCGAAGAACCGCTCGATATCCGTGAAGGGGTTCGGTCTGTCAGCCATCTCACCTGTCGGTACGTCGGCGACGGATTTGAGCCTTGCCCGCGATTCGGTGGCTAGCAGTTGGATAGGGCGGTTGAGCGAGAGGGGTAACGCGGAGAGAGGACGTCGGAACGAACGGAGGAGAGACCGTGCGGACTCGTGGTTCGAACCGCACGCACGAGGTAGTGAGCGACCGAGCGACTGAACGGAGCGAGCGAATCGGCTGAGAAGGACTGTGGCCTCACCGCGCCCGTGACTGCGCGAACGTCTGCACGCTCGTCAGTTGGCTCTCACGCGGTCGTTGATACCTCCTCCGTCGATTCCGACCACTCCGACCACCGCTTCGACTCCACTCAGACCACGTGCCGCGAGTCGTACGACCCGAGCTTCCGAACCCAGCCCTTCTTCGCGATCTCCTCGACGTCGGCGATGGCCTCCTGTGCCCGCGCCTCGTAGAGGCCGGCCTCGAAGTCGACGTGGAACAGGTAATCGCCCAGTCGGTTCCCGGAGGGCCGCGACTCGATGCGCGAGAGGTTGATGTCGCGCTCGGCGAACGCCTCCAGGAGTTCGAGCAGCAGGCCGGGGTAGTTGGCGTTCGGGTAGACGACGATGGAACTCTTCCCCCCGCGTCCGAGCGCTCGGACTCCGGTGCGATGACGAGGAAACGCGTCGCGTTCGAGGAGCGGTCCTGGATGTCCTCGGCGAGGATCTGCAACTGGTCGCCCGCGTTGTCCGGGTGACCGATGCCGGCGATGGCGGGGTCGTCGCGCGCCCGCTCGACCCCGCGGGCCGTCGAGGCGACCGCTTCGAGCGCGACGTCGGGGTACTCCGTTTCGAGGTAGGACCGACACTGCGCCAGCGCCTGCGAGTGGCTCGCGACGGTCGAAAAGTCCGGCCCCTGTGCCAACAGCGCGTGGCGGATGGGCGTGACGATCTCCTGGGTGACGGCCACGTCGTACTCCGCGAGGGCGTCGAGGCTCTCGGTGACGGAGCCCTCGATGCTGTTCTCGATGGGGACGACGCCGCGCGCGTACGTCCCGTCCGCGACGGCCTCGACGATGGAGGTGACCGACTCGCGGAACTCCACCTCGTCGGCGACGGCGTTCGCCGCGCGATGTGAGTACGTCCCGGCGGGGCCGAGGGTGACGGCTCTCATACTGGCTCTCTTCTGCACTCGCCGGCAAAAGGTCGTCGGGTCACTCCACGTGGACCGGCGGCTCGAACCGATGCACCGCTCGCCCCTCCGTCGTGTCGCTGTTGCGTCCTCCGTCGTGCGACTATCCGCGTTTCGTGAGCTTAATCCGTTTCTGCCGGGCGGTTAACAAAGTACGCCTGTGACGACGGTCCTGTCATGACACCTGTCCGCACCCGTCCCGGTGGGCCGAAGCGGCCCCGCCACACCGCGTGGCAGTTCGCCGTCCTCGTCGTGACCGCTCTCGTGGTGCTGAGTACGACCGTCGCCGTCTCGGCACCCGCGACCGCCTCCTCGCACACGCCTCGGATTCCCGGCCTTCCGAACGGCAGCTATCTCGTCACCGTCGACTTCGCCGGCCTGCTCGCCGAACTGACCGTCCCGGTGACGTTCTCCGGTGGATCGGTCTCGGTCGGCGGTCCCGTGGACCAGTTCCTCGTCGCCTCCCTCCTTCTCGCCAGCGGCGGCGACGTCGACAGCATCGAGATAACGACGCTCGCGGGCACGAAACCGCCCGTCTCGTCGAGCGCCGGGCTTCCGGACGGACTCTACGTGGTGAACCTCGTCGTCGGCGGTGAGGCCTTCGAACTGCGGGCCGACGTCGACGACGGGGCGGTCGACCTCCTGACGCCGCTCGCCCTGTTCGACGCGCTCCGGGCGCTGTCTCGGGGCGAGCAACTCCAGCGGTTCGGCGTGATTCGAACCGGTCGCTGACCGCCGGGTCGTTCGTCCGTGATTCGGTTCTTCGAGGTATGGGTCAGTCCTGCCACGCCGCGAGCGCCCGCAACTCGTCGGCCACCGCTGCGACGTCCTCTGCTTCGAGCGCACCCCGTTCGGTGACGAACCGGGCCACGAACGCCGCGGGCGTCCGGTCGAACGTCGGGTTCGCCGCGGCTACGTCCTCGTCGCCGTCGTACACCGCCTCGGCCGGCCCCTCCTCGCCCGCGACGGTCGCCGTCGTCGCCACTTTGTCGGTCGCCGTCACCACGTCGACGGGGACGCTCTCGTTCGACGCCGCGATGGCGACACCGCGCGTGCCAGTCTTGTTCACGACGCTTCCGTCAGGGAGGACCGTGTCGGCACCGACGACCACCCTCTCGACTTCGCTTCCGAGCCCGCCGCTCAGGACGTGTGCGACCGCCGCGTCCGTGAGAAGCGTCACGCCGACGCCCGCCTCGGCGAGTCGCTCGGCCACGCCCACGCCCTCGCGGGCCGGACGCGACTCGGCGACGTAGACGTGCGCGGGACCCTCGCTCTCTCCCCCTCGGGAGAGCGCGCGCTCGACCGTCCCCGACCGCGAGAGGGTGAGCACGTGTTCGCCGGCGAGGCGTTCGGCAACCGCTCGGGAGGCGCTCCGGTCGGCGTCGAGCGCCCGTCCGATTCCGTCGTGTGCCGCCCGTTCGACGCTCTCCGGCCTCCGGTCGGCCTCGCTGGCCTCGGTCATCGCTCGGTTCACCCGGTTCCCGAGCGCGGTCATGCTCGGCCGGGCGTCGAGGAGGGCCGCGGCGACGTCGACCAGTCGCTCCCATCCCGTCTCACCCGCGTCGTCCTCACTCGCCAGCCCCGCCTCGTCACGCAGCACTTCGAGCGCGCGAAGCGAGAGCCACGCGGAGCCGTGGTCGGTGTCGGTCTCGACGGTCCGAACGGTGGGCCGGACGCGGTCGTACGCCTCCCAGAGCTTCGGGACCGTCTCGCGCCGGCGAATCTCGGGCGGCGCGACCCACGCCGTCTCCGCGACTTCCTCGTTCGGCGTCACGCCGCGCTCCGAACAGTCGAACAGGAACGGGTGGACGACCCACCGAACCGAGCGGTCGTCGTCGGTAAAGGCGAGCGGGTCCCCGCGTCGAACCACCGTCACGGCGTCGGCGAGGCCCGTCTCCTCTGCTATCTCCCACCGCGCGGCCGCCTCCGGGTCGCCCTCGGCGTAGCCCGAGACGGCGCCCCACTTCCCCCGATAGGTCCCGACCTCGTCGCTCCGTCGGACGAGGAGCACCTCCCCGAGTTGCGGAGAAAGACCGTCACGACGTGGCGTTCGTCGGATTCGTCGCTCTCGCCGCTCGTCATGCGTCGGTGTACGCGGACGACGTCGATAAGTCTCGGCTCCGGAGGCGGACGAAGTGCCGTCCGCGTCGGAACGGCTCGGAGCAACAGCGTTGCGCCGGTGTCTTCACAAACGGAGTGAGTGAAGGCTTGAAGCGACGGAGTCGCTTCAGTGGATGTCCGAGCGACCGAACGCAGCGAGAGAGCGAAGGAACCGGCTGAGGAGGACGTGGCCACACCGCGTCCGTGTCTCGCTTCGATCGCTGCCGCGTTGTCCGCGTGGCTCTCGACACTTCCGCCCGCGCCGAACCCGGTTCACAGCCGACGGTCTTCTCGGCACACACCGACCGCGACCGGGTCCGCCGGGTTCACGCCTCGTCCGCGCAGAGTTCGACGAAGTTCCGCAGGATTCGTAATCCGGTTTCCCCGGACTTCTCGGGGTGGAACTGCGTCCCGAAGACGGTCCCCTCCTCGTTGGCGACCACCGAGGGGAAGTCGACGCCGTAGTCCGTAGTAGCCACCACCGCCTCCTCGTCGTCGGGCGCGGCGTAGTACGAGTGGACGAAGTAGGCGTAGCCGCCATCCACCCCGTCGACGAGCGGGTGCTCTCTTCGAACTCGGAGTTCGTTCCACCCCATGTGGGGGACCTTCTGCCCCTCGTCGAACCGGAGGTTCCGCCCCGGGATGAAGTCGAGGCCCTCGACCTCCCCCTCGCCGGCGTGGTCGGCCTCCTCGCTGGAGGTGAGGAGCATCTGCATCCCGAGGCAGATGCCGAACACCGGCGTTCCCTCGGCGGCGGCCTCCGCGAGCGCCTCGCGGAACGGCCCCGCGTTCTCCATTCCCTCGCTGAACGCCCCGACGCCGGGCAGGACGATGCCGTCGGCGTCGTCGAACGCCGCGGGGTCGTCCGAGATGGTGACGTCGGCGCCCGCGCGTTCGAGTCCGCGCATCGCCGAGCGGAGGTTGCCCAGGCCGTAGTCGACCATGACCACGGACGCCAGCGTCTCCTCGGCGGGTTCCGAGATGCTCATACGAGGAGTACATGGGTCGCGCTCAAGTGCGTTTCCGTTCGTACAACCGCCCGCTCCGCCGCCCAGTGGGGCGCGAGTGCCTCAGGCGTCCACGATCTTCGACCGGATGGACGCGGCCGTCTCCTCGTCCAGCGTCAGGTCCGGATGCGCGCTCGCGGCGTGTGCTTCCGCCTGCGCCATGATCTCCTCCTCGGTCTCGCCCTCGATGCTCGCGTGACACCCCTCCATCGGACAGTCGAGTCGTTTCGACATGACCCACTATGTAGGATGGTAACACACATAGCGCTGTCGGCTGTTCACGCCGGATTCGGGCGCGCTGTCCCTCTCGGATCGACGAACGGGTGAGGTGTACTTATCAGGCCGACTGACGTTCTCCCGGTATGCGTCTGCTGCCTCCGCGCGAGTCGTCACGGCTAGCCGTCGTGGGACTCGTCGCGGCCAACGCGGTGCCCCTCGTCGGCGTCGCCCTCCTCGGGTGGCAGCTCTCGGTCGTCATGGTCATCTACTGGCTCGAAAGCGGCGTCATCGGCGCGCTGAACGTCCCGAAGGTCCTGCTCGCGGCCGGCTCGGAAGTCCCGGAGAACTTCAACGCGACCATCAACGGCCGGCAGGTCGACCTCTCCGGCCCCACAGAGCCGAGAGACGGTCTCCACCTCTACCCCGAGAACACGCCCATCGCGGGCTTCTTCGTCATGCACTACGGGATATTCTGGGTCGTCCACGGCGTCTTCGTCTTCACCCTGTTCGCCCCCTCCCCCTTCTCGAACGCGTTCGGGCTCTCGACGGTGCTTTTGGGCCTCGGCGGCATGGTCGTGAGCCACGCCGGGTCGTTTCTCGTCAACTTCGTCGGCAACGAGGAGTACCGCGCCACCTCCCCGGGACTCCAGATGAAAGAGCCGTACCGCCGCGTCATCGTCCTCCACGTCACCATCGTCCTCGGGGCGTTCGTGGTCACCGCAGTCGGCGCGCCCGTCGCCGCGTTGCTCCTCCTCGTGGGACTGAAGACCGCGACCGACCTCCACGCGCACCTGAAAGAACACCGCCGGGCGGCCGAACGTCGGCGCGAGCGGGTAAAAACGGGTGAACGCGACCGCCGGGCCGAATCCATCGAGGTCGGCTGAGTCGCGCGATTAAAAGTCGCCGAGGCTCGACTGGCCGTCCCCGTCCTCGCGAACGCCCGCGAGGCGAGCGGCCTCGGCGATGGTTTCGAAGAAGCCCTCGCGCTGACTGCGGTCGTACAGCGTCGCCGCCGGGTGAACGGAGACGAGGAGGCGCGTCGTGGTCCCGTCGAGCCGAAGGTCGTGGACGCTCCCGGCCTCCTTGGTCACGGCGACCGACCGTTCGAGCAGGTGCTGAGAGGGCACCTTCCCGAGCGTCACGACCACGTCCGGCTCCACCGACCGTAACTCGGCTTCGAGGAACCCCCGGCAGTTCCCAAGTTCCTCCGTCGTGGGGTCGCGGTTCTCCGGCGGTCGACACCGGACGCAGTTCGTGATGCGGACGTCCCCCCGGCTCAGCCCGGCGTCGCGCAGCGCCTCGTCCAGCACGCTCCCCGACCGCCCGACGAACGGCTCGCCCTCCTCGTCCTCGGTCGCGCCGGGTCCCTCGCCGACGAAGACGACGTCGGCGTCGTCGGGACCGACGCCGTTGACGATGCGACTCCGCGACTCGACGAGTTCGGGGCAGCGCTCGCACGCCGTCACCCGCCGTCCGTCGAACTCGACCCCGGGTTCGGTGTCCATACCGGGTGGCGGGTCCGGGCGCACTTAATCTCGGCCGTTGCTCCTTCGGTCGTCCCGTCGTCGAACGCTCACGCCCCGTCGAGAAACCGCTCGCGCGCGCCACGCGCCGCCAGCCGCGCCACCCGCAGCGGCTCCGGGCGGCCGCCTTCGGGTGTGAACGCCCGAACGACGTCGGCGGCGTCGTCCTCGCTGTCACAGCCCACCGTCCGCACGAACACCGTCTCGCCGTTCACCGAGACGCGCCGACGGGGCGGCAGTCGCTCGTAGACCGCGAGCCGGTCCTCCAGCGCCTCGCCCGCGAACGCCTCGCGGAGCGCGGGTTCGAGGCCGGCGCTCGCCTCGAACGAGACGGCGAGGACGGGACGGTCGACGGCGGTCCCCAGACGGGGGAGGTCGACCACGTTGAACCAGGCGGGCGCGACGCCCGCGAGAAAGACGAACTGGACGTCATCGCGGCCGAGGACCGGGAGGGACGCCATCGCGCTCGTCGCGTCGGTCCCTCCGACGGTACACGTCGCGAAGGAGAAGCCGTCGACGACCCGGTCGGCGCGGACCACCGCGCCACAGAGCACGCTCGGGTCGCCCTCGGTCGCACCGTCGGACGCCGCGATGCCGACGGCGCGGGTTCCGGCCTTCACGTCAGCGGGACGGGTGTGAGTCATGATCGGCGTTCGCCGACGTGGTCGGCGACACGGATAAGACGGTCACACCCGCCTCGCTCACTCTTCGGTCCGCTTGATGTCCTGTAACCGGTCGAGCAGTTCGTCGTTCGACGCCCCGATGTCGTACTCGACGGACCCGTCGTGGGTGTTTCTGGCGGTCTGTTCCGCGTCCTCTTCGTCGTAGTCGGCGTCTATCTCCTGGTTCTCTTGCTCTGACTCGTCGTAGCTTCCGAACCCCATCTCGTGTTACACTAGCCGATTCGTCGCCAAAAAACTGCATGACAGTTTTCACGAACGTTCGTCGTTGGTTTTTGTCCCGTCCGCGCCCGATGCCGACCTCCCTGGTTTTTATTCGCGGGCACGAAACGAGCGGCCATGAGCGAAGCCGTCGTTCTCGTCACCGCGGACGCCGACCAGTTCACCTGTAACGCGTACCTCCTGCTCGGCGAGACGCCGACGCTCGTCGACGCGGGGACCATGCCCGGCGTCGCACGCGTCGTCGCCGACCACACCGACACGCTCGACCGGGTCGTCCTCACGCACCAGCACTCCGACCACGTCGGGCGGTTGGACGAGGTGGTCGACGCGTTCGACCCCGACGTGTTCGCCTACGCCGACCACCCCCACAGAACCGAGGCCATCGAGGACGGTGACCGGGTCGCGATGGGCGACGAGCGGTTCGACGTGGTGTACACGCCCGGTCACGCCACCGACCACGTCTCGCTCGTCTCCGAGACGCGACTGTTCAGCGGCGACGTAGTCGTCTACAACGACGGCGCGTACGACGACGGGAGTTTCGGGCGAACCGACATGGCCGGGCAGTCGCGCGAACGGCTCATCACGAGCCTCAAAGCGCTCCTGGAGCGTCTCCCCGACTCGGTCACCTCGATGTACGCCGGCCACGGCGACGCGTTCCACGCGGCCGACCACGACGACTCCGTTCGTGACGTCGTCGAGCGGGCGCTCTCGCGGGCCGAACTGCGCCAGCCGAAGTACCCCGAAGAGTAACTGTTCCTCCGCGTCCGTCCGCCGCGGCGGAGACGCGTCGCTTGGCGGAGCGAATCGAGTCGAGAAGAGAGTCGCGCCGAGGCCCGACGTGGTTCCTCATAAGGCCTGTTGTCGGTCGTTCCCGGTCGTCACCGCGAGGCCGGTGAGGTCCGGTACACAGTGACAACAGACCTTATCAGGCCGCCCGTCGCTCTTTCGACTTCGGACGGAGGTTCTTGTATCCGCACTTGCGGCAACTCGTGGCCCGCTGGGGGTTCCGCGCGTTACAGCGCATGCAGATCTGTTTGCTCAGCGTCCGTTTTTCGGCAGCGTCGAAACTCGCCATGCCTCCCGATACAGGAGTCGGCGTGAAAACCCTTGCGAGACGGACGTCCGCACGGTGCGGGGGAAAACGACGTTACGCGGAGGCTTCGCTCAATGCGGCCTCGATGTCCTCGCGCTGGGTGACGCCGACGAAGCGGTCGACGACGCCCTCCTCGTTCTCGACGACGAGCGTCGGGAGCGACCGAACCTGGTACTCGTTGGCGACGTCCTGCTTCTCGTCGACGTCGACCTTCTCGAGTTCGAGGTCGTCGCCCCACTCCGCGACGATGTCCTCGAGGATCGCGTCTTGCTGCTTGCACGGGCCACACCAGTCGGCGTAGAAGTCTTTGAGTCGGACGCTCATTGCGTCCCGTTGATTGCCAACTCGGAGAGATAAGGATTTCCCACTCTTTCCCCCGCGGGGAACGAAACGTTTAGGCGCTCGACTTCTCATGTGAGAGTATGAGCAGTGGACAGAACAGTGGCGGCCTGATGTCGAGCGCGGGGCTCGTCCGCTACTTCGACGCCGAGGACCGCAACGCGATCCGTATCGACCCCAAGACCGTCGTGGCGTTCGGCCTCCTCTTCGGCGTCCTCGTGATGGTGCTGAACGTCGTCGCGCTGTAGTTCGACCCGATTCGACCCGATTCGACTCGACTCTCGGCTCCGTTTTCGGCGCTCGCCCACAGACGCGCGCGTGACGCGCCCTTTTTGTCGGTCGCCTCCTCACCCCCTCGTATGATTCACGCGGGCGTCATCGCCGTCCAGGGCGACGTCTCGGAACACGCACGGGCCATCGAACGGGCCGCCGCCGCCCACGACGAGGAGGCGACGGTCCACGAGATCAGACGTGCCGGTATCGTCCCCGACTGCGACGTCCTCCTGCTGCCGGGCGGCGAGTCGACGACCATCTCCCGACTCCTCCGGCAGGAGGGAATCGCTCCCGAACTCAGAGACCACGTCGTCGCCGGCAAGCCCGTTCTGGCCACCTGTGCCGGACTCATCGTCGCCGCGCGCGACGCGAAGGACGACCGCGTCGAGACGCTCGGCCTCGTCGACGTGACGGTCGACCGCAACGCGTTCGGCCGGCAGGTCGACAGCTTCGAGGCTCCTATCGACGTTGCCGGCCTCGACGACCCCTTCCCCGCGGTGTTCATCCGCGCGCCGCTCATCGACGAAATCGGCGAGAGCGTCGAGGTCCTCGCGGAGTGGGAGGGCCGCCCCGTCGCGGTCCGCGACGGCCCCGTGGTCGGCACGTCGTTCCACCCCGAACTCACCGCGGACGTCCGCCTCCACCGGCTAGCGTTCTTCTCGGACCTCCTGACCGAGGCGGCGGACTGACGGGCGAAAGGCGCAGGCTTTTCGCTCCTCCGGGCTCTCCCTCGGCGCATGAGCGACGACGCGGACGCGACGGACGAAGACGTTCTCGACTCCCTCTTCTCGACAATCGAGGCGCGACAGCGCGACCTGCCCGAGGGGTCGTACACCGCCTCGCTGTTCACCCACGAGAAGGGTGAGAACGCCGTGTTAGAGAAACTGGGCGAGGAGTCCACCGAACTCATCCTGGCTGCGAAGGACGACGACCACGAGGAACTGCTGCACGAGTCCGCGGACTTCGTCTACCACCTGCTCGTCCTGCTGGCGATGAAAGACCTCTCGGTCGATGACCTCAGAACCGAACTCGAAGCGCGCTTTTGAACGGTCGGCGGAGGCGACGACGGGGACGATCCCGTGCGACCCGCGCGGCTCGCGGGAACGCGCTCCACAGCGCGCGCCGTCACGCGCCAGCGACCGGTTCTCACGGCGCGCGCTGTCGCGGCCTCCGTGGCCGTTCCCGGGGTGAAGCGGGAGCCAGCGAGCCCAGCGGTCTCGCCAGGCGACGCATTGCGTGCGAGGGGAACGCGGCCGGGACGGAGTCCGGCCGCACCGGCTGGGCAGGGCGTGGCCTCACCGTGTCCGTGCATCGCGGTCGCTCCGTCGTGCCCCGGTCCACACACGAACTGGTGTCGGAGTTCCGACATCACGCCGGGAGCGCGAGCCCGTTTCCGACGGTTACCGAAACCGCACGCCCAGGTCGTGCATCCCGTCGTTGTTCGAGGCGACGTTGATGAGAAGCGGCGTCAGCGCCTCGATCTCCGGGGCGTTGGCGATGCCTCCCGCGTTCAGTGCGCGGAGCCCCTCGATTTCCTCGGCCAGCCGCGACACCATGTCCGTCGCGTCGGGGTCGTCGCCGACGACCAGCGTGTCTATGCCCAGATCAGCGTCGAGGTCCGCGAGCCGACCGGCCGGGAGGTTGTGGAACGCGCCGACGACGTGGACGCCCTCGGGGGCGGCGTCGGCGACGAGTCGCGTCACCGACCCGGCGCCGGGGCGGTGGTAGTGAAAGCCCTCGTCGTCGCGCTTGATGCCCGTCGCCGGCGAGACGAGGATGTCGCCCTCCGACAGCGAGTCAGCGACCGAGGAGACGGTGTCGTCGACGTGGTACGGCGGGACGGCGAGGACGACCACTCTCGCGCGGTCGGCGGCCATCTCGTTGGCGAAGCCTTTCACGCTCGCCTCGACCCCGCGGCTGTCCAGTTCGGTCAGATACTCTTCGACCTTCTCGCGGGCGCGGTCGGGGTCGCGCGACCCGACGAGGATCTCGTGGTCCGTGTCGTACGCCCATCGGAGCGCGAGCCCCTGACCGATGTCACCCGTTCCGCCGAGCAGTGCGATGCGCATGCATGGATGCGGGGACGGCCACGAAGTAAGCGTTGCGTGACCGGTCGCGGTTGCCGTTCGCTCTCTCGGCTCACTCGTCGTCCGACTCCCGACCCAGGAGTCGTCCGAGGCTGAGTCGCTCGAATCCCTCGCGGTAGATCAGCCAGTACGCCGCGAGCGGTGCGAGGAGGAGGGTCGCTCCGAACCCGTACGTCCGCAGCGCCGGCGGAAGCACGCCGGCGGCGAGCGACATCCCGAGGAGGTCGAGGGCGAGCATCGTGACGACGTACGCCGGGAAGCGGCTCATACTGGCTCTCTCGGCGGCCGCGGGGATATATCTCAGAGGTCGCCGAACAGCGCCGAGAGGTCGTTGACCGTCTCGACCACCGCGTCGGCGCCCGCGGCGACGAACTTCTCCCGCCCCTCGCTGCCCCGGAGGCCGCCGGTGAGCACGCCGATGCCGTAGTACTCGCGGCCCGTGTCGACCTCCCGTGCGTTGACGGCCGTCCGGACGTCGTCGAGCGTGTCACCGACGAAGGCGATCCGGTCGGCGTCGAACCGCTCGGCGAGCGTCACGAGCGCGTGTGGATGGGGCTTGCCCTCCTCCCAGTCGTCCATGGTGAAGCGGTGTTCGTCCGGGACCGCGAGGCCGACGCGGTCGAGGGCGATGTCGGCCTCGCTGGCGGGACGGCCGGTCAGCACCCCGAGGTCGTACTCTCCCTGTAGCCGGGCGAGCGCCCCCTCGGTGACGAGCACCGGTTCGTCGTGGATGTACCCCACCGACTCGAACGGTGGCTCCCCTCCCTCTAGCTCCCGGTAGCGGTCGCTCCCGAGGTACAGCGCCTGGAAGACGCGCCTGAGCCGTGGCGGGTCCCACGCCGCACGGACGCGGTCGTGCTCCTCCTCGGAGAGCGCGGCCGCGACGACCGCCTCCGCGGCGGCCAGCCCGCCGTCCCCGTCGGCGATTTCGGCCGTGAACCGCTCGACGTCGGCGTCGTATCCCTCTCGCCCGGCGAGGACGAACAGCGCGGCCGCGTAGGTGAGTTCCCAGTCGTTGTTGAAGCCGCCGGCGTTCTTGAACGCCTGAATCGCTCCTGCGGGAAGGGTCTCGTCGTACACCCGCTCGATGGACTCGACGATGGCCCGCCGGTAGGAGTCGGCGACGTCGACGAGCACGCCGTCGATGTCGAGCACGACCGCATCGACCTGCATACCTTCGTTCGTGTCCGCCGGCGTCTTGTGCGTTCGGATTCGCCCCGGCGACGACGCGCGTCTGACGCCCGTCGCACGCAGAATTATACGGCCGGCGTGACTGTTCTCAGACGATGTCCGTACACGCACGAACACTCGTCGTCAGCGGCGTTCGACGGGTCACCTCCCCCGCTGGAGCCGCCCTCTTCGTCACGTTCGTCCTCGCACTCGCAGCGTTCAACGCGGCAGTGAACACGCTCCTCACCGCCGCCGCCGGCACTCCCCTTCCAGCCGGTGCAACCGTCGCCGAGTACGGGGTCGTCCTCCCGGTTTCCCCCGCGGTCGCCGGGCTCTTCGCACTGGTGACGCTCCTCGTCGGCTCGTTCGCCGTCGTCGTCGGTAGTCGTCGCCTCCTCGGCCGGTCGGCCTCGCGCTGGGCCGACCCCGTCGAGTGTCTCACCCACCGCGTCGTCCCCGCGACGTTCGCCGTCTTCGTTGTGTCCGTCGCCGCCGCCGTCGCCGTCGCGGTCGGAACCGTCCTGCTCGTCGTCCCCGGCGTCGTCGTCGCCGGACACCTCCTGCTCGTCCCCAGCGTCCTCGCTGCGGAGGACGTCGGCGTCCTCGCGGCGCTCCGCCGGAGTTGGCAGCGCGCCGCCGGCGACCGCCTCGAACTGGCCACGGCGGCGCTCGCGCTCGTCGTCCCGGCCGCGCTCGTCGCCGTCGGCGCCAGTTTCTCGTACGTGCTCTCCCCGGGCGTCGAGTTCGGCCTCGGCGTCGTCGTCGGCGCCGCGCTCCTCGCCGCCTGGCTCGGTGTCGCCGCCGAGGCGTACCACCAACTCGGGTCGAGTCCCGCGCGCCAGCCCACCGGCAGCCGGAGCCGTCGCCCGAGCAGAGCGCTCTAATAGTCGGAAATAATATATTAGTAAGACGCGCGTCAGACGGCATTTCGAGGCTTCTAAAGCCATAATATTATCCGATACACTTAACAGCTGATAGGTTGAGAACGAGGTATGCAACGACGGCAGGTACTCGCTGCGCTCGGTGCCCTCCTCCCCGCCGGGTGCCTGGGTGCGAAACGGCCAGAAACCGCGTCCGGCGTCCGAACCGAGGGTGGCTTCACACAAGTGAATCGCACGCCGACGCCCGAATCGACACCGACTCCCGAACCGACGGAGACGCCGGAGCCGACGGAGACGCCCGAACCGACCCCCTCCGACGAGAACGTCGACGCGGGCGACGAGGCCATCGAGCAGGTCCAGTCCGCGTTCGAGGCCGCCGTCGAGGCGTACACCGGCTCCGACGACGGCGCGCTGGCGGACGTCTCGTTCACGAGCGGCGAGTTCGACGTTCGGACGGTCCTCCTCGAACTCGACAGGGTCCAGTCCGAACTCGCGGCCGCCTCGACGGCCGCGGTCACCGACGACCAGCGCGACACCATCGCTGACCTCCGGGTCGCGGAGACGTTCCTCACCCAGGCCGCGCTCGCCCACTCGTACTTCTTCGAGAGCGTCGACCGGCTCGACACGACCCACGCCACCTTCGACGAGGACGCGGACGCCGACGACGAGATCGACGCCGTCTCCGATGCCGAGGAGCGCTTCGACAGCACCCTCGACCGCGGGAGCGACCGCGTCTCGACCATCAAGAACGACGTCGACGCCGACGCGGTCCCCGCCGCCGAACCGTTCGACGACGACACGTACGACGACACGGTCACGCTGTTCGAGACCACCCGCGCCGTCCTCGACGACGCCTCCTCGGGGCTGGACCGGATGCTCCAGGGGCTCGACGAGTTCCAGGAGGCCCGCGAGGAAGAGGACGACGACGACGACGACGAGGCCGAGGACAAGGCCGACGAGGCCCGCGAACTGTTCGACGAGGCGTACGACTTCTTCGACGACGCGGCCGACGCGGCCGGCGACGCCGACGCCGACGACCTGGAGTCGCTCCTCGAAGACCTCCGCGACGTCGCCGACGAGCGGTACACCGACGCCGACGACTTCTACGACGACGTCTCGTAATCCCGCGTCGACCCGTTCCGATTCGACCGGGACGCGCCGCTTTTGTCTCTCAGCACCCAACCGACGGGTATGCAGACGCTCGACCGCCCTCTCCCCGTCGAGACCGGGGAGGAACTGGACGCACTCGCCGCCGAGCACTCCCCGGTCGGACCTCTCGCTCGTCGAGCGGTTCGGGGTTCGGAGCGTCCCGACCCTCGTTCTCCTCGAAGACGGCGAGGAGGTCGGTCGCCTCGCCGAGGGCTTTCAGGGGACGGAGGCGATGCTCGACTTCGTCGAGGAGGTGCGGTCGGCGCCACGGTAGACTTCGAATTTGATACTCGGAGACACAGATTCAAGTAGACCTCGGGGAACGGGTCCGGTATGGACACGCTCACGCTCCGGGACCGCCTCGTGTTCGTCCTCCTCGCCGCGGGGACGGTCGCGCTGTCGATGGCGTCGTCGTCGACGCTGACGTTCTAGGCTTCTGTGCCGGTGACTCTTCCCGCTGATAACAGTGTCTGAGGCCGTGCCGAATCGCAGACGCGAATCGATAGCGGCGACGGCGTCGAATCGCTCAGTACGGTGGGTGTCCGCATCGAGTGCAAGCGGGGAGTCGGTGGCCGAGACGCGTGGCCTCGCTCCGCCCGTGCACCGTGTGGCTTTCGTGCTCTCGGATACGCTCACGGTACTGTACGGGGAACGCCCCACCGATTCGGACAGCCACTCTCCGGAGCACGCCACTCCGACCGAGCGCTGAACGATTCGACAGGGACCGTCTTTCGGCCCTCCTATCGCTCGTCTTCCGCGGGCGGCATCCCGTCCTCGTCGATGACGTTTCCGTCCTCGTCGACGGTGACGACCCCGCGGTTGTTCACCGCGTAGGGGTCGAGTCCGATCTCGTCCATGAACTGCTTGTAGAGTCGTTCTGCGGTTTCGGCGTCCTTCTGTCTGTCCGAGGCGCGGTCGCACAGTTCGACGAGGTCCTCGGGCACGTCGTTCTCGTGGACGATCCAGTGGTTGATCAGATCGGAGAGCCGTCGGATGGGTGAGGTGAAGTGGCCGTAGATGTCGAAGTTCAGCGCGTGGTGGCCGCCGAACGGGTCGTTCATGTACTTCGCCCGGGGCATCACGCGGAGGACGGCGCGCTGAATCTTGTTGAGCGACCGCCCCGGTGCCTCTTCGAGCGCGGCGTTGACCGCCTTGCGCGGGTCGTCGAACGACGACCCCGGGATGGAGACGCCGTCGAGTTCCATGATTTCGGTGAGGGCTTTGTCCCACTGGTCCGGGGTGGGCTGGGGGTGGACGCGGTACATCGCCTCGACGCCGCGGCCCCACATGAGTTCGTGCGTGACGGCCTTGTTCGCCTTCAGCATGCACTCCTCGATGATGGTGTGGGCGCGGTCCCGACTGGGGTTCAGGACGAGCGAACCGTCCTCCTTGCGCTGTTCGTGCATCTCGTCCGCGAGTTCGAAGGCCAGAACGTTCTCGTCGTGCAGCGGCGAATTCTCGTCGTCGAGGCGGTTCTCACACTGCGTGTAGGTGAGTCGCTCGTTCGAGTTGATCACCGACTTGTAGATGTCGACCGACTCGAACGAGAGCGTCTCGCGGTCGATGTGCATCTCGACCGTATGTGCTAACCGATCCTCGTTCGGGACCAGAGAACAGACCGTCTCCGCGAGGATGGGCGGCAGCATGTGGACCGTGTAGGCGGGAAGGTAGACCGTGTTCCCGCGTTTCACGGCCTCGGCCCACATCTCCGAGCCCGGGTGGACGTAGTGGGAGACGTCGGCGATGTGGACCCACAGCGTGTACTCCTCGTCGCCTTTCTCGATGGAGATGGCGTCGTCGAAGTCCTGTGCGTCCGCGGGGTCCGTGGTCCACGTCGTCAGGTCGCGGAGGTCCTTTCGCTCGTCGACCTCGCTCTGTATCTCCGCTTGGACGTCCTCGGTTCGCTCCTCGGCCTCGCGGAGGACGGCGTGGGGGAACTGGTCCCGGAGCTCGAACTCCTCGAAGAGCTCCTCCCGCTTGTTCTTGAGGTGGCGGGCGACCTCGGCGTCGATCTCCACCGGGCCCTGTCCTTCGGCGGTCCCGGCGTACGCCTGCTCGTCGTTCGACATGCTCTGGGGTAAAAGCGAGAGGTAGTTAGTCGTGTCGGGGAGGCCCGACCGAACGGTTCGAGTCGGGCATCGTCCGACCGGTCGGTCGCGCTCGCCGGACGCGACGTGGACGAGTCTTCATGTGGTCGGGGGTCCGTTCGGCGTGTATGTCCCTTGCCGAGTACGTCGACCTGACGCACGAGTTCCGAGACGGAATGCCGGGCTTCCGCATGCGCGACGAGGACGGAACCGAAATCGAGTACACGGCCGAAATCAGCCCGTTCCTCACGCACGAGGAGACCCGCCCGATGTACGACGGCCGCGCGTCGTTCGAGATCACCGAGATGACGTTTCAGACCGCCGTCGGCACGTATCTGGACGCTCCGGCACATCGGTTCCCCGGCGCACGCGACGTCGCCGACCTCACGCTGGACGAACTCGTCAACGACGGGGTCGTCGTCGACGTCCGGGGGCGCGACCCGTACGAGGCGGTCGACGGGTCCGTCCTCCCGGACGACGCCGACCTCGCGGGGGCGGCGGTGCTGTTCAACTTCGGGTGGGACACCCACTGGGGGACCGAGGCGTACCGCGAGTACCCGTACGTCTCCGAGGCGCTCGTCGACCGACTCGTCGACGCAGGCGTCGCGCTGGTCGGTGTGGACACGATCAACGCCGACGACGACCGTAACCCCGCCCGTCCCACACACACGAAACTCCTCGACGCCGGCGTTCCCGTGGTGGAGAACCTCCGTGGACTGGACGCACTCCACGACCGACCGTTCCGGTTTCACGCCGTTCCCATCCGCGCCGTCGGCGCCGCCGCGATGCCCATCCGAGCGTACGCGGAGCTCCGGTGACGCGACTGTCCCGTCCCGTTCCGTCTCCTCTCGTCCCGCCGGTCTCCGGTGTCCGCTCCGGTATCCGTTCGTCGGTTTTCACGCCCCCTCTCGCCGCTTACGCGACGACGAGGCCGCCGTAGACGACCGCACCCCCCACGACACCGAGGAGGACGGCCACCGCGAGATGGAGCCCCCACTCGACGGCGAGTCGTCCCGCAACCGTTCGCGGGGCGGCGTCGGCCACGACGAACGGGTCGCCCGACGCGACGACGGCGTTGACGCTCCCCACCTCGCCGCGGTCGGGGGTCGGCGTGCCGACGACCGTCACGTCGTCGCCGGGGTGGAGACAGCGCTCGGTGAACCGCCGGGCGCGACCGACGGCGATGTCGAGCGGGCCGAGTTCGAGGAGGCGGGGGTCGACGTCGACGCCCGCGTCGGCCGCGAGTCGTTCGAGCCCCGCCGGCACCGTCTCGTCGGCGTCGACGCGACACACCTCGTCGGGTGCGAGACTGAGCGTCGCCGCCGCGGGGTCGACTCTCACCCCCGCGGTGCCGTCGTCGAGGACGAACGGAACCGCCGCGCGGCGCTCGTCGACGCGGGTCCACGTCCGGCCGCCGTCCCCGTCGGAGCGCTGTTCCGCCACCTCGTGTTCGACGACGAGCGCCTCGTCACCGCTGAGCGGTGCCGGCAGCGTCTCACCGGACGCGGTGGGGCGTGCACGACCGGAGAGCGCCACGCTCCCGTCGAGGCCTTCGGCCAGTGAGAGCACGGAGACGCGACGGGTTCGGAGGACGGCCGCGGCGTCGCCGAAGCCGCGGACGACGTGGACGAGAACGAACAGCGCGAGAACGAGCGGGAGGAGACCGACGACGACGAGCGGGGCGAAGACCACGAGCGGTCGAGGAGGTCAGCGTTCGCGTTCCTCGGCCGAGCCGTACCGCTCCTCGACGGCGCCGACGTATCGGGAGAGGAACTCCTCCTGACTGAGGCCGTCCTGTTCGATGCCCAGGATGAGCGATTCGAGTTCGTTCCGCGGCTGGTGACAGAGCGTGCGGTAGCACGCTTTACACAGGTACTCGAACTCCTTGTCGTGTCGGTCCCAGCGGTTCCCCTCCTTGTCGTATTCGCGCGCATCGGCGCGGAGCACCGACTCGCCACAGGCGATGCAGACGACGGTTTTTCGGTCTCGGTTCGACCGAGAACGCCACATACTCACCCACATGGCCGGGGGTTACTTAGCGTTTGTCTGCCGCGTCTGACGCGAGGCACACGGCGGGTCGTCTCACCGCGTTCCCGACCCGTCTTCGGTTCGCGGTGCGGCGCCGCTGGACCGCCACAGCGGGCCGTCACGTGACGGCCCGCATCGGTCGTTTTATCGGGTGGGACGGCCCACCTTCGGGTATGGAAGTCAAGTCTCGACACCACCTGCGGAGCGACGAAATCCGCGACCTGCGCGAGACCATCGAGGCACAGACCGGCGTCGACCTGGACGGCGACGCGTTCGAGAAGGTCGACCTCACCGAGACCAGGTTCGACGTCGTCCTCGTCGACGGCTCCCCCGCGGTGATGTTCGTCGACGGCGACCCCTACCTCACGGTCACGGGCGCGAACGACTACTCCCCGACGGAACACGTCGTGACCGTCGACGCCGGCGCCGTCTCGTTCGTCTCCGGCGGCGCGGACGTGATGCGCCCCGGCATCGTCGACGCCGACGTGGACATCGACGAGGGCGACCTCGTGGCGATCAAGGAAGAGACCCACGGGAAGGTGCTCGCCATCGGTCGCGCCCTCGTGCCGGGGGCGGAGATGACCGGGGACTCGGGGAAGGTCGTCGAGAGCGTCCACCACGTCGGCGACGACCTGTACGAACTGAGCATCTGACGGTCCAGCCCGATGTCGCTCTCACACCGCTTCCACCTCGTCGACGTCTTCGCCGAGGAACCGTACGCCGGCAACCAACTCGCCGTCTTCCACGACACCGCGGACCTCTCGACCGCGGAGATGCAGGCGCTCACCCGCGAGATGAACTACTCCGAGTCGACGTTCATCGAATCGACGACGCCTCCAGACGACCGGTACGAGGTCCGCATCTTCGACCCCGCCGAGGAACTCCAGTTCGCCGGCCATCCCACCATCGGAACCGCGTACGTCGTCCGTGAGTTCCTCCGGGACGACGCGCCGGACGAACTCACGCTCTCGCTCGGCGTCGGCGACATCTCCGTGACGGTCGAGTCGGAGGGCGAGGACGACCGATACTGGGTCCACCAGATTCCGCCCTCCTTCGAGACGACGCTCGACCACGCTCACGCCGCCGAGATGCTGGGGCTCTCTCTCGACGATATCGACGACCGCTACCCGGTCGAACTCGTCTCGACCGGCCTCCCCACGCTGGTCGTCCCGCTCCGCTCGCTCGACGCCGCCCAACGAGCCGAGACGCAGGCCGACCCCTACTCGCGATACCTCGTGGAGCCACACGGGAACGTGAACCTGCTCGTCTTCACGCCGGAGACCGAGGGCGACACCGACCTCCACGTCCGCGTGTTCGCCGACGCCGGCGGTATCCCCGAGGACCCCGCGACGGGTTCGTCGAACGGGTGTCTCGCGGCGTACCTCGTCGCCCACCGGTACTTCGACACCGACGAGGTCAGCGTCACCGTCGAACAGGGGCTCGAAATGGGCCGGCCGTCGCTCCTGCACCTCCGCGCGAACGAGAGCGAGGAGGGAATCACCGTCTCGGTCGGCGGCCGCGTCCAGCCAGTCGCCGAGGGTCGGCTGTTGTGACCCACGACGCCCCGTTCACAGGTCCTCGTCGACGGGCGCTTCGACCTCGATTTCTACCAGCGGCGTCTCGCTCGCGAGGCTGTCGACCCCGAGGGCGGTGTGGCAGGGGAAGGGCCGCTCCGGGAAGACTTCCCGGTACACCGAGTGAAACGCCTCGTAGTTGTCCGCGATGTCGACGACGTAGCTCGTGACCTTGACGACGTCTCCGAGGCCCCGGTCGACGCTGCGGAGGAGCGTCTCGACGTTCTCGAACGCCTGTCGGGTCTGTGACCGCACGTCGTCGCCGACGTACTCCCCCTCGTCGTCCGTGCCGACCTGTCCCGACACGTAGAGCGTCCCGTCGGCGACGATTGCCGGGGTGAAGTGGTGCTGCGCCGCGTCGGCCAGGCCCGCCGGTTCGATGGCTCTTCGCGTCATGACGAACGACTCTCCGAGGCGGTTGATAACGGTTGGGTCGGCCCGGTCGGTCGACTCACCCTCGCCGTCCGTCGTTCTCAGTCACCGACGCTCGACCCTCCGCTATATCCCGCTGGACGGTGATGTCACGCGTATGTACACTCGCGTCCTCTATCCGACCGACGGGAGCGACCCTGCCCGCGAAGCGCTCGGGTACGCGCTCGACCTCGCCGCCGAACACGACGCCACGCTGCACGTTCTCAACGTGGCGAACACGAACCAGGACAGCCTCACCACGGTCGAGGGACGCGTGGTCGACGTCCTCGAGAGCGAAGGCGAAGAGGTCGTCGACGAGGCGGTCGACCGCGCCACCGAACGGGGGGTCGACGCCGTCTCGGCCGTCCTGCAGGGAGACCCCGCGCTCACCATCGTCGACTACGCCCGCGAGTACGACGTCGACCTCGTGGTGATGCCGACTCACGGTCGGAGCGGGCTCTCCCGCCTGTTGCTCGGGAGCGTCACGGAGCGGGTCGTCGGTTCCATCGACGTGCCGCTCGTCGTCGTCAACCCCACAGAGGACCGCACGTTCCGGTACCCGCCGCGCGAGATACTGGCGGCGACCGACGGCAGCGGGGCCGCGGACCTGGCGCTCGATTCGGCGGTCGCCCTCGCCCGCGACACCGGGGCGACGCTACACGTCGTCTACGTCGTCGAGACGACGACCCTGGGGTTCGACGTGCGCTCCGCCCTCGCGAGCGAGGAACTCGACGCCGGCGCGGAGTCCGTTCTCGAGGCCGCGGCCGAGCGGGCCGAAGAGAGCGGCGTCGACCCCGTCACCCACGTCGAACACGGCCATCCCCACCGTGAAATCCTCTCCCTCGTCGACGGCGAAGTCGACCTCCTCGCGCTCGGCGTCCACGGCGAGACGGACTTCAGCCGGTCGGTTCTGGGCGGCGTCGCCACGAAGGTGATCCGCACGGCACCGGTCCCGGTCCTGTTGCGGCGCGAATCCGACTCCGCGGTGTAACACACCGACTCGGACACCTCGGGACAGCGCCGTCATGCGAGTGTCTGACGTAAAACTAAGCCCCCTCGTGTCGCTGTACAGTGCATGGGAATCATGAATAAGCTCCTGAGTGGGGGGCAGAGTCACAGCACGGACGACTACGTCACGCTCGACCTCGACGACTTCGACACCGCCCGCGGCGGCGAGGCCCGCACGCAGATTCACATCGCCGAAATCGGCGGACAACAGGACGTCATCGCCATCAAGGACGCCGTCTACGACGGCGACATCGTCATCGCCGACGTGACCCGACTGCGGATCAACGACAGCACGATGGAGCACATCATCGACGACCTCCAGCAGGTCGCCCGCGAAGTCGACGGCGACATCGTCCAAAAGGGCGACGACCAGATCATCATCGTCCCGCAGGGCTGTGGCATCTCCCGCCGGAAACTCGCCTGACTCCCTGCTGACTCCGAACTGAGGCCGATTCACTCCCTTTTCACCGGGTCGCCGGCGGCCCGAACGCGCCGCGACCGTGCGCCAGTGTGACACCCCGAGCCGTCGCGTTCACTTCCGGTCCGTGGCGAGTGGCTATGGCGTTCGGTAGCGTCTACCACGTGAGGTGTTACAATGTCGAGAGTGACGTTCTTCGAGATATACGCCGACGACGTCGAACGCGCGATGGCGTTCTACGAATCGGTGTTCGACTGGCAGTTCGAGCGGTACGAACCGAGCGAGGTGGACTACTGGCTGGTGATGACCGGCCCCGACGACGAACCGGGTATCGACGGGGGGTTCATGCGACGGCCCGAGGGGATGCCCCGGGTCGACGGGGCGAGCGCGTTCGTCTGCACCGTCACCGTCGAGTCCATCGACGACACCCTCGAACGGGTCACCGACACGGCGGGTCGATCAGAATGGAGACGATGCACATTCCCGACGTGGGGTGGCACGCGTACTGTCTCGACTCCGAGGGCAACGCGTTCGGCGTGATGCAGCCCGAACGAGGTGCGCCGCTCACGTGAGACAGTGTGACCCGTTCGAGCGGACGGGACCTGCACCAACCGATGGGTATTCCCCCGCTGATTCCCTACGCCGATTCAGATGAGCAAGGACTTCATCGAGGTTCGAGGTGCAGAGGAACACAACCTGAAGGACCTCGACGTCCAGATCCCCCGCGAACAGTTCACGGTCGTGACGGGGCTGTCGGGGTCGGGGAAGTCGTCGCTCGCGTTCGAGACCATCTACGCCGAAGGGCAACGCAGATACATCGAGTCGCTGTCGGCGTACGCCCGCAACTTCCTCGGACAGATGGACAAGCCACAGGTCGAATCGGTCGAAGGGCTCTCGCCCGCCATCTCCATCGACCAGAAGAACGCGGCGAACAACCCCCGCTCCACCGTCGGCACCGTCACGGAGTTACACGACTACCTCCGCCTCCTCTATGCCCGCGTCGGAACCCCCCACTGTCCCGAGTGCGGCCGCGAGGTGGGCGAGCAGTCGGCGTCGAACATGGTCTCGCGGGTCCTCTCGCTTCCGGAGGGAACCAGAGCGAAGCTCTGTGCGCCCGTGGTCAGAGACCAGAAGGGTGCCTTCAAGGACCTCTTCGATGACCTCGTCGCCGAGGGCTACTCACGGGTCGAAGTCGACGGCGAGGAGTACGACCTCGCGTACGAGAAGCCCGAGTTGGACGAGAACTACGACCACACGGTCGACGTGGTGGTCGACCGCGTGAAGGTCTCGAACGAGGCGCGGTCGCGCATCACCGACTCGGTCGAGACGTCGCTCGAAGAGGCCGACGGCGTCCTGAAGGTCATCCTCCCCGACCCGCCCGAAGGCGTGCACCTCGGCGTCGAGAGCCGCTCGACGGGCGACCTCGCGGGCGAGGGCGACTCCAGGCTCGTGGTGGAGTTCTCCGAGAGCCTCGCCTGCACCCACTGCGGCATCGACTTCTCCGAGATAGAGACGCGGTCGTTCTCGTTTAACTCCCCGCACGGAGCCTGTCCCGCGTGTGAGGGCATCGGCAACACGAAGGAGGTCGACGAGGACCTCGTCGTCACCGACCCCTCCCAGCCGATCAAACACGTCTTCGAGCCGTGGAGCTACAACCGGTCGTACTACCGCACGCGACTCGACTCGGTGGCCCGGCACTTCGGCGTCTCGGTGTCGACGCCGTTCGAGGAACTCGCCCCCGAGGTCCGGCGGCAGTTCCTCTACGGCACCGACGAGGAGGTGGTGTTCGAGCGCCAGACGAAGAACGGCACGCGACGGAAGACGAAGCGGTTCGAGGGCGTCATCCCCAACCTCGAACGCCGACACGTCGAGACGGACTCGGAGTCGACCCGCGACCACATCGAGAAGTACATGGCCGTCACCACCTGTCCGGCCTGCGACGGGACGCGGCTGAAGCCGCAGTCGCGTTCCGTGCTGGTGCAGGGGACGTCGATCACCGAGGTCAACCGGATGAGCATCGGCGACGCCCTCGACCACTTCGAGGGGATGGAAGCGGAGATGGGCGAGCGCCAGCGGACCATCGCCGAGGAGATTCTGAAGGAGATCCGCGCACGCCTCGGCTTCATGTGCGAAGTCGGGTTAGAGTACCTCACGCTCGACCGCGAGGCCTCTACTCTCTCCGGCGGGGAGAGCCAGCGCATCCGCCTCGCGACGCAAGTCGGCTCCGGACTCGTGGGCGTGCTGTACGTGCTCGACGAGCCCTCCATCGGACTGCACCAGCGCGACAACGACCGCCTGCTCAACACCTTAGAGGGGCTCAGAGACCTCGGCAACACCCTCATCGTCGTCGAACACGACGAGGAGACGATGCGCCGCGCCGACAACATCATCGACATGGGCCCGGGGCCGGGCAAGCGCGGGGGCGAGGTCGTCGCCCAGGGCGACTTCGACGAGGTCTGTGCGACCGACGACTCCGTCACCGCCGACTACCTCTCGGGACGGAAGTCCATCCCGGTGCCCGAGGAGCGCCGCGAGTCCTCCGGCACCCTCTCTATCCTGGGTGCCCGCCAGCACAACCTGAAGGACCTCGACGTCGACCTCCCGCTCGGGACCTTTACGGCGGTTACGGGCGTCTCGGGGTCGGGCAAGTCGACGCTGATACACGACATCCTGTACAAGGGACTCGCCCGCCGGATGAACGACAACACCTCCGTCGACCCGGGCGAGCACGACGGCATCGACGGGATGGACGAGATAGAGACGGTGCGGCTCATCGACCAGTCGCCCATCGGCCGTACTCCCCGATCCAACCCCGCGACCTACACGGGCGTGTTCGACTACGTCCGCGAACTGTTCGCCGAGACCAAACTGGCGAAACAGCGCGGCTACAAGAAGGGCCGCTTCTCGTTCAACGTCAAGGGCGGGCGGTGTGAGGCCTGCGGCGGGCAGGGGACCGTCAAAATCGAGATGAACTTCCTCTCGGACGTGTACGTCCCCTGCGAGGAGTGCAATGGCGACCGGTACAACGACGAGACGCTCGACGTGACGTACAAGGGGAAGACCATCGCCGACGTCCTCCAGATGGAGGTGGACGAGGCACACGAGTTCTTCGAGGCCAACTCCCAGATCCGCCGCCGGCTGAAACTCCTGAAGGACGTCGGCCTCGGCTACATGCGGCTGGGACAGCCCTCGACCACCCTCTCGGGCGGGGAGGCCCAGCGCGTGAAACTCGCCGAGGAACTGGGGAAGAGAGACTCGGGGAACACCCTCTACCTCCTCGACGAACCGACCACGGGGCTCCACAAGGAGGACGAACGGAAGCTCATCGACGTCCTCCACCGCCTCGTCGACAACGGCAACACCGTCGTCGTCATCGAGCACGAGCTCGACCTCGTGAAGAACGCCGACCGCATCATCGACCTGGGTCCCGAAGGCGGCGAGAACGGCGGTGACATCGTCGCGCAGGGCACGCCCGAGGCGGTGGCCCGAACGGACGAATCCCACACGGGCCGGTACCTCCGCGACCTCCTGCCCGCAATCGACGAGGAGGGACCGCGCTCGGACCGACTCCGAAAGCCGGCGAAGGCGGCGACCGACGACGACTGAACCGGCGACCGCCAGCGCTTTTCGCCTCCGGGGGCGCGCCCCGCTGCAGATATTCGAGTGGTATGTATGGATAGTTATATGTCGTGTCGTGGTGAGTGTTGCCACATGACACGTGTTCTCAAGACGTCCGGTTTCCTGGGCCTGACGGCGATGATGCTCGTCGGGATGTACCAGCACTCGCTCGTCGCGGGTGGCGGCGGCGCACCGAGTTGGATGGTCGGCGGGCACGCCCACCTCGGCGTGCTCTCCATCCTCGCCATCGTGATGGGCTTCGCCGTCGACGCGTTCTCGATGACCGGGTCGCTTCGCTCCGCGGTGACGGGGCTGTTCGTGCTCGGCCAGTGGCTCCTCCCCGTGAGCGTGTGGGTCGGCGTCGGCTTCGGCGTCACCATCCTCCTGCCGGCCATCTTCCTGTGGGGGCTCTGTCTCATCGTCGCCATGCTCATCATGGTCTGGCAGGCGGCGACGGCCGACGTCGGTCGAGGCGGTCCGTCTCACGGCGTCGCACCGGCCGACGACTGAGGCGGCTGTCGTCGTCGGGACCGGTCGTCACCTGTGGTGATCTGCCATGTCCGGGGAGGACTCACAGCGGGTCCCGTGGTTCCCCGGCTTTTTGTTCGTGGCCGTCGGGACACCGTCTATGCCCTCCCGCTCGCTCCTCGACCTCCTCCTCGCGTTCGTCGGCTGGTTCCTGCTCCTCGTCCTTCCGGTGAGCGTCGTCGTCGACGTGCTCTCGATGTCGGTCGCGGGTGTCTCCGACCTCGCACTGGTAGCCGCGCTCGCCGTCCCGACCGCGACGTGGTTCTGGTGGTCGGGCCGTCCCGTCGGCCCGCTCGGCGCGTGGTTCTTCTGGACCGTCGCGCTGACGCTCGCGCTCGGCCTCCCCCTCATGGTCACCCTCGCCGCCTTCGACGCCGCACTGACGACGGGGAGCCTCCCCGCGCGCGTCCTCACCGTCGTGTTCGTGACCGTCGTCTACGCCGGCGCGTACGCGCTCGGCTATCTGGGCTGGGCGTCGCGCCTCCGGGGGGAGAGTGGGACCGGTGCCGAGTCCGACGGGTAGTCCCGTCGGAACTACATTGAAGCGGGCCTGGCCACAACCTCCCGTTCGATGCTCGGAGACTTCGAACGGGAACGAGTCGACTGCGGCGAGGCCGAACTCGCCCTCGAACGGGGCGGCGACGGGCCACCGCTGCTCCTGCTGCACGGCTACCCCAGACCCGCGCCGCCTGGCACGAAATCGCCCCGGAACTGGCTGAACGGTTCACGGTCGTCGCCCCCGACCTCCGGGGGTACGGCGACAGTCGCGGTCCGAGCGACCCCGAGACGGCCGACTACTCCAATCGCGTGATGGCCGCGGACCTCGTCGCCATGATGGAGTCGCTCGGGTTCGACGCGTTCGGACTCGTCGGCCACGACCGCGGGGCGCGCGTCGGCTACCGCCTCGCACTGGACCACCCCGGGCGAGTGGCGCAGTTAGCGGTCCTCGACATCGTCCCGACGCTCGAAACGGCGGAGATGATGGACTACGCGTACGCGAAGCAGATGTACCACTGGCTGTTCCTGGCACAGCCACACCCGGTGCCGGAGACGCTCATCAACCACGACCCGGCGTTTTACGTCGACCACCTCATCGAGCGCTGGGCCGCTTCGCCGGACGCGCTCGACCCCGCGGCCGTCGCGGCGTACCACCGCGCCTTCGCGGACGAGCGGGTCGTCCGCGCGAGCTGTGAGGACTACCGCGCCGGGCTGAGCGTCGACCTCGACCACGACCGCGCCTCCCGCGAGGCGGGCGACCGGATCGAGTGTCCGGTGCTGGCGCTCTGGGGGGACGCCTCCGGCACGGTGTCGTTCGACCCGCTCGACGTGTGGGAGCGGTGGGCCGAGTCGGTCGAGGGGCGGGGACTCTCGTGTGGGCACTTCGTGATGGAGGAAGCGCCCGAACGCACCCTCGAAGCACTCGACGCGTTCTTGGTGTAGGTCGCGTTCGTCGCCCCCGTCGACTCACCCGAACACCGTCCGGACGGCGTCGGCCATCGCGTTCACGCGCGCGCCGTGTTCGTACTCGTGGCGGATGCCGTTGGTGACGTACGCCATCGCCAGTTCTCCCGACTGGCCCCACCCGACGATGCTGCCGAGGCCGCCGTGGCCGAACACGGTCCGCGGCGAGAGCGACCCGTACTTGTCCCACGCCGTGCCCCCGCACTCGAACCCCAACGCGTACCGACGGGGCACGCCCATCGTCCCGTCGTGTTCGACCTCCGCCTGGCAGGTCGTCGCCTCGGCGACCGTCTCCTCCTCCAGGACCCGAACCCCGTCGAGTTCCCCGCCGTTCGCGAGACAGGCGTAAAAGCGCGCCATGTCCCGGGCGGTGCCGATGCCCGTCGCCGCGGGGACCACTGCCCGCTGGACCGACTCCTGATCGAACAGCGCCGCGGCGTCTTTCGTGCCCGTGTCGAGTCCCGCCCCCGACTCCCGACACGAGTCGTACGGCTCGAAGCCGACGAGCGTCGCCACTTCGTCACCCGAGACGTCGTCGGGGAGGCCGATGCTCGTGTCGTCCATGCCCAGCGGCTCGAACACGTGCTCGCGGGCGTACTCGTCGACGGGGGTTCCGGACACGCGACGGACGAGTTCACCCACCAGAAACCCGTACGAGAGAGAGTGGTACGCCGCCGTCTCGCCCGGCGCGAAGACGAGGTCGGCGTCCTCCATCGCTTCGACCGCGCGGTCCCAGTCGCCCCACTCCTCGGGACGCTCTTCGAAGCCCGTCGTCGGGAGGCCGGCCTGGTGGGAGAGGACGTGGCGGACGGTCACCGCCGCCTTCCCGTCGTCGCCGCGGTCGAACGCCGGCCAGTGGTCGACGACCCTGTCGTCGTAGTCGACCAGCCCCCGGTCGCGGAGGTGGTGGAGACAGGCGCCCGCGTAGGGCTTCGTACACGAGAAGAGCAGGTGCTTCTGCGCGGTGGTCGTCTCCCTCCCCTCGGGACCGATGACGCCGCCGGCGACGTCGAGGACGGGGGTGGTCCCGTCGTACACCGCCAACTGGGCCCCGTGGTGGAGGCCCGCGTCGAGGTGGGCGTCGAACAACTGGCGGACGCGCTCGAGGCCGCTCGCGTCGAACGGGCTGGGTGACATGTCGTGGCAGACAGGGGAGGAAGTGAAATACGTTGGGGAGACTCGGTGGGGTAGCGTGTGGACGTAGTACTCGGGGGTGCATTGGGAGTCGTGAGGAACGGGGTTGGCAGTACGAGGACCGCACGGCTTTCCTTCTAAACGGGCCTGTTTCGTCGACGAACCTTCGCCGAAGCCCCGAGTAGTCTATCCACTGTCTCGACCGAGACGGACCGAAGAGCGCACGGTCGCTTTTCACCGCCGAACGCGTACGCTCGATATGGACCGCCTGTTCGCCGCTCTCCCCGACCGCGTGGTCGCCGTCGACGCCGACGCCGACGGAGCCGAGGTCCGCCGCGAGACCACACCGACTCCGGACGCCTCGCTCCAGTGCGTCGCCGCCTCGCCTCTCGACCCCGACATCGTCTGCTGTGGCACCGCCGACGACGGCCTCTTTCGCTCCGAGGACGCGGGCGCAACGTGGCACTCGGTGGAGGGCATCGACCACGCTCGGGTGACGAGCGTCGCCTGCGTGCCGTCCGAACACGGCTCCACGGCCGTCACCTGGTGGGCCGGCACCGAACCGAGCCGGGTGTACCGCTCCGCCGACGCGCTCGCGTGGACCGCCTGCGACGGCCTCACCGACCTCCCCTCCTCGTCGTCGTGGGCGTTCCCGCCCCGCCCGCACACCCACCACGTCCGGTGGATTCAGGCCGACGCTCACGATTCGGATCACCTCTACGTCGCCGTGGAGGCCGGCGCGCTCGTCCGGACCCACGACGGCGGCGAGACGTGGGAAGACCGCGTCGAGGGGTCGCGGCGCGACACGCACTCGATGACAGTCCACTCCGACGCCCCGGGTCGCGCCTACTGCGCCGCGGGCGACGGCTACGCCGAGACGGAAGACGGCGGGGAGACGTGGACCCACCCACAGGCGGGACTCGACCACCGCTACTGCTGGAGCGTCGTCGTCGACCCGGCGGACCCCGACCACCGACTGCTCTCCGCGGCCAGCGGCGCGATGCGCGCTCACCGGGCGGGGTCGGCCGACACGTACGTCTACCGGAAGCAGGGGGAGGACCCGTGGGAGCGCGTCGACGGTCTGCCGACGGGGGACGGGGTGACGCGGTACGTCCTCGCCGTCGGAGACGAGGGGTTCTACGCGCTGTCGAACGCGGGGCTGTTTCGCTCTCCCGACGGTGGAGACGAACCGTGGGACCGACTCCCGCTCGCCGTCGACGACGACGCCACCGTCGCGGGTCTCGTCGCTATCTGACGGCGGGACTGCGTCGACACCCCTCCCCGTGTCTCAGTCGTCCCCGCCGACGAGCGGCCGCGGGAGAAGGTGGTCGAAGTGCCGTCGGACGGCGTACTCCGCGCCGCCGAGGGCGACTATGGCGGGCAGGACGACGAACCAGACGACGAGGTAGAAGGGGGTGACGCTGTCGACCGGGGCGGCGAAGACGTCGGTCCGGACGGCGTTTCCGGTGAGGAGAGCGACCCCGAGGACGGGGGTGACGAGACCGAACCGAAGCACGAGGAGCGTCGGGACGACGCCGAGTGCGACCATCCCCACGGCTCCCCACGCGAGCCAGAGGCCGAGGGCATCGACGACGGCCTCGTACTGGTCACGAACGACCCACAGCACGAGGGTCGCGTGTCCGACACCGACGACTCCCGAACAAAGGAGGGCGGCGCGGGAGAACCGCGTCACGGTCGCTCGTCGGTTTCGGAGAGCGGACTCGACCGCACCGACGACGCCGCACCCGGCGGCGAGCATCGAGGCGGCGATTCCGATTCGAGGGAGCGAGTCCAGCGTCGGCGGTACCGCGAACGGGAGGAGCACGAGGCCGCCGACCGCGACGAGGACGCCGAGACGGAGACGACGGTCGACGCCGACAGCGACTCCTGCGCCGAGCGCCGCGAGCGGGAGCAGGTACAGGAGGCCGAGCGCGACGAGCGCGGCGGTAAGCGAGTCGTCGCCGAGACCCGTGATCCCGAACGGATAGAGGTAGGCCGCGTACGCGACCGGGAGGAGCGTCGCCGCGACCGGGGGACGACGGACCGTCTCGGCGAGCGGGCGATCACCAGCGGGGACCATGACGGGTGGGTCGGTCGACGACGAGAAAACCGTTGTGTCCGAATCGGTCGTTTCGAGAAGATATTTACTCGCGCTCCCGATAGGGTGAGTCGATGTACGACTTCGTCGTGGTGGGTGTCGGCCCCGCCGGTGCCCGGTTCGCACGCCGGGCCGCCGAGGCCGGCTACGACGTCCTCGCGCTGGAGAAGGGGGAGGTGGGGACGCCGTTGGCGTGCTCCGGGCACGTCTCGACCGACATCTGGGACTACCTCCCGCCGAAAGCCAAGGAGCAACTGTTCCAGAACCGCATCTACGGCGCGGACTTCCACGTCGGCGGTCCCGCGAGCGGCGCGCGCCGCTTCTACAAGCGCGAGGAGATATCGAACGTCATCGACCGCGTTCAGTTGGACCGGACGCTCGCGGACCTCGCCCGCGAGGCCGGCGCCGACGTCCGCGAACACCACACCGTGACGGGCGTCGACGAGCGCGAGGACCGCGTGGTGCTCACGGTCAAACACGGGGACTCGACCGAAGACGTCGAGGCGAAGATGGTCGCCGGCTGTGACGGTCCCGTCTCGCGGGTCCGCCGCTCGCTCGGCCTGCCCGAACCGGGCGAGACGCTCCACGGCGTCCTCGCCTTCTCGGACGAGGTGGACCACGGCGACTACGTCGACGTCCACCTCACCGTCCCGCGCTTCTTCGCGTGGCGCATCCCCCGGGGCGAGGCGGGCGTCGAGTACGGCCTCGCCGCCCCGCCGGGCGCGTCGGTCAACGAGATGTTCGACGTTCTGACCCGCGAGTACGACGTCGAGACCGACCACTTCTGTTCCGGCGCGATTCCCATCGGCCCCCCCGAGACGGTGACGACCGACCGCGCCTTCCTCATCGGAGACGCCGCCGCCCAGACCAAGCCGTTCACCGGCGGCGGCATCCTCTACGGAATGACCGCCGCCGACCACGCGGCTCGAGCCATCGACCCCGACGCACCCGCGACACTGGACGCGTACGAGGCCGCGTGGCGGTCGGACCTCGCCCGCGAGATTCGCCTCGGCCACTGGGTCCGGCGGTGTTACTCGCTCCCGGAACCGGTGCAGAAATTCGGCCTGCGGGCGCTCTCGGGGGAAATCGGCGTCCACATGGACCGGCCCACCTCGCTTTTCTCGAGAGAGGGGCTGAAGAAACTCGTGAGTCGGTGAGCGCACCCCAGCAGACGCATACGGACCGCTGTCACTGCGTCGCGGTCGGCCGTGCGACGGCGAACGTTGATTCAGGAGCGGCTGACCGCGGTCGGTTTCAGCGCATGAGTTCGAGCCCGATTGCCGATGCTGACTGAATCCACGCGTCCTCGCCCGCCCGGTCGTAAATGATGACATCTCCGTCCTCGAGTCTGAGGTCGGCGTAGCGCGCCCCGTCCGCGCCGTCGACCTCGCAGTCCCAGTCCTCTCCGCTGTCGTCCGTTCTGGTTGCCATCGTTTCGGTCACCTCTGTCTCACACGTCGCCTCGTCGACGGAAGAAGGATTTCCGAACTGTCGACCGGATTCGTCCCCACTGACACCACATTTCGACCGGGGACGGTTAGTCGACCTCTTCGTCCGCTGGATACTCCGGCAGTCGCCCCGACGGAACGCCCCCCTCGACGAACGGGAGGGTCGTGAGGTCGGCGTCGACCTCGTCGCCATCGACGCGGACGGTGAGACCATCGCCCGCACCCACCCGCTCGGGCAGGTCGTAGTCGACGAACGCCAGCGCGATGGGGCGTTCCAAGAGCGGGCTCTCGACGGCGCGCGTCACCTCGCCGACCGCCTCGTCGCCCGCGAACACGGCTGCCTCCCTGTCTGGCAGCGCTTCCGGGAGGAGGCCGACGAGTCGGTTGCTCGGCTGTCCCCGGTTCTCGACCTTCGAGACGACCTCCTGGCCGACGTAACAGCCCTTCTCGAAGTCGAGGGCGGAACGGACGCCGACGACGTTCGGAACTCTCCCCTCTAGCTCGGAATCGAACAGCGGCGTCCCCGCCTCGGTCGTGAGCGTATCCCACGTCCGGTAGCCGACGGGGATGGCGGCGTTACCGCGCGTGAGGAGCGTGTCGAACAGCCTCTCGGCCTGGTCGGCGGGGCAGACGACCTCGTATCCCTCTTCTCCGGTGGGAGCGTCGGTAGCGACGACGGTAACGCCGACGTCGGCCATCGATCCGCGGACGAACGAGAACGGCTCCTCCGGCGCGCCCGCGTGGTTGAGGACGGACGCGATTTTCTCGGTGGAGCGCGGCCCGTGGACGCCGAAGACGCCGAAGTCGCCCGAGGCGTCGCGCAACTGGACGTCCTGGATGAACACCTTCTCGCGCCAGTCCTCCAGGAGGGGTTGGATTCGCGACGGCGGCGTAAAGAGCAGGAGGCGCTCGCCCGCGTTGTAGACGAACAGTTCCGTCTCGATGCGGCCCTGCGGATCGAGGAGAAGCGCGTAACAGCCCTCCTCTTCCGAATCGGGAACGCGGTTCGAGACGGCGTTGTCGACGAAGTCGACGCGGTCGTCGCCCTCGACGACGAGCACGCCGTAGCCCATCTCGATGACGCCGACGCCGTTGCGCACCGCTCGGTGGGTGCGTTCGGGGCGGCCGTAGTGGTCGACGACGCTGACCCCGCCGCGCTCGGTGAAGACGGCACCGTGTGCCTCGTGGAGGTCGCCTACGAGCGTCATGTCTGTCGGGAGGGTCGCAGTCGGGAAAACGGTACGGACTTCGCGCTCGCGTCTATCGTCGCGTGCGTTCCCGTCCGCGGTCGGAGACCCGTCGCAGTCAGAAGCCGAGTCGGTCGCGGATCCTATCGAGCAGGCTCCCCTCGTCGTCGGGGGCCTCGCCGGGGTCGGGGACGACGCGCTCTGCGGGCATGATGCGCACGCGGTCGTCCTCGCCCTCGACAGTGATGAGCGAGTCGGACTTGAGACGGTCGAGCGCCTCGCCGATGGCGTCGATGTCGGCGTCGACGACGGCCCGCAGTTCGTAGACGGTCATGCCCTCCGAGGCCCGGTCGACGAGGGCATCGAGGATGGCGACGTCGATGTCCTTTCGCTTCCGGAACTCCCGCCGCGCTCTCATATCCGTTGCATCGAGCGCCGATGGTTTATACTGTTGGCTCCCCTCCCTCTCTCCCCGCGTTCGTCCGCACAACGGAGTCAGACGGCCGTCTGACGTCGGGGGTAGTTTTTTGCTGTCGACTCGGGAACAGTGTGACATAATGGGTCTCAGGTGCCTGCTCGGACACGACTTCGGCCCCTCGGGCGTCGTTCGCGAGCACGAAGAGGATGGGAGCGAGATGGTGGTGACCGAGCGCGAGATTCGGCGCTGCCGCCGGTGCGGCGAGGAACAGGTCCTCTCCGAGAGTACGGAGGTCAGAGCCATCCGGACGGAGGGAGAAGTCCGCTCGGAGCGGCGGGACGCCGACGCCGTCGCCCCCGCGAGCAGTACGCAGGGTGCGGACGTCGGCGACGAGTCGCCGCTGAACGCCGACGCCGCTGCGTCACCGGCCAGCGAGGGGATGGAGTCGGCGTCGACGCCGGACGCGACGGGGCTCCGAAACACCGCCGAGTCGGTCACCGAACCCGATGAGAGCAGCGTGGCGGCAGAGACGGTACCCGACGTCGGTCCGGAACTCGAAGAAGCGGACGACGCCGACTCGAACACGTCGCTCATCGAGCGCGCGGAGGCCGGGTTCGACGACGCCGACGACCCCGAGGAGGAGGACGCGGTCATCCTCGACGACGCCACGCCCGAACGCGAGCACGGAGCGTGGCCCGACAGCGGCGACGCGCCCGAACCGAGCGGGGCAGTCGGCGACGGTGGCACGGACCCCACCAGCGCCGACGGCGCGGGAGAGGACGCCGAAACCGACGACGACGCGGCCGACGACTCCCGTTCGCTCGCCGAGCGGGCGGCCGAAGAGGACGCCGAACTGATGGGCGGGAGCGACGCCAGCGCACCCGCCGCGAGCGAGCAGGCCGACGCGTCGGACTCGATGTCGGCGGCTTCGTCGTCGGCGTCGGGGGGCGCGTGGCCCTCCCACGAGGACGAGAACGAGGACGAGGGCTTCTCGGCCGACGCGGCGACGGCCGGCGGGCCGGGGCTGGCTTACGGCAACGAACTCACGCCCACGGCGACGAACGGGCAGAGTCGGAGCCACGCCGAGGACGACGCGTACGAGACGTCCTACCTCGACAACACCGTCGAGCAGCGCGAGGGCGACGGCACCATCGTCAGCGCGCGCGAGGACGACAGCCAGTCCCCGCGTCCCGGCGTCGAGACGGAGTACTACTGTCCGAACTGCGGACACACCCGACCGCTCGACTCGTCGATTCGGACGGGCGACATCTGCCCCGAGTGCCAGCAGGGGTACATCGCCGAGCGGGAGCGATGACCACCCTTTTCCCGCCGCGGGTGACGAAACAGGTAAACCGTCCCCTGTCAAACGACGGAGCATGAAAGAGTACAAGATGCGACGGGGCGAGACGCTCGAGGAGAACGCCCCGGACCTCAAAGCGACTATCGAGGAGTACTTCGGTCCCGTCACGGGCACCGACGAGTGGAACGGGAACGAACTGTACGTCGTCGACGAACCGGACAACCCGGTGTTCAAGCGCATCGTCGCCGGCGCGGCGAAGTACAGCGGCAAGAAGGACCAACTCGCCGTCCACTTCGAGGAACACGAGGCCGCAGCCATCCTCGAGAAGGGACTCGAAGACCACGCACAGGACGCCGTCTCCGCGAAGAACGAGTTCCTCCTCGAAGTGACGGGCCGCGACGCGAAGTCCCGCCGCGACTCGATGAAGCGCGCCGTCGAGGACGACGCCCCCGACTACTGACGCCGCACCTGCGTCCGGCGGCCCCGTGGGGGAGGCCACGGCGCCCCCGACTCATTAATTCGATTCCGAGTAAACGACCGAACTTTAAGTCGCCCGCGAACGTCGTCTCGAGTATGAGTCTCGACACCATCGTGCTGGCAGTGGGACCGAACGACGCGGATCGGTACGAACGACTCGCGGAGGAGACCATCGACCTCGGCGTGGGGGCGGATTCCCACGTCGTCCTCGCACACGTGTTCACCGACGAGGAGTACGCGTCTGCACTCGACAGGCTGGAGATCGATGCGACCGCGGAGGAGGCGACGCCCGGTGGGGTCGCCCGCCGGCACACGACGACGCGCGAACTCGGAAAACTGCTCGAGGAGGCCGGCATGGAGTACGAGGTGCGCGGCGGCGTCGGCGAGCACGGGAAGGAGATCGTCGCCATCGCGAAGGAGGTCGACGCCGACCTCGTCATCGTCGGTGGCCGGAAGCGTTCGCCCGCCGGCAAGGCCGTCTTCGGAAGCACGGCCCAGGAAGTGATGCTCGAAGCGCCCTGTCCGGTGACGTTCGTCCGCGCCGATACGAAGTGAGCGCGTGATCCGGTGACGTCGCGCTGTCGAGGCGGGCGCCGTGCCGAGGTTCGGACGACGACGGCTGGGTTGGCGACCCTCGATTCGCGGCGTCGATACGCGGAACCACCCTGATTAAGTGGTCGGCGCGTTCCACTGTGGACAATGACGTACTACGTCGGTGTCGACCTGGGGGCGACGAACGTCAGGGCTGTCGTCGCGGACGCCGAGGGGACCATCATCGGCAGCAGCAAACGTGGCACGCCGCGCGGCCCGACGGGAATCGCCATCACCGAAGCCGTGCTCGAGGTCACGCGCGCCGCCTGCGACGAGGCCGGTATCGACCCGGAGGCGGCCGTCGCGGCGGGCATCGGCTCTATCGGCCCGCTCGATCTCGCCGAGGGTGCCGTCGAGAACCCGGCGAACCTCCCCGACACCATCGACCGCATCCCGCTCACCGGTCCGCTCTCCGTCCTGCTCGACACCGACCGCGTCTTCTTGCACAACGACACGGCCGCGGGCGTCATCGGCGAGCGCTTCCACTCCGAGCGCAACCCCGACGACGTCGTCTACATCACCATCTCGACCGGCATCGGCGCCGGCGTCTGCATCGACGGCCACGTCGTCTCGGGGTGGGACGGCAACGCCGGCGAGGTCGGCCACATGACGGTCGACCCGCACGGCTTCATGACGTGTGGCTGTGGGCACGACGGTCACTGGGAGGGCTACTGCTCGGGCAAGAACATCCCGCGCTACGCCTACGAACTGTTCCAGGAGGACGCCAGCGTCGAGACCGACCTCCCCGTCGACGACCCCGATTTCTCCGCCGCCGACGTCTTCGAACACGCCGGCGAGGACGAGTTCGCCGACTACGTCATCGACCAGCTCTGCCACTGGAACGCGATGGGCGTCGCCAACGTCATCCACGCGTACGCCCCCATCGTCATCTACATCGGCGGCGCCGTCGCGCTCCGAAACCCCGACCACGTCGTCGACCCCATCCGCGAGCGCGTCGACGACATGGTGATGGTCAACGTCCCCGACATCCAACTCACGGCGCTGGGCGACGAAGTCGTGGTGAAGGGGGCCGTCGCGAGCGCGATGACCGGAGGAACGGGTGACCGTGCCAGACTGTAGGTCTGGCAGCGTCGCGCGTGGCTTCGCAGGTGGGACCGGCGACCGGGCTCGTCTGTAGGACGAGCCACCTCGCCGGGCGCACCGAAGGAGGTACAGGCGACCGAGCGCGGCTGTGAGGCCGCGCTGATTTCGACTGAAGCCCCGCAGGCGGTACGGTGACCCCACCGGGCTGTAACGGACGTCGCCTCCCGCAGGACGGCTTATCCGCTTCCAGCCCCAACGCCGGCCCATGCGCAGGCGTAGCGTCCTCCGGGGAACCGCGGCGCTCGTCGGGGCGTCGGCGCTCGCCTCCTCCGCACGCGCCCACGAGGGCGAGGGGAGCGACGGGACCGTCTCGGGCGGGTCGAGCGACCGGTACGCGCCCCTCGGATACGTCGACGTTCCCGGCGCAAACGAAGCGGTCGTCGGCGACGAGGAGACGGTGTACGTCGCGACCGGCGACGGCTACGCGACTGTCGACGTGAGCGATCCGACCGCTCCGCGGGTGCTGGCGCGGCGGACGGGACTTCGGAGCGACGCGGAGAACGGCCCGCTCGTGAACGTTCAGGACGTGAAAGTCGACGGCGAGACGCTCATCGTCGCGGGGCCGGCCCACCCGCGGCGGAACGCCCTCTCGGGCTTCGTCGTCGTCGACGTCTCCGACCCCACCTCCCCCACCGAACGCGGCTTCTTCGAGACCGACTACCCCATCCACAACTGCGACGTCGCCGACGGCCGGGCGTACCTCACCGGGAACGACGGCTCACGAAACCCCCTCGTCGTCGTCGACGTCTCCGACCCCACCGACCCCGTCGAACTCGGTCGGTGGTCCCTCCTCGACGCCGACGCCCGGTGGGAGAGCGTGAACGCGAACCGTCGGTCGCTCCACGACGTGACGGTCCGCGACGGCGTCGCCGTCTGTGCGCTGTGGGACGCCGGCACCTGGCTGGTCGACGTCGCCGACCCGACGGCGATGACCGCGCTGGGGAGCGTCGATGCGCCCGCCCCCGACCAACTCGATGCGGGCCCCCGACCGGCCCTCACGCCCCCGGGGAATCACCACTACGCGACGCGTTCGGGCGACCTCCTCGCCGTCGGAAAGGAGTCGTTCGGCGTCCGCATCGACGAGGACGGCGACGGGCGCTCGGATTCCCTCGTCGGCGGACCGAGCGGCGTCGACCTCTGGGACGTCTCGGACCTCGAAGCCCCCGAGCGACTGTCGACCGTTCCCCCGCCCGTCAGCGACGACTCCACCCTCGGGGGAACGTGGACGACGGCGCACAACCTCGACATCGAGAACGAGACGCTCTACACGTCGTGGTACCGTGGCGGCGTGAAGCGACACGACGTCTCCAACCCGCTCACTCCCACCGAAGAGTCGTGGTGGCTCGCGCCCGACGAGACGAGCTTCTGGACGGCACGGGCAGTCACGACCGGATTCTTCGTCGCGTCGAGCCGCGGGGTCGAGGACGTCCCCGGCCGGCTCTACACGTTCCCCGACCGACCCGGTGAGGGGTCGTCGGGGGCCGCGCTCGGGTCGGACGACAGCACGACCGAGGCGACGGCGACGGACACCGCGTCGACGCGGGCCGACCGGACAGACCCGACGAATGCGACGGACGCGAGCGGTGGGGACACCGGACCGGAGTCGACCGTCTCCGCTCCCGGGTTCGGCGTCGGAGCGGGACTAGCGGCGCTGGCTGGTGGTGCTTGGTGGCTGCGGCGACACACGGACGACTGAGCCGGGCGCGTCGCGGTCCTCGACTGAGCGCCCCGTCCTCGCCCGTCTTCACTCCAGAGCGATTCCTTCCCCTCGTGCGTGCTATTGAGCCGTCGTGTCCGATACGACCCCGTCCTCGTAAATATTTCAACTCATAGTCAGTTCTTTACTCCCGTGCCCGGAACAGCCACACGAATGAGGCGACTCATCACCCTCTTACTGACGCTCAGTCTCGTCACGGCCGGCGTGGTCCCGGTCGTGGGGACTGTCGGCGCAACGACCCCACAGACGGCATCCGACCCCGCGTCGCCGGACGTCTCGGCGATGGCGGGGGCAGACGCCCCGACACGACCACAGACCGACGGGGCGACGGGAGACAACACGACCACGGTGACGGTGCTGTCGTACAACGACATCCAGACGGCGGCCGCCGAGGACGGGAACCTCCCGCGGTTGGTGACGCTCATCGAGCGGCGGCGGGCGGCACACGACAACCCGACCGTCGTCGTCGGTGCCGGCGATCAGATCGGCCCGCACGCGCTGTCGCCGGTGAGCCAGTGGCGCGCGCCGGTGGACGTGCTGACCCTCGTCGACCCCGACGCGGACGTCGTCGGCAATCACGAGTTCGACTACGGTCTCGACGGCGTCTCGGGCACGACGGCCGACTCGCGCTTCCCGTGGCTGGCGACGAACCTCGTCAACTCCTCGACGGGTGAGCCGTTCGACGGCACCGAGGAGTACGAAATCGTCGAGCGCGACGGTGTCCGCGTGGGCATCATCGGCCTCGTCGACTACGGCGCGACGTACGGCAAGACGAACATCGACTTCGCGGCCGAGGGCATCACGCTCGAAGCGTACACCGAGGACGGCCCCGCGACGGCCGAGTACCTCAAAGAGGAGGAGAACGTCGACGTGGTCGTCGCACTGGCGCACACGGGCGTCCCCGACGCGAAAGCGCTCGCCGAGAACGACACGGCGGACGCCATCGACGTCATCGCGGTCGGCGACGACGAGATACGGTATCCGCCGGCTGAGACTTCGGGTTCGATCATCACAGAGAGCGTCGCCCGCGCGGAGTACCTCGGCGAACTCAACCTCACGGTCGACACGGAGACGAACGACGTCACCGCCTGGAACGGTCGGCTGGTGAACGTCGCCGAGGAGGTGCCGAAGAACGAGACGGCCTCGCGGCTCATCAACGAGTACCGCGCGGAGGTGAGTCTCGACGAGAACGTCACCTACTCCGAGACGGCGCTGGACGCGCGCTTCTCGACGAACTACCACCGCGAGAGCAACTACGGGAACCTCGTCACGGACTCGTTCCGCGCGAAGACGGGTGCCGACGTCGCCATCACCAACGCCGGCGGCATCCGCTCGAACCGGATGTACGGCCCCGGCAACATCACGGGCGGTGACGTGTTCAACACGCTCCCCTTCCCGAACACGCTGGTGACGGTCGAACTCACCGGGAGCGAGCTACGGGAGACGCTCGCGAGCCAGGTCGTCACGCTCGAAAGCGACACCGGGCAGGAGTTCGGCGCCGAGATCAGCCAGCAGGTCAGCGGCGTCCGCTTCGAGTGGGTCGCCCACGACGACGCGGACCCGAAGATTCGAGACGTCTGGGTCAACCGTGCCGGCCCCGACGAGCCGCCGCGGTGGGAGCCCCTCCAGGAGAACGAGACGTACGAGGTGACGGTCAACAGCTTCATGGCTGGCGGCGGCAGCGGCTACGGACTGGAGGACGAGCCGGTGGTCGAGGAGACGGACGTGCTCTACGCCGAGGCGCTCGTCGACTACCTCGAATCCAAAGAGCGCATCGCGCCGACGGTCGAAGGGCGGATGCGCCGCGTCGACAGCGTCGTCGGGGCAGAAGCCGTCGAACTGAACGGCGGTCTGGTGACGGTTTCCTTCGATGCGCCGGAGAACGCCACCGCGATAAACGCCTCCAGCTTCTACGTTCAGAACGCGACGGGCGCGACCGCACCGGCCGTCGACGCGACGTTCGACGAGGCGGACGGCACGGTCGACGTGACGTTCGACATCGTCGGTGTTCGGCCGCTGGTGCGCCCCGGCGGTGACCTCGACGTGTACGGCTCGTACACCGACTCGCAGTACGAGGGCGAGTGGGTCTACTGGTCGTCGGCGGTGATGAACGGCGACATCGACGCTACGGACCTCTCCGACCTCCGGGGCGTCGGCTCTGCGAGCGTCCTCTCTGCGAGTTCGACGACCGTCGCCAGCGGCGAGACCGGGGACGTGAGACTGACGCTCTCGACGACGGAGGGCTTCTCGGGCGGTGACGTCACCGTCTCGGTCGACAACGGCTCCGTCGCCGAAATAACGAGCGCGAACTACAGCGACGACCTCGGGCTGACGGAGCCCCCGCGGGTGAGCGAGAACGGTACCGCAGTCGAACTGACTGCGGCCGACGTCGAGCGTGCGATCGAACCGGGCGCGGCCGAGGCGCACCTCGCGACCGTCTCGGTTCGCGGTGTCGACACCGGGACGACGGACGTGACGGTCACCGTCGGTCGGTTCGACAACGAGGCCGGCAACTCGTCGACGCTCTTCGTCCGCGACGGTCGGGTCGTCGTCGGCTCCGCTTCTTCGTCTTCGTCGAGCAATACCACACGGGGCGTCAACGGGAGCGAGCGGGTCGCCAGCGACGCTGTGGGCCTCCACCAGTCGGTGCAGTCCGCGGCCTGAGGCCCTGAGGCTCGCGTCGAGGACTTTCCTCTGCTCTCGCGGTCGTTCACGATTCGTTCACGATTTATTCGTGAAACCGTAACCTACCCATAGCTGGGCCCACAAGTGAGAGCAATGAGCGACGAACCGCTGAAAGAGCGCATCGAGACGTGGATGGTCGGCCAGATGCCGATCATCCAGATGCACGGGGGAGAGAGCGTCGTTCGCGAGGCGAATCCCGAGACGGGCGAGGTGGTCGTCGAACTCGGCGGGACGTGTTCGCACTGCGGAATCAGCAACATCACCGCACAGAACATCAAGGCCGACCTCATCCGCGACTTCGAGGAGGTCCGAGACGTCGTCGTCCGCGTCCCCGACACGGGCGAGATGACCTCCGACACGGTCGAGGGCGGCCGCGGCGGCGAACTGCAGTTCTCGACCGAAGGCTCGGATCACTTCTGAGCTGAGCTATCAGACGCCCGTTCTCGTGGACACCGATAGCGGTGCGGTGGCACGTGCTGGCTGTCGCGCCGGCATCGCGCGAGGTCTTCACGAGCGAGACGAGTGACGGCTTGAAGCGACGCAGTCGATTCTGTTGATGACTGAGTGGCCGAGCGAAGCGAGGTCCTGTTCAGGATCGGTCAGCCACAGTTACTGAATCCCTCCTCCCCACCGACGACTGTTGCACTGTGCACAGCCCGCGACGAGACGCTTGCTCCGTCCGAGCGTTCAAATACGAAACCGCGGCCAACGCGCCCGTGACCTGACGCCCACCACGGGACGCCCTGCGGTCGTGCGGCACGCCGTCCCGTGCTCTCCGAGTCGGTGCCGCCTGTTCGTTCCAGACGCCAACGTCGACGTCAAAGCGCGTTCTCCAGACTCGACGCGACGCTCCGCGCCTTCGCCGCCAGTTCCTCGCTCATCTCTCCGGCCTCCACGGCGGCGTCGAGTTCGTCGTCGTCGACGCGTTCGACGCTCCCGTCGGCGTGTTTGACGACGTCGACGTGGAGGTCGACGTAGCGCACGACGTCGGGGAAACACTCGACCGGCGTGCAGACGTTCACGTACGTCCCCTTCAGGTCGCCCTCGGCGCTCCGGTAGACCGTCGGGTACCACCACCGCCCCTCGCGGAACTTCGTGAGCGCGACGTCTCCTCGCTCCTGTTCGACGCCGAGCGCGTCGTAGGTGCCGCTACCTCCCATCTCACGGCGGACGGCCAGCGTTCCGTCCGGCCCGTGTTCGACCACTTCGCCGCGGCCGAGCGTGATGAGCCGTCCGTCCGGCTTGCCGTGGCCGATGCTGACGGTGTCGCCCTCGACGGGGCCGAACTGTCGAGTGACGACACCGAACGGGAACTCTCCCTCGGGGACACAGAGCGCCTCCGCGAAGTCGACGCCGGCGCTCGCTGCCTCCGAAGCCGCCTTCGTCCGGTGGTGGCCCGGCATCGTCGTCGTCACCTCGCGCCGGTGGTCGTCGAGCGCGAACCGCGACTCCCGCCCGAACCACACCCACGACGTCGCCGCCGGTTCGGCGCGACTGCCCGGCTCCCCGACCGGCTCGTTCCTGACTGACTCCAGCGCCGCGGCCCGGTCGACGGCGGCTTCGAGCGACGCTCGGAGCGTCTCCATGTCCGCGTCCGTGGCGGCGTGTCGCCACCGGATCCCCCAGCCGTCGGGTACGTCGACGCCGAGGAGGTCCGTCATCCCGGCGAGTTCGCGCCCCGCGGCGTCGTCACGCGTGTCGACAGTCACGCCGTTCCTCCCCGCGACGAGCGTCGCGAGTCCGGCTTCGGCCTCCAGCGTCGTCCCGAGTTCGGCTCGGTTCCGTCCCCAGGGCGGCTGGTCCGCGCGGACCTGCACCCGGAGGTCGTCCCCCTCCTCGACGTGCTGGTCGGTGGCACCGTAGGGCAGGTAACCCTCGCCCGCGCCGAGGGCACAGACTGCGCCGCCGCCGAGCGTCTCGACGACGCGAGCGTCGAAGACGGCACCCGTCGGAGTGGGTGAGAGCCACGCCAGCGTGTCGGTCGCGACCCGCAGTTCCCCGGTGACGCGCTCCAGTTCGTCCGGAGCACCTACGACGCCCACCCCCTGCCGGTCGTCGGTCGTCTCGACCGTGACGTCGTGGTCGGTGTCGTCGAACTTCGCGTCGAACCGGCGACGGATGGGTGGCGACGCCTGAACGACCTCGTGCCCTCCCGCGAGGAGGACGTGCGTGAGCGCAGTCGCGTAGATTCCCCTCACTCGAACGCGGGTCGTCATAACCGCCCGCGGTCCCTGGTGAACCGGACGCGGTCGTTGACGGTCCCCCGAGCGAGAGTTCGACTTTCTCGTCGGTGAGCGGCCGTCCCCCCTCGACGGGGACGCCCCACGAGTCGAATCGGAGGTAGCCACGGATGTCCCCGCCGTGGGTGTGGAGGTCGATGTACTCCAGGGCGTGTTCTTGGATCTCGTCGGCGCTGTGTGCCATGTCCATGTCGGAGTAGACGGTGTCGGCGCCCTCGAAGAACGCTTCGAGCGTCTCCGCGTCGCGTTCGACGGCCTCCGTGACGGCCTTCGAGACGGCGCGGATGTCCGAACGCGAGAGCCCGGCGTCGCGGAGCGCTCTCTGTGTCCGCTGGTCGAAGTGCATACCGGAACGTGTGTCCCAGGGGTCTTCAACGCTTCAGCCTTCGTCCGTTTCGTCGCCCTGGAACGGGACCTGCTTGCAAGCAGCGGTGGTAAGACATTAAGCCACACGGTGACAGGTACGACCATGACTGACAGCGTTGACCCCGTCGAGTCCGCGTCGGACGACGGTGTCGACCTCTACGACGTATCGACGTGGGAGGAACGGACGTCCCTCGACGGACTCGCGGTCGCCATCTACCGCCTCATCGTCGGGACCGCACGGGTCGCCGTCATCCTCCTCGCCTTTCTCATCCTGCTCGCCATCGGTGGGTTGGCCGCGCTCACGGACCTTCAGGTCGGCGTCCTCACCCTCCTCTCGGCGATTCCCGCCCTGGGGCTCGCGGCGTACGTCTACTACAGCGACGTCACGACGAACGAACCGCTCTCGTTACTGGTCGCCACGTTCCTCCTCGGCGTGCTCACGGCCAACTTCGCGGCCGTCCTCAACTCGCTGGCCCGGCCGGCGTTCCAGACGCTCGGCTTCATCGGGTCGGTCGCGTTCTTCTTCGTCGTCGTCGGGCCGGTCGAGGAGACGGTCAAACTGCTGGCGGTTCGTCTCCACGCCTACCGTCGAAGCGAGTTCGACGCCGTCGTCGACGGTGCCGTCTACGGCGCGATGGCCGGCCTCGGCTTCGCCACCATCGAGAACTCGCTGTACATCACCCAGAACCTCGGCACGGGGACCGAGATGGACCTCGGCCTCGGCCTCATCGGCATGGGCGGCGGCATCACGGCGGTTCGGGCGCTCGCCGGTCCGGGCCACGTCATCTACTCGGCCATCGCGGGCTACTACCTCGGCCTGGCGAAGTTCAACCGCGAGAACGCCGGCCCCATCGTCATCAAGGGGCTCATCATCGCGGCGCTCATCCACGCAACCTACAACTCCACGGTCGGCATCGGCTCCGGTATCATCTCGACGCTGACCGGTCTCCCGCCGCTCGCGGCGTTCTTCGCCTACGTCATCCTCTTCGACGGGGTGTTCGGCCTCTACCTCATCAGGAAGATCAAGCGGTACCGCGACGCCTACCGTCACGCCCACGCCGAGGACACGGCCCACGAGAGCGCGTTCCGCTCGGAGCCGACCGAGTTCGAGTAGCGTCGCGAACTCGGACTCAGATCCGTTCGTCGACGCCCGCGAGATAGCCCTCCAGCATCGACTCGACGTACTTGGCGACGACGTCCACCTCGACGTGGACGGGGTCGCCCGGGTCCTTCTCGGAGAGGGAGGTCAGTTCGTACGTCGTCGGGATGATGGCGACGTCGAACGTCTCCTCCTCCCGGGAGGCGACGGTCAGCGAGATGCCGTCGAGCGCGACCGAGCCCTTCGAGACGACGTACTGCCGCACGTCAGACGGCAACGAGAACGTGTAACGCCAGTCCTCGCCGACGCGTTCGACCCTCTCGACGACCGCCGTCGTGTCGACGTGACCCTGCACGAGGTGACCGTCGAACCGCCCGTCGGCGGCGAGCGCACGTTCGAGGTTGACGACGTCTCCCTCGCCGACCTCCCCGAGATACGTCTTCTCGACCGTCTCGCTGGCGAGGAACACCTCGAACCACCCCTCCGCGAACCGCTCGACGGTGAGACAGACGCCGCTGACGCTGATCGACTGGCCGTGGTGGAGCGCCTCGAAGTCGTGGCCGATACGCAGCCTGCGGCCGTCGTCGGTCGCCGTCACCGACCGTATCTCGCCCGTGGACTCGACGATTCCGGTGAACATACCCGGGGTTGGGGGTGGTTCCGTATACGGGTTTCTCTCCGTTCTCTCTGCTCGTTCGGGCTCGGCGGGTGTACGGCTCGGTGGCTGGAAACGAACAGCGGTCGGCGGTACAAGGGTGCACACGAACTCGAACACATGGTCGCGCGGTGCACGGGCGCGGTGAAGCCACAGGCCTCCCCAGCCGATTGCGGTGCTCGCACCTCCGGTGCTGCGCTCCTCACCCCTCGCGCGTTCGCTCGCGTTGCTCGCTCTCACGCGCCACCGCACCACCCTGTCTTGGTGTGGTTGGGGTGGCTGGCGGTTGCGGCCACACCGCGCCCGTGTACCGTGCGGTCTTCCTGGGGTCCTCAGTCACCGCTGTGACCCTCCCGATGTCTCCACTCACTGCGACGAGAGCCACTCGCGCGTTCACCGCCCCACACACCCATCGTACCCCCCGTCCTCCGACTGCGAGTGGGCCGTACGCTTTTATCGTCCCACATGCGACGCTTTGTATGTCTCTGGCCACGCGGCTGCGGAACAGTTTCATCACCGGTCTCTTCCTGGTCGCGCCGCTCGCGGTGACGCTGTTCGTCCTCCAGTTCGCGTTCGAGTGGGTCACGTCGACCATCCGTCCGGTCGTCCGGCAGGTCCAGCCGTTCCTCGCGACCACGCTCGACTACTCGGGCGACCTCGTGTTCGTCTCGCAGGTGCTCTCGGCGCTGCTCATCGCCACCGCCATCACGTTCGCGGGCTATCTCGCCTCGAAGAGCCTCGGACAGCGGCTCTTCGGCGGGTTCGAGCGCGGCGTCCGACTCATCCCGCTCGTCCGGACCATCTACTTCGGTGTCCGGCAGGTGTCGGAGTCGCTCACCGAGTCCACAGAGAGCTACGACCGGGTCGTCCTCGTCGAGTACCCCCGCGAGCGCCACTGGATGCTCGGCTTCGTTACGAGCGAGAGCCCCCGACGGGTCGAGCAGGCGACCGGTGAGGACCTCCTGACCGTCTTCATTCCCCACAGCCCCAACCCGACGGTCGGCAAACTCATGATGGTCCCCGAGGAGGAACTGTGGGAGCTCGACATGTCGGTCAGAAGCGGGTTCCGTATCATCGTCACGACCGGGCTGAGCGCCGAGGACATGGAGGACGACCTCCCGGCGGGCGTCATCGCCGATTGACCCTGACTCTCACCCTGGACCTTGCCGACGTCTCGACGACTCACACTCCCCACAGCACGACGATGCCGAGCGTGGTCACGACGGTCAAAAGCGCCTGCAGCGGCGCGCCCACGCGGACGTAGTCGGTGAACCGATACCCGCCGGGACCGTACACCATGAGGTTCGTCTGGTATCCGACGGGCGTCATGAACGCCGTCGAGGCCGCGAACGTCACGGCGAGGACGAACGCGAACGGGTCCGCGCCGATGCGTCCCGCCGTGTCGACCGCGATCGGGAGGAGGAGGACGACGCTCGCGACGGGCGTCACGACGTTCGCGAGCAACCCCGTCAGGAGGTAAAAGGCCGCGAGCATCCCCACGGCGGGGACGAGCGCTGACAGGGCGACGACGCCCGAGGCCAGCACGTCGACGCCGCCGGTATCCTGCATCGCCAGCCCCAGCGGGATGACGCCCGCGAGGAGGAAGATGACGTTCCAGTTGACGGCGTCGTAGGCGTCCGACGGCGTGAGGATGCCCGTGACGACCATCGCGACGACGCCGCCCAGCGCCGCGATGACGATGGGGACGACGCCGAGCGCCGCCAACCCGATGACGCTCCCCACGATTGCGAGCGCCGGGAGCGTCGTCGGCTGGAGTTCCCGCCCCCGAATGCGGTCGATGAGGTCCGGAATCTCGCCGGTGACGACGAACTCGTGGGTTTCGAGGAGGTACTCGACCGTCTCCTCGGTCGTCTGCAACAACAGCGAGTCGCCGGCCTCGATGACGTGCGGGCCGAAGCGCTCCCGAACCAGGTCGCCGTTCCGCCGACGGACCCCGATGACGGTCGCGTCGTACCGCTCTCGCACTCTGGCCCCGGCGATGGTATCCCCGACGACCGACGACTCGGAGGGGACGACCAGTTCGACGAGCGTCCCCTCCGCGGGGTTGTCGAGTTCGTCGTCGCCCACCGTCGCCCGCGGGAGGTACCGGAGGTCGGCGACGTCGCAGAAGCGCTTGATCTCGTCGGGTGCGCCCCGAACGGTGAGGATGTCGCGCGCGTTCAGTTCCCGGTCGGAGTCGGTCGCGATGAAGTGTTCGTGGCCGCGGACGACGTCGAGGATGTCGATGTCGAGGTCGCGGGCGGCGTCGCTCGCGACGTCCGCGGCCGGGACGCCGACGAGCGGCGACCGCGCGGGAACGAGCACCCGTGCGAGGTACGCGTCGATCTCGTACTGGGTGGTTCTGTCGCCCGGCGTCACCCGCGCCGGCGTGAGCGCCTTGCCGACCGTCAGGAGGTACACGCTTCCGACGACGAGGACGACGAGGCCGAGAGAGGTGAACTCGAACATGCTGAACGGGTGGTCGATGAGCGACGCCGAGAGGTCGCTGGCGACGAGGTTCGTCGCCGTCCCGATGAGGGTGAGCGTCCCGCCGAGCATCGACGCGTACGAGAGGGGCAAGAGGAGCTTCGACGGCGAGACGCCCGCCTCCTCGGCGAGGTCGGTCACCATCGGGATGAACACCGCGACGACCGGGGTGTTGTTGATGACGCCGGCGATGGGTCCCGTCAGGGCGACGACCGCCGCCAGCAACCGGTTCTCGTTCCCTCGGGTGACGTGGGCCACCTCCGCGCCGAGGCGCCGGACGACGCCCGTCTCTTCGATACCCTTCGAGAGGACGTACATCGCCAGGATGGTCACCGTCGCCGGGTTCGAGAACCCCGAGAGCCCTTCCTCGGCCGAGATTCCCGTCCACGGCCCGAGGACGACGAGGGCGACGACGAGTCCGATGGCGACGATGTCGGGTGAGACGACCTCGGTGACGAACAGCGCGACCGTGACGAGGATGAGCCCGAACACCAGCGCCGTTTCGGTCGGCAGTCCGAGGATCATATCGGTCCAACCGAGCGGTTTCGGCTTAGGTGTTCGCCTCGGCGACGAGAAGGGGCGCGTTTTTACCGCCCGCTCGCCAACCGCTCCCCATGGCGCTGGGTATCTCCGAATCGATCCAGCTGGCGGCGAGCCTCGTCTTCGCCATCCCGCTCGGCATCTTCGGCGTCGACACGCTCCTCCGCGGGGACACCTTCCTCGGCGGCGTCGCTCTCGTCGTCGCCGTGTTGATGGTCCTCCTCCCCCGGATGCTCACGACACCGACCGACATCCCCGCGGCGGCTGCCGAGAAGGCCGTCGGCAAGGCGGTCAAGATGCCCGACGACGAGGAGAACCAGGACTGACTTAGTCGAGCGCCCGCGACGGCGACAGCGACTTCGGAAGCGGGACGACCCGTTCGACGCTGCCACCGTCGTCGCCGTCGAGACAGAGCGTCTCGACGTGGCGCACGACGTCCGTCCGTCGCCCCTCGCTCACGGTCTCGTCTCCCGCTCGACTGACGCTCGCCGCGACGACCACCACCTGTCCGGACTCGACTTCCTCGCCGCCCCGCGGTCGTTCGCGCGACGCAAGTCCGACGCCGTCAACCGTCACCGACGGCTCTTCGAACCCGTACGCCGTCACCTCGGCGCGGACCTCGCCGGCGACTTCCCCCGCCGTCACTGAGTCGCCGTCGAGCGCGGCGGAGAGTCGGTCGCGGCCGGCGCGGTGGGCGGCGTCGAGGGCCAGTTGCGCCCGTCGCTCCCACCCGCCGTCGCCGTCGACGACGAACGTCCACGCCGCTCGAATCCGTGTCCCGCTCGGTCCCACCGGCTGACAGTCCACGACGACCGGTCGGCCGGCCGAGAGCGCGTCCGTGCCGACTCCTCTCACCCGAACGTCGGGGGTCTCGACGCCACTCCCTGCGAGCGCGGCGGCCACCGAGCGGGCGAGTCGGTCGGCCGTCAGCGGCCCTTCGGCGTCGTGGAGCCTCCCCTCCCTGACGTCGCCCCCGGCGAGGCGCTCGGCTGCCGTGTCGAATCCGCTCCCCGTCGCCGTCCCGAGCGCTCGGACGGCGTCGCGCTCGGCGGGCGTCTTCACCGCCCGTGCCTCTTCGAGCGCTGCTGTCGACGCGAGGTCGTACCCGCGCGTTCGAGAAAGAGCGCAGCGTCGTGGCGAACCGCACGCGGCGTGAGCACTCGTCCTCCGTCGCCGACCAGTTCGTCGACGACGGACGCGACCGACCCCGCGGGGTCGTCGACGGGGCGGAGTTCGGCGTGTTCGCGCTCCGCCCTCGTGACCCCGGCGTCGTAACAGTCGTCGCCGCGTTCGACCAGTCTCACGGCGCCATCGGCCGTCACGACGACGGCGTCGCTCCCGAGGTACGCGCTGTCGGCGTCGCTCCCGGCGTGGACGAACGCCACCCTGGCCCCGTCGGTCCGGAGTCGGTCGCGGACGACGCTCAGCCCTCGCTCGACACGGCTCGCGCGGACGCGCCGGGGGTCGAACTCGGTTTCGTGGCCGGCGGGCACAGCGCGCTACGGTTCCGGCGCCGTCGGCTCCTGGGCCGCGTCGAGCAACTCCTCCAGTTCCTCCTCGCGGAGTTCGTTGTGGAGGAGGACGCTCACCGGGAGGGTGGGCGCGCCGTCGACGAGGTTCTCGAGGATGACGAGTCGTTCGCGGGCGCGGGACATCCCGACGTAGAAGACGCGGCGTTCGTTGTCGGTCAGGATGGGGACGGGGCTCGTCGTCGAGGTGAACCCCTCGATACCGTGGGATTCGAGTTCCTCGTCGCTCACGGAGGCGGCCATCTGCTCGACGACCTTCTCCGTGAGGTCCGTCGAGACGAAGACGTGGTCGGCCTCGCGACCCTTCGCGGAGTGGATGGTTCCCAGGCGGACGTGGTCGGGGTCCATCCCCTGGTAGGGGCCCTTGAAGTACGCCGCGACGGACTTTCGCTGGAAGCTGGTCACCTTGCGGACCATGTCCGACGCCGACGCCCCGTCGGGGACGAACGGGGCGAGGTTCCGTATCTCGTCGCCGGGGATGGTGAAGGCCGCGAGGTCGTCAGTGTCCGCGCTCTCTTCGTACTCGTCGATGAGGTCGTAGAAGTCGTCGCGCTCGTTCGAGCCGAACGCCGACTCCTGGAGCATGTCGGCCAGTCGGCGGGCCTCTAACCCTGAGATGGGTTCGTCGTCGACCAGTTTCTCGACGGCGTGGACGTAGTCGGTGAGCCGGTCGGTCCACATCCGCTGGTCGGTGAGGGTGGAGAAGGGCATCCCGAGCGGGAGGAACTCGTCGATGAACTGGAACATCTGGTAGCGCGCCCGGAACAGGATCATCACGGTCCCCTCGTCCTGTTCGACGGTGTAGCGGACGTTCCGGGCGAGGTCGAGCATCGAGGGGTTGTGGACGCCCTCGACTCTCCCGCCTTCCTTGCGGGGTTTGAGGTCCTTCTCCTGGCGCTTCTCGATGTGGCGAATCTCGCGGTTGACGACGTTGAGAATCTTCGAGGGTAAGCGGTAGGAGTTCGGGAGGATGACGTCCTCGTCGCGGGGGGTGTCGAGGAGGAGGTCCGGGTCCGCGCCCTGCCAGGCGTAGACGACCTGGTCGTCGTCGCCGGCGATGAGGACCTTCTTCATGTGGGGCTTCCACTCCTCGTAGACGTCGTACTGGAGGGTCGTGATGTCCTGGAACTCGTCGATGACGAGGTAGTCGACGTGCGGGACGAGCGAGCGCTGCTTCACCCGTTCGAGCATGTCCGCGAAGCCGACGAGGCCGTTGTCACCCTTGTACTTCCGCCACGCGCGGATGGTCTCCGGAATGTCGACGCGGTCGTCCGAGGAGGGCCACGTCGGCGTGTACTTGTTGCCCTCCTGGGCGTTCGGGTCGATGTCGGGGGGAGCCGAACCTCCTCGACGTTCCACTGGAAGGGGACGTCGTACCAGTCGGCGACGTCCCGTCTCGTCCGCTGGAGCCACTGCGAGGTGGCGATAATCTTGTTCCCGAGCGTGGTCGAACGGGCGGTCCGGCGGCCGCCGCTCTTGTACTCGTCCTCGTACTCGATGCCGTACTCCTCACAGAACTCCTGTTTGTCCTTCTCGCCGACGACGTCGCCGCGCGAGAGGTTCAACAGTTCGTACGCCTTCGCGTGCATCGTCGAGACGTTCCCCTTCAACACCCGCGGGTTCGTGCCGAGTCGTTCCGCGAGTCGTTCGCGAATCTCGGCCGCGGCCGCGCGCGTGTAGGAGACGACGAGAACGTCGGAGACGTCGATATCGTCCTCCTCGAGCAGGGTCTCGACGCGGTCGAGGAGGGCCGTCGTTTTCCCGCTCCCCGGGCCACCGAACAACCGGGTGACGGTCGGTGCTTCGCTCATTGTACCCGTTCACGCCCCGCTGGTTCATAAACGACGTGCCTCGTCGCGTCGCCGTTCGGGACAGACGACGCGTACCTCCCGGTGCCGGTTCGATACCGACGCCGAAAGAAGAACGCGGGGCCGTACGACGTGTCGCGACGGCTCAGGTGCTCGGGTTCCATCCGCAGACCGAACACCGGTTCGCGGAGGTGTCGTGGAGTCCGCCGCACTCCGGGCACTGAAGCTTGTTATACGACTGGTCCCAGCGTACCGGTGTCGTCTCGTGTCCGCGGTCCGAGAGGAACTGATCGAACACTTCGTCTTCGAAGTCGCTGGGTTCGGCTGCCATACGAGCCATGGTACGGCGTGACGTTACTTATGTCTACTGTTGCCATGGTACCCTTTCGCACTACGGTGCGGTTCGCGTCACGTTCGCGCGGTGTTGTGCGTCCGGGACGGAACGCACGGGTGATGGGGACGGGTCCGGGGGGATTCAGACGCGTTCGAGGTCGTACAGCGCGCCGTACTTCTCGGTGACGTAGTCGGTGAAGGCGTCGGCCGAGAAGTCCTCGCCGGTGGCTTCTCTCACCAGTGCGTTCGTCTCGTAGCGCTGGCCGTGGCGGTGGACGTTCTCGCGGAGCCACTCGCGCAGGGTGTCGAACTCGCCCTCGCGGGTCAGCGCGTCGACGTCGCCCAGGTCGGCCTCGGCCGCCTGGAACAGTTGTGCGGCCATCGCGCTCCCGAGCGAGTACGTCGGGAAGTAGCCGAACGACCCGTGCGACCAGTGGATGTCCTGCAGACACCCCTCCGCGTCCGTCTCGGGACGGAACCCAAGATACTCCTCCATCTTGTCGTTCCACACCTCGGGGACGTCCTCGACGCTCAGTTCGCCCGCGATGAGCGCGCGCTCGATTTCGAACCGGAGGACGATGTGGAGGTGGTAGGTGAGTTCGTCCGCTTCCACCCTGATGGGGTTGTCCTCGTACACCTGGTTCACCGACTCGTACGCCTCCCGCGGCGTCATCTCCTCGATAGTGGGGAAGTACTCGGCCATCGTCGGGAGGAACCGCTCCCAGAACGCCTGCGAGCGCCCGACGTGGTTCTCCCACAGCCGCGACTGCGACTCGTGGACCGACAGCCCCCGGTGTTCGCCCAGCGGCGTCGCGTACGCGTCGTCGGGCAGACCGAGGTTGTACGTCGCGTGCCCGAACTCGTGGATGGTCGCGGTGAGCGCGTCGATGGGGTCTTCGGCCTTGAACCGGGTCGTCACCCGGGCGTCGAACTGCGTCCCGGTCGAGAAGGGGTGCGAGGAGGTGTCGAGTCGACCGCGCTCCCACGGGTAGCCGAGCATCGTCAGCGCCTCCCGGGCGACCTCTTCTTGCACCTCGGTGTCGAACTGCCCCGAGAACGCGTCGGTCGTGATGGGCGTCTCCGAGTCTCGAATCTCGTCGATCATCGGGACGAGCGTCTCGCGGATTTCGGTCAGAATCTCCTCGGCGCGTTCGAGCGAGAGACACGGCTCGTAGTCGGCGAACAGCACCTCGTAGGGGTCGGCGTCGGGGTCGACGTGTTCGGCGTACTGCCGCTTGAGGTCGACGAGTTCCTCGACGTGCGGGGCGAACTGCGACCAGTCGTTCTCCGCCTTCGCCTGCTCCCAGATGGGCAGCGCCTCCGACGTCTTCTGTGAGATGCGTTCGACGAGGTCGGTCGGGACGCGCACGGCGCGTTCGTAGTCTCGACGCACCTCGCGGACGACCGCCTCCCGCTCCGGCGAGAGCGTCTCTCCTTCCAGTTCGTCGAGGAGGTCACCGACCTCCTCCTCGGTGAGCAGTTCGTGCTGGAGCGCCGACAGCGTCGACAGTTGCTGTGAGCGCGCCGGCGTTCCCCCCTCGGGCATCATCACCTGTTGGTCCCACGAGAGGAGCATCGACGCCGCCTCGACGTTGTTGATCCGCTTTACCTTCGAGAGGAGTTGGTCGTACGCCTCGGGCGTCTCTGCGGTGGAGGGTTCGGTCGCCATACCTCCCCATGGGAGGCCGCGGCTATCAACTCCGTGCTTCCCGTCGTGGCTCCGGCATCGAACCGGTGCTCACCCGAACCGCTCTGCGACCCCGCGGTAGATTCGGTAGCACCGTTCTACCACGGCAAGGCTCACCGACTCGCCTTTCGTGTGCGCCTCTCCCGGTTCGGCCGCCCCGCAGACGACACAGGTCGTCCCGGTGTCGGCGAGCCACCCCGCGTCGGTCGCGTGCGGCTTCACGACGTGCTCTGGAGCCCCGTTCTGCGCCTCGGCGGCGGCGTCGAGAACCAGGTCAGCGAACGCCGCGTCGTCACAGGCCATCGGCGGCAGGTCCTGGTCGACGCGCCACTCGACGCCTGCTATCTCCTCGACCCGCTCCAGCGGCGCTCGCACCCCCGGGACGGTCCGCTCGTCGACCGTCACCTCACACCGGTCGGGGATGACGTTCCACGCCGTCCCGCCTTCGATTTCGGTGACGGCGACGCTCCCTTCCATCCAGTGGCCGAGCACCTCCGTCTCGGGGAACGCGAACCCGCGAACGACGTCCACGGCGTCGCAGGCGCGGTAGACGGCGTTCGTCCCCGACTCGACCTCGCTCGCGTGGGCGGCCTCGCCGCGAGCGACGAGCGTGCTCCCCCGCCGTCCCTTGTGCGCGACGGCGACGTCGGTCACCCCGGGCGCGGAGTAGCCGGTCGACCCCTCGCCGACGACGGCGTAGTCGACGTCGAACCCCGAATCGAGCGCGGCCCGCGCGCCGATGCCGCCCTGCTCCTCGCCGACGAACGAGACGAACAGGAGTTCGCTCCCTCCCGGCGTCGCGTCCCGAAACGCGCACATCGACGCCGCGACGGCACCCTTCATGTCTGCCGTCCCGCGGCCGTACAGCCGACCGTCGCATTCTTCGACGACGTACTCGTCGCCGTCGATTTGACGCTCCGCGGGCGGGACCACGTCGTGGTGACCGACGAGCGCGAGTGACGTTTCGCCCGACCCCCGGCGGGCGATGACGTTCCCCGACTCGTCGCGCGTCACGTCCGCATCGGTGTTCGCGCGGAGCCAGTCCTCGATGGCGTCGCCCACCTCGGTCTCGTCCTCGTGGCTCGGTACCGAGACCAGCGACCGGGCCAGTTCTCCGACGTCCGCTGTCGTGTGCATACCCGTTCGTCGGTCTGGTCGCTCTTGAATACGGTCCCGTCCTCCGCTCGGCTCCGCGCTCCGTCGCCGGCCCCTCGGTCAGCCGTCCCGCTCGAACAGGTCGCCGAGAGCGTCGTACTCGTAGGTGGTCAGTTCCAGCGCGTGCCCGTACGGGTCGGTGACGTAGATGGACGCGGAGCGGTCGTGGTCGACGACGTCGCCCGCGGTGACCCGCTCGCCCGTCGCGTCGAACAGCGGTTCCTCGTCGAGTCGGTCGAGAAACGCGCGGAACCCCGCCGCGTCGACGCTGAAGGCGACGCGGTACTCGTCGAGTCCGGTCGTCGGTTCGCCAGCGAACAGCGCGAGCTTCGTCGCCCCCTCGTCGCTCGAAATCATCAGCGGCCCACCCGGGTCGTCGCCCCACGACTCGTACTCGTCGAGGACGCTCAGCCCGAACACGCGCTCGTACCACTCGGCCGCCTCGCGTCGGTCGGGGACGGTCAGTTCGACGTGGTCGATTCCGGAGACTCGAACGTCGTCGGTCATTGACTGACAGGCGCGGGCACGGCCGAAAAAGGTTCGTCCGAGACGCGCCCTCGGACGCCCCGTCCGTGCGCTCGCAGCCTGGACGGGAGCGACCGTCGCTCGCGGGCTTGCACTGTCCGGCCTCGTCTTCTTGGCTCGCCGGGGCGAGCGTGAGTCCATGGCGCTCTCCACGCGGTTCGACCGGCCGCTCGTCGTCGCCGGCGGGGTCATGGGGTTCGGACTGGGCGGACTGCTCGACGTGCTCCTGTTCCACTTCGTCCTCCAGGAACACCACCTGATCTCCGGGCTGGTCGACCCGACCACGAGGGCCGGGCTTCGGCTCAACCTCGTCGCCGACGGCCTGTTCTGCCTGGCGATGCTCGTCGTCATGGGCGCCGGGTTCGTTCTCCTCTGGCGTACCGCCCCCCGCTCCGACGTCCCGTGGTCGGCCAGTCGATTCGTCGCGGCGACGGTGCTCGGGACGGGCGCGTTCAACCTCTACGACGGCGTCGTCGACCACTACGTGCTCGGACTCCACCACACGACGTTCCCCGCGCTCGACGCCTACGACCTGGTGTGGGTCGCCGGGAGCCTCGTCCTCCTGCTCGCCGGTGCCGCCGCCCTGCGGGCGGAACGGAGCGAGCGTACCGGGTCGACAAGAGGGCTGTAGTCGTCGGCGTCGTCGACACATCAGTCCGGTCGGCGTCGGAGCGGCGGCAGCCACGGCCGTGTGATGTCGGTGTCGGTGTCGGTGTCGGTGACTCGCTCCGCGGCCGCGTTCAGTTGACCTCGTTGTACATCCGTTCGAGCATCTCCTTCACGTCGGGTTCGCCGCCGCCGGGCTGGTACCCGTAGGAGAACTCGCCGTTGCCGTCGGGAGACGTCCCGCTGGTCCAGGGCTGGTCGGGGTCCTCGTGTCGGTCGCGGAACGTCGACATGAACTCGTAGTTGACGTCCTGGTTCTCCTTTTCCTGCGGGAAACTCGCCGGGACGGGGACGTGGTCGTCGAGGCTTTCGAGCGCGGCGTGCCACTGGTTCTGGTGCATCGTGTCGCGGGCGATGAGGTACTCGAGCATCTCCTTCATCCCCCGGTCGTCGGTCATCTCGTACAGACGGGTGGCGAGGAGGCGACCGGTCGACTCGGCCATGACGTTCGCGTACAGGTCCGCGGCGAGGTTGCCGCTGGCGACGACGTAGTTGCCGGTGAAGGGGACGCCGTTGCTGTCGACCGGCATCGCGTGGAGCCCCGCCGAGAGCGCCTGTCGCGGCTGCCCGCCGTCCATCATCGCGGCGATGACGGAGTCGCTTCGCGCCTCCTCACGGAGGTGCTCGGGCGCGCCTTCGAGGTTCTTCGTGACGGCCGTCGCGAGCATCTCGATGTGACCGAGCTCCTCCACCGCCGTCTCCATCAGCAGCGTCCGGTACTCCTTTTTGTCCGTCGGCACGGCGAACGCCTGGAACATGTACTGCAGGGCGACGCGCATCTCGCCCTCGGCCCCGCCGATGGCCTGCTGGAGCATCTTCGCGAAGTACGGGTCCGGCTCTTCGACTTCGACCTCGAACTGGAGTTCGTCGTCGTGGTAGAACACGACTAGTAGCCGGTCTGTTACTATCAAACCACTGTTCCCTGCACCTGCTGTCCGTCGTCAGCTCTCCGCGCCGTCGGTCGCTGAGAGGGTGACGACGGGACCTGTCGCACGCGGCTCACGTGGGGGACGACTCACACCCGGCGAACGGCCTGCGAGTGCGGGTAAACACCCTTATCTGGCTTCCGACTGAACGACGGGATATGAAGATACTGCCGGACACGAGCGCGGTCATCGACGGCCGCGTGTCCGAGCGCGTCGACGACGGGTCGTACGACGGAGCCACCGTCTACGTCCCCGAGGCGGTCGTCGGCGAGCTCGAGTCGCAGGCCAACGACGGCCACGACACCGGATGGGACGGACTGTCGGAACTGCAGCGACTCGCCGACCTCGCGGACGCCGGCGACATCGCCCTCGAGTACGTCGGCCGACGGCCGACCGCACAGGAACAGCGCGCCTCGTACGAGGGCGACATCGACGCCCTCATCCGTGACCTCGCGGCCGAACACGGCGCGACGCTTCTCACCAGCGACGCCGTCCAGGCGGAGGTCGCCCGGGCGAAACAGGTCGACGTCGAGTTCGTCGAGGCGCGAGTGCGTGGCTCCGGCGACCTGATCATCGAGGAGTTCTTCGACGACGAGACGATGTCGGTCCACCTCAAGACCGACACCCGCCCGAAAGCGAAGCGCGGCGCGCTCGGCGATATGCACTACGAGACCATCCGCGACGAGGTGTCGGACGAAGCGACGATGAAGGCGTGGGCCGACGACATCGTCAACTCCGCGCGCTCCTCGCCGGACGGCTTCATCGAACTCGACGAACCGGGGATGAAGATCGTCCAGTTCCGCGACTATCGGATCGCCGTTGCGCACCCTCCGTTCGCGGACGGCGTCGAGATCACCGCCGTCAGACCGATCGCCAAGACCGACCTCGACGACTACGAGTTCGCCGACGAACTCCGGTCGCGACTCAAGGAGCGCCAGCGCGGCGTTCTCATCTCGGGGTCGCCGGGGGCGGGTAAATCGACGTTCGCCCAGGCCGTCGCGGAGTTCCTCAACGAGTCGGACTACGCGGTGAAGACGATGGAGAAACCTCGGGACCTTCAGGTCGGTCCCGAGATCACCCAGTACACCGCTTTGGATGGAGAGATGGAGAAGACGGCCGACTCCTTGCTCTTGGTCCGCCCGGACTACACCATCTACGACGAGGTGCGGAAGACGAACGACTTCTCGGTGTTCGCCGACATGCGCCTCGCGGGCGTGGGAATGGTCGGCGTCGTCCACGCCACCCGCGGTATCGACGCCCTCCAACGGCTAGTGGGCCGCGTCGAACTCGGGATGATCCCGCAGGTCGTCGACACCGTCGTCTACATCGAAGCCGGGAAGGTCCACACGGTGTACGACGTCACCACCGAGGTGAAGGTGCCGGAGGGACTCACCGCCGAGGACCTCGCCCGCCCGGTCATCCAGGTGACCGACTTCGAGACGGGCCGTCCCGAGTACGAAATCTACACGTTCAACCGGCAGGTCGTCACCGTCCCGCTCTCGGATGGGAACGCGGACGAGTCCGGCGTCGACCGCCTCGCCCGCCAGGAGATCGAACGCGAGATACGCTCTATCGCCCGCGGCCACGTCGACGTTCAGTTGGAGGGGGGGAACAGGGCCGTCGTCTACGTCGACGACGACGACATCTCCTACGTCATCGGGAAGGGCGGCGGACGCATCTCCGACGTCGAGGACCGGCTAGGCATCGACATCGACGTCCGCACCCACGACGAGAAGCCCGCCGGGTCCTCGTCGAACTCCTCTCCGTCCTCCGGCGGCCCGGTCGAGGGAACGGTCGTCACGCCAGAGGTCACCTCGCGGCACGTCGTCATTCGGATGGACGAACACGTCGGCGAGACGGTCGAGGTGCGCGCCGACGGCGACTACCTGTTCACCGCCACGGTCGGGCGGGGCGGCGACATCCAGGTCTCGCGCGGGAGCGCCATCGCCGACGAGTTGGAGCAGGCCATCGACCGCAAGCAGCGCATCACGGTCGTCTCGGCCTGACGCGCTCGGTCACTCACGCGGTCGGCTCTCGCCGCTCTCCGGCGTCCGAACGAAGAACACCGTCTCCCGTCCGGGGGCGCGGAGGTCGACACGCCGCGTCTCGTAACCGTCGAGCAGCGGCCTGATCTCCCCGCTGTCCTCGACCGTCGAGACGACCAGCGCCGGCTTCCCTTCTCGAAGACGGGCGTCGAGCGCCTCCGAATCGGCCGCACACGTCGCGTTCAGGTCCGCGCGGACGACGTACCAGTGCAGCGGGAGCGCCTTCTGCAGGTCGGTACACGGCGGCGGGATGGGGCTGTCGGCCCCGGTGGCGACGAACGTCTCGCCGTAGAAGACGACGTCCGTCCCTGAATCCGGGCCGCTCGCCGCCCGCTCGAACACGGGACGGAACTCCCCGGTCGGCTGGGCGTACTGGACGAGCGGGTTCTCGGCGGATTGGGAGTCCAGATAGGTCGCCGTCGCGGCGGTGACACCGACCTGTCCGACCACGAGCAACAGCGCGACGGCGACGACTCCCGCCCGAACCCGGTCGCCCGACTCGAACGCCCTGTGACCGCGGCGGGCGACGAACGCGAGGCCGACGGCCGCGGGGACGGCCAGCGGAACGAGCGCGTTCACCGTGATCCACGCGCCGTAGATGTCGGTCCCGAGGGGGTAGCCGACGACGCTGACGAACCCCCAGTAGGCGGCGAACAGCACGAGCGGGCGAGGGTCGGGTGTCGCGTACCGTTCGAGGAGGAAGCCGCCGACGGCGAACACCGACAGGGGACCGGCCGCGAGCGCGAGCGTCCGGAGAAACCGTCCCAGAAAACAGCCGTAGGCGGTCACGACGCTGTCCTTGTGACACCCTGGCTCCGTGGTGCCGCCGAACCAGTACGACAGTCCGTTCCCGACGTCCGTCACCGTCGCGTCGACGACGGTCGGAAACAGCGTCGGCCGTCGGAACGCGTCCCACAGTCCGACGCCGTCGGGGACGCGCGGGGCGAAGAGGAAGAACGTGACGAGCAGCGCGACGGCGACGACGCCGACGGCGTGCCCCGCGAGCGCCAGGTGGCGCCGATTCGGGTTCCGGACCGCGGCGACCACTCGCCGTCCGCGCCGTCGGAGCACGTCGACGCCGGTTCCCTCGCCCTGGGGCCGGAACAGTTCGTGGTCGACGAGCAGTGCCGTCGCGCCGACCCAGACGAGCAGGTAGACGAGCGCGTTCTCCTTCGCGGCGAAGCCGAGCGCGACGAGGACGCCCGCCGCGTACACGTACCGGACCCGGCGGGTGTCGACCGCCCGGACGAGCGCTCCGAACGCGACGAACGCGCACGCGGCGACGAGGAGCGTGCTCCGGAGGAAGCGCGAGTAGTAGAGCAAGACGGGGTTCAGAGCGAGAAGCGCCGCGAGCGCGACGACCTCTCCGTCTCGAAGTCGCTCGCGGAACAGGAGCGCGGCGAGCGGGAGCAGACCGCCGACGACGGCGACGGGGAGGCGGGCGACGGCGTCCGTCGGGCCGAGGAGGCCGAACAGGGCGGCGTCGAGGTGCTGGACGAGCGGGCCGTGGACGATGTACCGGTAGGAGATCGCGCCGGTCTCGTGGTAGCGGAGCGCCCAGTACGCGACGCGCCCCTCGTCGAAGTGGGCGACGCGCGCGCCGAGCGCGGGGACCCTGAGCGCGAGCGCGACGCACGCGATGACGACCACGACCTGACGCGCGTCCCACGTGTCCTCGGTCATACCGACCACTCGTCCACCGGGTAGATGTAGCTCCTTGAGGGTACGACGGCGATTTTACTCATCGAGGTGTCGGAGATGTCGGTCGCCTACGGCTATCGAGCACGGTCGGACTGACGGTGGGCGAGTGTCTCCGGGGGACCGAACGGGAGGGAGACGGGGATCAGGCGGTCAGGTCGCGTTACTCGGCGGCGCAGGCTTCGGCGTCGGCTTCCTCGCCGCTTTTGAACTCGTCGGCGGTCTCGTTGAGTTGGTAGAGGTTCTGCCGGGCGTCGGCGAAGTAGACGTCCTCGTCGACGATGCCGATGCCCTCCAGGCGTTCGAGGGCGTATCGAACCGTCCGGGCCGACAGCATCGATTCCTCGACGATTCCCTTCTGGGTGAGTGGGCCGTTGTATTCGAGAACTTTGAACACGAGTTTCGCGCTCGGTGGGAGGTCGTCGAGACTCTCCTCGTCGGATCCAGCCATTGAATCGTTCGAGACGCGCCACGGGCATAAAGGTTGATAGAACGCCCTGACGGCAGCGAGCGGAACGAACGGCTTTTGACGCGCGCTCTCGCACGGGCACATATGGCTACGGAAACGCAGACCGGCCTCTCCAAACATCTCCGGGGAGTGACCGTCACCACGCTCGCCTGTCTGGCAGGCGTCGCGGCGGCGGTCGTGTCGGGCGTCGTCGTCGGGACGGACCCAGCGTCGGCCACGAACCGGCTGACGCTCGGCGTCCTCGCCGGCTTCATCGCCCTGCAGCTTCCCGTCCTGCGCGTCGTCGGGGTGGACGTCTCCGACTTCGGGGCGAAGGACTACCTCTACGTCGGCTTCATGACGTTCAGCCTGTGGTTCATCACCTTCGCGATCATGCTCACCGCGGGCGTGACCCTCTGATGGCCGACGACAGCATCGCGGTGGTCGACCTCGACCGCTGCCAGCCCGACCGGTGTAACTACGAGTGCGCGAAGTACTGCCCGCCCAACCGCACGGGGAAGGACTGCATCGTCACCCGCGGCGACCACTACGAAGAGGACGAACCGTACGAGGGCGACCCCGACCAGATCAGGATTTCCGAGGAGATCTGTCTCGGGGAGACCTGCGGCATCTGCGTGGAGAAGTGTCCGTTCGACGCCATCGAGATCATCAACCTCCCGACCGAACTGGACGAAGACCCCGTCCACCGCTACGGCGAGAACGCCTTCGCGCTCTACGGGTTACCGGTCCCCGACGCGGGCACCGTCACGGGCATCCTGGGACCGAACGGCATCGGGAAGTCGACGGCGGTCCACATCCTCGCGGACGAACTCGTCCCCAATCTGGGTAACTACGGCGACGAACCCGGGTGGGAGCCGGTCCTCGACCGCTACCGCGGCTCGGGATTGCAGAACTACATCGAGGCGCTCTTGGACGACGAGGTGACCGTCGCCCGCAAGCCGCAGTACGTCGACCAGATTCCCAAGCAGTTCGACGGCAAGACGAACGAACTCCTCGCCGCCACGGACGAGCGGGGCGTCCTCGACGAACTCGTCGACCGCCTCGGCATTCGGCCCGTCATCGACCAGCCCATCGACACCCTCTCGGGAGGGGAACTTCAGCGGGTCGCGCTCGCGGCAACTCTGGCGAGAGACCGCGACTTCTACTTCCTCGACGAGATTACCCCCTACCTCGACATCGGTCAGCGCGTCACCGCCGCCCGCCTCATCCAGGAACTGGCCGAGACCGAGGACCGGGCCATCCTCGTCGTCGAACACGACCTCGCCATCCTGGATCTCCTGGCGGATTCGCTCCACATCGGCTACGGCCGACCGGGCGCGTTCGGTGTCATCACCGACCCCAAGAGCGTCCGGAACGGCATCAACGAGTACCTCAAGGGCTACCTGACCAACGAGAACATGCGCATTCGGCCCGACGCCATCACGTTCGAGGAACACGCCCCGCGAGAGACGACGAAGAGCGCGCCCCTCGTGGAGTACCCCTCGCTCGAAAAGTCGTACGGCGAGGGAGAGTTCTCGCTCGGCGTCGAGGGCGGGACCATCTACCACTCCGAGGTGCTGGGCATCGTCGGCCCGAACGGCATCGGGAAGTCCACCCTGGCGAAGCTGTTCGCCGGCGAACTCGAACCCGACACGGGCGAACTCGACTTCCGACTCGACATCGCCTACAAGCCCCAGTACATCGAGATCGACCAGCCGATGCGCGTCGACGCCTTCTTGTCCTCCATCACGAGCGACTTCGGCTCCTCGCTGTGGAAGACCGAAATCGCCGGACCGCTCCAGCTAGAGCGGATCATGGAGCAGAACCTCTCGGACCTCTCCGGCGGGGAGCGCCAGCGCGTCGCCATCGCCGCCACCCTCTCTGAGGACGCGGACCTCTACGTGCTGGACGAGCCCTCGGCGCACCTCGACGTCGAACAACGGGTGAGAGCGACCACCGCGATTCGACGCTACGCGGAGAACCACGACGCGACCGTGATGGTCATCGACCACGACATCTACATGATCGACCTGCTGGCGGACCGGCTGATGGTGTTCGACGGCGAACCCGCCGTCGAGGGTCACGCCGAGACGCCCCAGGAGATGCGCGAGGGCATGAACGACTTCCTCTCGGACCTCGACATCACCTTCCGCCGCGACGAGCGGACGGGCCGTCCCCGCATCAACAAGCCCGACTCCCAGCTCGACCGGAAACAGAAGAAGGCGGGCGAGTACTACTACGCGCCCTGACCCTCCAACCCTCGGCGTCGCGCCGACGGCGTCACCTGTTCTCCACTCGCGCGATACGACCGACGAGAGACGCGTTCGACACGGCGCTCGCTCCCGACCGCGGCGCGACGGAGGCCGACGTCGAGTACGGCTATCGAGCGTCACGTGCTCCCGAAGCGCGCCTCGCCGGCACGTACGGCCGCGTGAACGGACGCGTGGCTCGAAGGAGCCTCCCGTTCGTGTGCCCTGCCAGAAAACTCAGGATGGTGGAGGCCGATTCGTTCGTCGACGGGTCGACGAGCCGTCCGAGTCCGGTCTCTACAGCCAGCCTGCCCCCTCATCTCACGGGTCGTCCGTGTCGCTCGGGCGGTCCGTCGGTCCCGTCGTTTTCGCTCACTCTCGTTCGACCGTGACGCCCGCGCCGTCCGCCCGCGTCCGCAGGTCGTGGCCGAAGGCGTCGACCAGCGACAGGTTCGTCCGGAGGTGTGACGTCCAGTGCGGCGCGGTGACGACCCCACCCGCGAGCGCCAGCGGGAGGACGAGTTGGTCGGCGAGGTACCCGTCGACGGCTCCTGGCCCCTGGCGCCACGACTCGAACGCGTCGACGGCTTCGTCGGCGACGTGCTCCGCGGGCACTCCCTTCTCGCCGAGCGCGTCGAACCCCGCCCGCGTCTCGCCGGCGACCGAGAGCAGGAGCGCGAAGCCGGGGCAGTCGGTCTCGGCGTACGTCGCGTGCGTCTCGACCAGGGGGACGGACAGCCGTTCTCGAACTCGGTCGAGCGCGCGCTCGCAGACCTCGGCGTCGGCGAGGTTGCGCGCGGCGACGGCGTGGGCGCTCGCGACGAGGTCCCCACGGGTGTCACACGAGAGCGGTCGGAGCGACGAGGGGGCCACGTGGAGGGTCGCCCGTCCACCTCCGGTGGGGTAGAAGCCGCGTCGTTCCAGACGCACCGCCGCCGCGAGGCCGACGCGAGCGAGCAACGGGAGCTTGACGCCTCGAAAGAAGTCGAACGTCGGCGCCCACTTCACGTCGGTGCCCCCGCTCGCGGTGAGGGTGATCGGTTCGTCGATTTCCGCGGCGAACGGGAGGACGGTGTCGAAGACGAGCGCGACGCTGCCGGCGGTGCCGACGTCGACGGCCACGTCACCTCGCGGTGCGTGCGCCGGGGCGAACGTCAGGCGCTCTGATCCCGCGTCGGCCCCTTCGACCGTCGCCCCGGTGAGCGCCGCCGCGGCGTCGACGCAGGCGAGGTGCTGTGGTCGGAGACCGGGGTTCGGCCGGTCCGCGCGGACGCCGGTCATCTCGAACGGCTGTCCGCCGAGACAGGACAGCGTCAGCGCCGTCCGGACGAGTTGGCCGCCGCCGTCGGAGCCGTCGAGTTCGAGCGGCGTCACGGTCCCCCGCTCACCGGACGACGGTCACGGGGACGCGCGAGCGTTCGACGAGGCCCTTGGCGACGCTGCCGACGAGCCCCTCGTACTTGCCCGTGAGGCCGCGATGCCCGACGAAGAGCCCCTCGACGTCCGCGCGCTCGGTCACGTTCGGGATGACCTGTAGCGGCGGCCCGTACAGCAGTTCGGTCTCGACCTCGACGCCCGCTTCGGTCGCGTACTCTCGCGCAGATTCGAGAGCGCGCTCGGCGTCGACCTCGGCGTCCTCGACCGCCTCCGCCACGAGTCGCCCGGCGGCGTCGTCGAAGCCGTCCGGTTCGTCGCCGCCGACGTCGACGACGGCCGGTTCCACCGCGGTGACCACGAGGAGGCTCTCTCCGAGGCGTCCGGCGAGGTCGGTCGCGTGCGCGAGGGCGTTGTCGCTCGCCTCCGATCCGTCGACTGCAACGAGAAACGTCATGAGAGGAGGTAGTCCACCGGTGGACTACTACCTGTCGGCGGTTCTCACCGTCTGAAATCGAGCGGGGCGCTCCCTCGTTCACTCACCCGCTCACCCGCTCACTCGCGACGTACTGCCGCACCCGGTCGGCCAGCGCGGGGTGGGGTCCCGACACCCCGCGTGTCGTACTGACCCGTTCGAGCGCCGTCGCGCTCTCGACTCCGTCGACCAGCGCGAGCGCCGCCGCGGCGACGGCGACGCTCCGGGAGGCCCCCGCCGAACAGTGGACGAGCACCCGCTCGCCCTCTGCGAGGAGCGACCGGAGGTCGTCGACCGCCGTCGCGAAGTCCGCGGCGTCGTGTCGGGGGCCGTCGATCAGCGGGCGGTCGAGCACGGCGTAGCCCGTGGCGGGCCGCGCCGGCGAGTCGTGCGTCAACGAGAGGACGGCGGTGACGCCTTCGGCCCGAAGCGCGGCGTGGTCACTCGCGTCGTCCGCGTCGCCGACGAGCAGCGAATCAGTGACGTGGTCCACCGTGGTCCGTTCCCTTCGTTCCCCTTCCAGCCGCTGCAGCGACCGCTCGGCGTCAGCGGACGAGTCGAGAGCAGGTACCGCAGAGGTTCTCCTCCTTGACGTCGACCTCGCGAACCGTCGGCGAGAAGGACATGACGCACTTGGAGTTGTCGCAGTGTTCGAGGCCGAGCGTGTGGCCGATCTCGTGGACGACCTCCTTGCGGACGCGGTCGGCGAACACTTCGCTGGAGGGCTTCGTGGAGATGCCGCCGTCGGAGGTGGTCTGGAGGCGGGCGGTCGAGATGACGGAGCCGTTGCCGTTGAGATACGCGAGTCCGAAGACGTAGTTTCGGCGTCGGTAGTAGAGGTCCTGAGTCGTGATACCGATGTTCTTCTCGGCGGAGCCGACCCGGGAGGCGAGTTCGATGAACTCCTCGGCCCGGTACTGGTTTCGACTGCGATCGTACGCGCCGTCGGGGAGCGACTGCTCCTCGTGGACGGTCACGTCGCAGTCGTAGACGGACCGGAGTCCGGCGGAGGCCTCCCGTTTGACCTGCGCGGGGACGCCCCCGATCGGCACGATGTCGACGAGCATGGACGCACTTAAGCAGGGGTCGGTCATAAACATCCCGCCGTGACTCGTCGGACGACCGCCGCTCTCGCCGATTATCTCTCCCGATACGGCCGGGTCGTCGAGGTCGGCATCGGTCGGCGAACCGACGTCGCCGCGACGCTCGTCGACCGAGGGACCGAGGTGACCGCGACGGACGTTCATCCCCGACCGGTCCCCGACGGTGTCCGGTTCGTCCGCGACGACATCGTCGTCCGCGCCGAGCGCGACGCGCCACCGGGACCGCCGTACGCGGTCGACGCCGTCTACGCGCTCAACCTCCCGCCCGAACTCCACCGTCCGACGCGGGACGTCGCCCACGCCGCGGGTGCGGACTTCCTCTTCACCACGCTCGGCGGCGACCCCCCTACCGTTCCGGTCGAACGGGTGACGCTCGATACGGAGGCCGGAGTGGAGACGCTGTACGTCTCACGACACGACGGGTCGAAGACGGTGCGTTAATCCGCCCTCCCGTCGAACCGTCGTTCGATGGACGCGCTCGTCCACTTCGCCGTCGGTCTCGCCGGTGGTTTGCTCCTCTTGCTCCTGGTCGACTGGCCCCAGCGCCGCGAGTTCCTCGTGACGTTCGGCAGCGGCGTCTGGGCGATGGTCCCCGACGGCCACTGGATGTTCCGCGAACTCGGCGTCGACGCCGTGGCGAACGTCTGGCGGGCCGCGCACGCGACGCCCCTGGCGAACCTCTTCTGGTTCCACCGCGTCCTCGACCTCGCCGAGACCGGCCGCCCGAAGGTCGAGATGGGCGTCGCGCTCTTCGGACTGTTCGTCGTCGTCGGCGTCTACTACGCAGTCAACGACTGGGACGCGGACTGACACCGACTCTTGGGACGCTCATCGACGACTCGACGCTCACTCGTGTTCGCTCGCGCTCATTCGACGAACCGTTCCCGTAGCTCCGGCGTCGGCATCGTGCACTGGTCCTTCCGGCCGAACCACTCGTAGCGGTGCTCGGCGACGAACGCGTACAACCGGTCTCTGACCCGTCGGGGGAGGAGCCAGCCGACGCTCGCCGCCCGGTAGGGACCGCCGAGCAGTTCGCAGACCCGGACGGCCGCGGCCGACCGCGTGTACGCCCGGTTGCCTTCGAGCAGGACGACCGTTTCCAACTCCCCGGTCGGGAGGTCGAGTCGGTCGAGCACGGCCTGCCCGACCGCCGACTGCAACGACGCGAACCTGATCTTCCCTTCGGGGTCGCGCTCGATGACGAACTGGACGGCGCCGTTACAGAGGTTGCAGACGCCGTCGAAGAGGAGGACCGGTCCCTCGTCGACGACCGCTGCGAGGTCGACGTCGGAGTCGCCCCCCCGGCTGACGTCGGCGCTTCCCCCGGTACTGGCGTCGCCGACGCTTGCCGTGTTTTCGCCACCGGTGTCGTCGCCGGCATCACTGTCGCTGCCCACCGCCGGGTCGTCGGCGTTCCCCGTTCGCTCGGTCATGCCTCCGCCTCCACGCTCGTCCGGTCGTTCCTCCCGTTCCACCGGAGGCTTCGAGAGGCGGTGACGTCGATGCCGGGACTGTAGTAGTACACCGGCTCCGACGACGGCTCATCGAAGCCGTTGGCCGCGAACAGCGTGTTCGTCTCCTGCGTGGCGCGTGCCGGATGCAGCGTCCACGGTTCGTGGTCGACGTTGGCGTACCGAACCGCGCCGTCCGACCCCTCGGTGTAGAACCGGTACCGCTCGGTGAGGAAGGCCGCCAACGGGTCCTCGCCCGATTCGAACGCCGGTCCGCTCGGTCGGTACGTCGCCGTGTAGTGGGCCGGGCGGTCGCCGGGGTGGAGACGGCGGCTCACGAAGCGGACGCCGCCGTCGCCGTCGCCCGTCAGCGAGATTCGGGCGTAGTAGTACGGGAGGCGGTGGAAGACGCGCGCGCCGAGGACCGAGAGGACGCCCTGGGCGTCGAGGCTGAAGAAGTAGACGCCGGGGTCGCCGTCGCAGGTGACGTACGTCCGGAGGTTGAGTTCGGGGAGGTCGAGACCCACGGTCGGGGGAAGGCCGCGCGGACGCACGTCGACGTTGGTGAAGGGGACGACCGAGAGCCACGCGTCGCCGTCGAACGTGTCGACGGTCAGGGCGTCGGGGAGGTGTGCGTCGACGGTTGCGGGCGGGACGGGGTAGTTGGCGAAGAGGAGGTGTCGCCAGCCCATCGCGAGTGGAACCATGGTCGGAGGTAGGGAGGCCAGCAGGGTTACCCTTGCGACGCGGACGACCCTTCGGCGGGTTGGCTCTCGTGGAGCGTCTTCGAACGCGGTTCGATCCGCTCGCCGGTTGCGTCGACAGAATCGAATGGACTCGCCGGGATTTGAACCAGAGCCAGACGTGCTCGCTCGTTCCTCGCTGCGCGCGACTGGCAGGGCTCAAATCTCGGCTCGGACAGACACTCCGTCACGCGGCTCACGTAGAGGCGAGCACACGAGATGCTCGCCCGTAGTTCGCCGCGAAAAGTAGTGGACTCGCCGGGAAGGAAAGAGGCCGGGCTCAAGCATGCCTCTCACTCCGGAACCCGATGAACATCGAACTGAAGAGCAGCTCATGACCAATCGGGCAACTGATTCTTTCGAACCGCCATCTTTTCGCGCTCTGTGCGGACGTCGTAGTGACGGTAGAGGACTTTCAACGAGACGTTACATCGATCCGAGACAATATCGGGTTGCGTCGAATGTCGCAGATGCTCACTGATGGATGCTCGCCTGAACGCGTGAGGCCCCCGTTTCTCAGGACATTTCTCGGGATCGGTTGTGCCTTGGCAATCTTCTGGGACTCGTCCCACAGGACATGGTCCGTACTCACATGGACGAGTCATCCGATATGTATTATCGGTGAGTGTAGTGGGGTGAGGTCGACCGTTCCGCGTGGTGATGAGCGGATCTCGACCGAATCTGTCAGTCACGTCGGGGCGATTCGGACTGTTGACGTAGTCTTGGATGATCTGAAAATATTGGGGTTTTAGGTTAACCCAGCGTTCGCCATGCTTCCCATTTTTCAGATACGTGTCTGATTCGGGTCGGTGTTTGAGGACTAAGGCATGGTCGTCCGGTCGGAGGTCGTCGACGTCAAGCGAGTGAAGCGACCCCCGGCGCATTCCTGTTCTCCACAATATGACCGCCATTGCATGATGACGTGAGGCGTATCGGTATCGATTGTGGTACTCGAGTATCTTCCGAACCCGGGAAGAATCGATAACAACATTACTTACCTCCGCACCATCGGGGAGTTCAGGCGCTTGGAGCTTCTCGGCGAGACCTCGTGAAACCGCTTCGAGAGTCACCCAGTATCGGAGAGCCTGCCGCGGCGTTGAGAGCTGTTTTTGGAGGGTGATGGGCTTCACTTCGCCATGTCGCCACTCAACAAAGTCAGAGAGATGCCGACCATTCAGAGAATTCAGATCGGTGATCTCTGCCTGCTCAAACCAATCGGTGAAGTGACCAAGTCGCGTCACTGCATTGTCGTAGGTCGAATCTCTCCATCCGGGCTTCATGTGTCTGAGGAACCTGGAAATTGCCTCATCAAGTTCCAAGGGGACTAGGTCGTCGCTCTTATCTCGTTGATTGTGGGGCATGTATCGTACTTGGTGGATTTGGATAACGTGAGCCCCAAACGAAAGCATAAACAGGTGAATCCTGTAGTAACTAACGCGGGGTACTCACTCCGCCATTCAAGTGCTACCGGCGGACCCGTCCTACTTGGTTGCCGGTAGCACTCCGACGTCTTATCCAGAGACATCGTTATCTGCTTCTTCGTCTTGTTCACAGAGCCGTTGCAACAACTCGTTGAATGTTTCGCCACCTCGTTTCCTGGCCTTGACCTTCTCATAGACGTCCTTGCGAACGGACAGACTGGTCCAGTCGTTGGCCATACGACACCCATCACACTCACCGGTAAAGTAATTTGCTGTAATAGATATTCTATTATGCTTGCGTCGACAATTCTATACCAGCATAACCGGAATGGAATTATATGCCCGACTCCGGTGACCCGCGAATTGATAGAGAGCGCGGGATTCTAACGAAAACCGATCGCCAATTTCTTCTAGGACAAGTGTCGTACGAGGGCCAGCAACTACGGAACAGACGAGGCTACATCCGAGAACGGATTGCAAACGGGATAATGGATTTCACGATAATAAATAACCAGCTGACCCCCCGAGATCGAAACCAGATATTTTCAGATTTACAGTATGAGCCTGGGGAAACAATCGGTGGTGACATTCAAGCGAGTCCTAGCTTTTTATTACCTGGTATGGTCGACGCCCTTTCGTTCCTCTACAAAGGTTCCATTGATCAGAACATCCCGTTTGAAATACTCGTAGAACGTGGTGTGAGAAAAGCGATTAATCAGGAGAAGGGTGCTCAGTTTGGGGTATTAAATGTGGATCTTGATATCGAGTATGTTAATCAACATAATGTCGAAGGTTTATTAGAAAGACTGGATGCTGGAGAAGAGATTACAAATCGAGAAGCCGAGACGGTTGTACGGTACCTGTTCAGGAACCCTGGCCTAATCGATGAAAAATACGACAAGAGTAAGATTGTGAAAATAATTACAGACATGGTTGATTGAGTCGGGCATTCTCGTTGGCCAGCGACGACAGAATCTACTTCTCGAATTTTCTTCCCAACCGTCTCTTAGCTAAGACACAACCATAGGCTAGATTTCAGCCCACTTATTCCTGCTAGCAGCTAGCAGGGATAGCGGTTCCCTCGGGTGACCTGCGTCAGTGTGCCTTCTCGAATGATCCGACCCTCACACGTAGAGTCTACGTAGTAAATTGTTGGATAGACGTTGGTCTGATGTTGACCAGGGCTTGAAGCACACGGAGACGTAACAGTCAACGTGGTCATCCATGATTCGTGCGTTAATAGATCGCGTATGTCGGCTTCGCCACTCTGTCCAGTACGAGGTTCAACGGATGACCTACAAAGGTGGGTGGGAGAATTATCGTGGGGCAAGTTTTGATACGCCACCAGCAAAACCTCATGAGGATTCTGAGCTACAGATAACCGGTTCAGAAGAAGGGAGATTCCGATGCATTCGCCGAGTGGATGGTCGTATTGAGTCAACCACATGGAAGTACGAAACCGCTGGTGCTGATGATCTATATTCTCGTGAACGACGCAAGGCATCCCAGCGAGAACGACTCAAAGATATGAACATTGACGAGCTTCGTGCTGAACTGGACAACAGAGAATTAGATTGTCTATCATTTGACGAAGTGATGCGTGAATTCGTTGGTCAACGGGATACGGTCAGCACATGCGAGGATTCGGAAGCAGAGATGCCGATGTTCGCTGAAGGGTTAATTAAGGAGATTGCCGACCGGGATGGTCCAGGTAGAGCTTTGACCGAGTTCCGTGAATTGAAAGAAGCTACGCGAGATTAGACTTACTGCGAAGGGTTGAGTGGTCGTCACGACCCACAAGACCCACATTCTGGTCATTTACCCGCGGAAAACTGTCATAAGGAGTCCGTCGCTACTACTTGTCATGGACTTTCAGTCCAAAACCGGAAGTCAGGACGCAAGTACTGATTCCGACAAGAGTTCGGCAATCAAACTGGATCGCGAAACACTCCGCAGAGTCGACCATGCTCTAAATGGCACTATCGACGTGGATCTCTCTAAGCTTGATCCAGATGACAAGCTCACCCTACTTATAGAGCGTTACAACAGAAAAATGCGCGAATTGAACAACCTCAAAGCTCAAGATCAGTAACTTCGGAAGGACTCAAATCGCTCGCTCGATATCCAGTTGACGTACTCGACTTATCGGTCGGTACTATTGAACGAAATCTATCGGATCTACTCCGCATTCATGCGTGAGTGATGTAACTAATGTACTTGGTCTGTTGTCCTTAACGACATTATACGTACTCTCTTCTTCCACCACACCTTGCCAAAGTTTGTCCTCTCCTGTTGAATCTGGATAGTATAGAGGTCGGTCAAATGTCTTCCTCACACGGAAGTCATGTAGACCGATGGACTGCGGTGGTGTTGCGTACTCCCATCTGAGATGCCAGTGTTCAGTGCCCTCGTACTTTCTAATATCGTTCCAGTGGGTCGTTGCGTCCCCAATTGGTTCACCGTTTATGAAGAATTCGTATGAGACTGCGTCGCGGAATTGTTGCAGTACATCTGGTCCTTCGTCAGCCACGGTCCGCCACCCAAAGCGGTGGATTATCCATGAGGACTCGCTAATTGGTGGGTTGCCCAGAGAGTAATCGGCGTAGGGAGTTACGACCTCTGTGTTCACCTCTCTGTTTGGAAGTTGTCCTGTGTGCCGGCGCACAGAATCGTGTCTTCTCACAGTACTTGCCGTCGAAAAGGCGGATCCAATCGCTCCGGATCCGACTACGCGGAGAAAATGGCGTCGGTTCATTTAAGAATCAGCCTGCGCTCTCACACATTCCAGTATTTTCCAACAGTCCTCTCTGAACGACGCTGTTGGGTTCTCAGGGTCGTAGGCTTCGTCTCTAAGAGGGTCACTACCCCGTTCGTACGCCTCTGTGCAGGCATCTCTGATCGTTGATTCACATCGGTCGTATGCCGCCGCAACATCAGTGAACGCCCGATCTAGTCGCTGTTCAGATTCGGTTCGAAATGGCTTTCCCTCAAGACGTTTCGACTCCACCTCGCCGTACGCTACGTACTGACGGACTACCGCGAAGCGATATTCAAGTGGCTTGAGGGGAGGTAACTCTGGCAGCCGTTTAGCAGCCGCAAACGCAACGCTTCGATCCGCTCGATCGAGTGCGTTCGGTGGGACACTGTAAAGCGTAGGTTTGCTTGATCCGAACGGATTTACTTCTCCGCCCCACTTTTCATTGATTCTCTCAAATTCATCGGGAGTATCATTCTTACCACACATGATTGGATTCGAATGTACTTTTTTCGAGAACACATTATACCCGTCGTGGGCTAGACCGCCCCTAGAATTTTCCTAGCTCTCAGCGAGTCTCCCCAAAATGTTCCTATTCTCAGAGAGCTTCTAGTAAAGTTGGCCTATGTTGTCCAGTGTGATCCTATGTCTCGTATAGGTCAACCAATCCTCACCCGTTTAATATATCCTCTGTAGTGATTCTCCTACATGTCATCGGAGCTGTTGGACTACACGGACGACATTCGTCAGGAACTCACGTCTGGTCGTCGAACGATTTCAAACAGGGATGGACTCGAGCGGTGGAGGGCAAGGAGTACGATGGAGACGAGACGCTTGATGTGCTAACATGGAATAACCTCGGATGGAGGTTCGGGAAAATTTTCGGAGAAGTGCCCGATGAAATACGCGATTCCATGAGCGACTGGTGCGAGCGACAACACTCGTTCACAGACCAGTAATCGACTTGTGTCACAACCCGATTACGAATGGTCCGCTTTCCCCGGCCAAAGCCGATATCTGGTCTCGTTGACCGAAAGAACTAGACGTATTCTCTGTGATATCCGATTATGGTTCGTGTCGACGACGCGGGAGACGTCACGAAGTGCTGGCTGTCCCCTGGTGAGCTTTCGACTCTCGAGCGGTCAGCTGGGAAAGACGGTTGGGAACGAGAGATCGCAGTCCAACTGATGGGGCGATGTGGCCTTCGAGCGTCCGAAGTGAGCTACCCCGGTGACGACCACCTTCGCTACTCAGAAGAGGGCAGTGTGTGGCTGTTCGAGGTCCGCGGAAAGAACACGAAGGGTGGCGATCGTAAAACACGAGATGCTTGGATGCCCGATCACGTCGCCGACGACGTCCACAAGTACAGCCGTGAGCGGCGACTGGATCCATCGGAGTCGTGGGTCGACGTGAGTACGCCGTCGGTTCGTCGATGGGTGAAAGAAGCGGGAGAGGTGATTGCTGAGGATCTGGACGAACCACGGTGGCTGTCTGTGTCCTCGCACGACCTCAGGCGCTCGTGGGCGACGTACCACCTCGTCGAGCGGCAGGTCGACGTTCGGACGATGATGGCCATTGGTGGGTGGAGTGATTATTCAGCAATTGAACCATATCTTGCGGAACCAACCGAGGCGCGGATTGGAGAGGCAATGGGAACGTAGAGTTCCACGAGACACGCGACGGGTGTACAGACCTACAGCCGTCCGACTATCGGTTTAGAAGAAGTCGTGAGTAGGCTGGAAGAGTACGAGCGAGCGGGAGGCAGAGCTGAAGAAGCCTGTGAAGTTCGTGTTGCTGCTCAACTAGGACTGTACGTTTAAGTTGCTCGAGTACCAGCCTGGACCGCTTTGCTCCATACTCCCGTGGAAGATTCGATTGAGTTTGATTGGTTCATCGCCAGTCGGGATTACAGGGCCACTCCAGTTTTCGACATCGTCCACAACAAACTGGACACGTGGATTCCGCAAACTGAGGTAATTGACCCTGTCACGGAGTAGTCGGTGAATGTAGTCACATGCTACGTCTGCGTCATCGACCCCTAATAGATAGTCATCAAGTCCTCGAACAGTCATATCAAGCGGGATTTCCTCTCGACGCTTAAGTCGCCTAAGAAACTCGACGATACTCATCTCTTCGTCGAACATCCCATAGTCGTCTAAGGCGTCTTCATCAATCACGTGGTAACCGATGTCGAGGTCGGAGGCCATTTGGATGTATGCTATTGTGTCATCATCTGTCTTAAATTTCCAGTTCAAACCAACAACAGGACGTCAATGATGTTAACACTATCTTACAAGAAATCGTTGACTTCTAACTGAGTGTCCGTACGCTCTGCAACGTAGTCCGCGAGGCTCGTGTACTCGGCATCATTCTTGACTGGTGGGGAAATTACTAAATTCGTTCATGTTGGTGATACTGAGTTACAGTAACAGGCGAGTGGAGTGTGGAGAAGACAAATGACATGGACATATTATTTCAAGGTGGATTTAATACGGACTATTGTCACTACATTAGTGAATGAATCCCGCTGACGCAACTGTATTTTGGATTGAAACAGGCGCGATGCAAGGAGAGAAACGGTATATTTTGGAAGTTGCGGAACACTTAGCCGAATTCTTTGACGAGAGAGGCCGAAAAGACGGCACTATTGCTATCGGTCATCAAGGGACTGTTTGGCCGAGTCAAGAATTTAAACCTCACGATTCGGACCACTATTCGCCTCAGTGGCGAATCTTTCTCCCTCGCGCATTTAGTCAGTTCTCACCGACTTATTACCCGAACAAGGTAGCACGGTTTGAGAAAGACACTACAGACGGTCAATGGTACACTGGACCATATTATGATTTAGTACTCAGAAATCCGTCACATACTGATGTTGATCGCTGGAGAAAAAATACTGAATCACAAGGGTTCAGAGATTTCACTGGGCAAGGAGACACTGGGCGAGAATTTGGATATTATTGATTGATAAGACTGATCAGTTTTAATATACAAAAAGATGAGGGATCATCATGGGCAGTTTAGGTCCCTCATCACAGTAGCATGTCTCCTTCGTGTTGAATTCATCGATTGCGTAGTAACCGATGACAAAATCTAGGCTTATTGAGAGTATGTTTTGATAGCGTGTTATGAGCTAAACTACCATTGGAAACTAGATTAGTGAACGTAGAAATTATCAATCCTCAGAAGAAGTCGTCGAACTCCAACTGAGTGTCCGTACGTTCAGCCACGTAGTCCGCGATGTTCGCGTACTCGTCGTCGTTTTCTATATCGGCTAGTCGCCGAAGTGCTGCAATAGCACCCTCGTCGGTCCACTTACCAAATTGCTGTGAGAGCTTGTCCGCCTCAAACAAGTAACGGAGGTAGTGGGCTTTGTCGATTGCAAGGGGATTCCTCTTGTTCTCGATGCGCTCAGCGCGCCTGAGCGGCCCGAGTACATTAAGTGAATCACCTTCTTGTTCTAGGAGTCCTTCACGGACAAGTTCAGCCACGTCGATTCCACGGGTTCGAAGATCTTTGTTGAGCGCATTGTACGAGATGCTGCCACCTCGCCCGAGAACGTAGGTGAGGTAGATTGCACTCAGAGTGTCCATTTCATCACCGAGGATTTGGACACGTTCCTCCATGAGCTGCTCATCGACGATGCCACGGATGGTTTCGAGAGCCTTCTCCACCGACATCGTACCACCCTTGTGGGTGACGCTCGGGTAGTGCTGTGAGAACACCTCCAAGCACTTGCCCATTGTGACCGCAAAGATGTCCCCTTGTGTGAGCCGAGAACCGCTCTGTTCGAGGCGCTCGATCTCTTGACTCGCTCGGAAGTAGATGTCATCCTCGATCGAACGCCAGCTCACTTCCTCGGGTTGCTCTTCCCGGTCTCGACACACCACGATCATGTCGTACTCAATGTTTGCCTTGTCGTGGATGTGGGTGCTCCCGCGCATTTCACCACGAATCGGATAGAGTGCCGTGACGTAGAACCCAGCATCGAGAACAGACTGGAGCACGGTACTCCAACCCTCAGTCTCTTTATGATGGAAGGTGAACGCCATAATTCCACCCTCCTTGAGCTTCTGATTGGCCTGGTCAAAGACGTTAGTGAGCCCAGTGACAAAGTGGTCTTTGTCTCGGTACGTGTCAACGCTATCTTCGCCTGCCGGGTCACTCACGATTTCACTCGCTTTCGGCGTGAGGTCTGCGGTAAAGTGCTCGTACTCATCCTCGAGCACCTGCTTGAGCCAGACATAGTAGAAGTCCGCCGTCTCCGAGTACATCACATTGTCAAAGTAGGGCGGATCAGTAATGACAGCGTCAACGCTGTTGTCGTCTATCGGGAGGTATTCTGAGGTACCACAACGGAGATGTACATTATAGGTGGCATCAGTACTATCCCCAACAGGCTCGCCTATTTTGTCTGGATTGTCTGTCACGAACCCCTCAATTTTCCCCACACCATCCCGTTGCTTTGTTTCCCCATCCTCAACGTACTTTTCATACGGGTTCAGACAGAATTCTTTGCCTGCTCGCATCTTTTCAAATTCGGTACTAAACGTAGCGGCCCCCGCATCGGTGCCCCACACGTTGTTCTCGACAGGGGTGTGCCGTGCAGTGATGGTGTGGCGTTTGTACATCCCCTGAATCTTGTTCGCAGAGGTGTGGTACTCACAGAACATATTATTGAATGTTGTCGTGTCTGAGAACGCCAATAGGAGGAATTCCTTCACATTCTGATCTTCAATCTGTGAAATACCATCAAGGAGCTTCCCGAGACAGAGCAACTGTCGATCATTGAACATCTGATCGTATCGCTCATAGCCATGGTTCCGTGCCCGATCGGAGCTACCTCGGTAACGCTCTGTTGTTGGGATGGGCAACGAGTCCATTTTTTCTCCAAGCTCTTCTTCTGCTGCCTCGAACAATTCTCGATCGAATTCAGTTACGGACTTGTATCCTTTCTTTTCTGTTTCAGGGCAATAGTATTCGACCGCAAAGAGAGATTTTTCAGCTCGTCCAAACCGCTTGACACTCTCGATAATGGACATTTCAGGGTGTTCGTCGCAATGAGGGCATGTGTATTTACCACGGGAAACATGCCCCGCATCGCTAGGTGTGTACTCGTGAGTACAATCTGGGCAGCTTGTCTCTGTCCTATAGTCGTCCGTCGTGTGGACGTTCCAACAGTCGGGACACACAACGTGGTAAAAACTATCTTTGGAGGATCGAGCGTTTGCTAACCTGTAGTCTTTGAATAAGGGAACATTTTCTCCACAGTTTCTACAGGGCAGTTCATCGACCCAGAAGTAGTACATTGCATCTGCGTGTTCATCGCAGTGCGGACATTCCGTTCTATAGTAATCTTGAATCTCTTGTCCAACGTCTTCTTCGAGTTTATTATAGGCCGAATCAAGTTCGTCGAGGTTAACTGGTTCAACCTCCTTCTTAACAACGAACCATGCGACTGGGTTCAACTCACTCCCAATCGCATTGCAGCCCATCCTGAGAGACTCTACAATAGTCGTCCCACCACCCATGAACGGGTCAAGGACAGTTTTTCCGTCAAAGTCGAGATCTTCAAGATAGTACTCCCAGAGAGAGTCCGGACTGTCCCAGTCTACCTCTGGGAGCCCGTTGTTTTCAGCAAACGTGGCCTGGCGTAGCCCTGCTACATTCATATCCTCGTCAGCCAGCGCGTAGATTAGCATAGTCCTGAAGACTGAGCCGAGGCGCCTGGCCCACCATTTGTGCATTGTGTACACTGGCCGGTAGTAGCGTTTGGCGTGTGCTTCGCGTTCAGCGATTGTGTTGACTTCTTCTATGGGGAAAGAAACCTCAATTGGGCGCCTATCGTTCATGGTAAATAGATGAACGGGACTTGTTCCCGGTCATAAATAAGTGGTCGCACTACGTCTTCGGCTGCACCCCAAATCGTAGAAAAGAATTACCTGACAGTTAGTCTATCATCCAGCATGCTGCTCCCAAGTGGCCCAGGTATTTCGCCGAATTATGGGCAAGAAATATTTGAGACCATCTCAGAATTTGACCAACCGATTAACGCTGGGGTTGCGTTCCCATTCGTCACGACCGACGGGTTGGACAATTATTGCTACAACAATTCAGGGGATGATTGGCGGGAGATCTGTGACTCCCAGTGGATAATCGGACTCAATCAGGGAATCACAACACCGAATGCATTAGAGGAACTCTTATCGAAAAGTCGGACTGATGTGAGGTTGTTTCTTCCCCGGGGGGAAGTCACTGAACAAGCCTTACGAAGAGGGCCTTATTTGCATGCAAAAGTGGGTGGCTTCTACTCTGAATCTACCAAGGATCAGATTTGTCTATTCGTTACCTCCGCAAACGCAACAGGGGCTGCGATGAGTTCCCACCCGAAAAACTTCGAGATGGGTTCAAAATTATCATATCCTGACCGGATCGGTGCGGATGATATCAGGATATTCCGTCAGTGGTGGGAAGAAGTCTCATCTAACACAGTCACATTGACTGAGGATCTAATTCGCGACTATGAGAGTGTTCGGAGTAATGTTCCAACCTCACCACCAGAAGCTGAACAAAGCGATGTGCAACGAATAACCACCTCTTCTGATGCCAAATACATGTGGACAGAGACGGGGGCTATGCAGGGCCAGATGAGGTACATTTTGGAGATTAAAGAGGAACTCGCAGACTTCTTCGAAGAAAAGACCCCCTCCGATTCGTACATCACGATTGAGTTCCGTGGTAACAGAGAGTCACGAAAACTCACATATCACGAGGGACATTATTCTCCACAATGGCGTGTGTTCTTGCCAACCAATTTCCCAGCACACAACGAAGACTTCTACCGTTACAAGGTAGCACTGTTTGAGGAGCGGTTTACCGACAACGGTTCACGATACTACAGACTCCAGATCCGCAATAGGAATCACACAGATGTTGAGAGTTGGCGTCAGCAAGCGATTCAGAATGGGGTGAACGACGAGACGGGTGGTGGTGGAGATAGTAGAGAATACGGTTATTGGTGAGTGACCTCGATCCGTGGAGTAAGACATTCGTGTATGCTGAGGCCACCGTGCTGGTACGTCGAATACTTCCCTCTTCGTGGCCACGTGTACCGTCCGAGGGGCATGTAGAAGCCGTCGGCTTCGGCAACGTAACCTTTCTCAACGAGGTCGTCAGCATCGACCTCGCCAACACTCTGGAACCGTCCGCCAGTGAATGTCTCCTGTAACCGCTTTTTCCAGCGATCACTCACACCGAACGTGTGGCCAGAGTCTAGCCGTACGTACCCGTGGTCGGAGCCAAAGACAATGCGATCTGCATCAAGTTGGTCAACGATGGAGAGGAGCGCTCGCTCTGTCTTCTCGAACACCTCATCAAGAGAAGAGAGCTCCGTCTTCCCCTCCTGAATCGATTCGAGTAGTGCATCCGGATATCTACACCAAATGAGTTGTTCGTCGCCGTCAAGCGACGGATCCTGGCTCTTGACACTCGCTGTCTTGTGCTCGCTCTTGAGATCGGAGTATCCCACACGGTCACGATACGGAGTTGTCTCTGAGGGCACCGTGGAGAAGGAGTAGCCGACATTCGGTGTGAAACCCTTCGCCCCCAACGTCCGAACGAACAGCGACGCCTCACGGACGCTCATAGCATCCATCACCACGAACGCGCCATCGTCCGGGATGTCTATCGAGGCTTGATGGACACAACGGTCGGCTAGGATGTCGTAGAACTCCGAGTACACATCTAACAGGGTTCTCTCGTACCCGACCGCGGTAGGCTCACGGGCGTAGTGCTCACCTATGTCTTCCGCAGCTGGGGCCCAGATGTCCCAGAGGGAATCCCAGACGACAGGGATGGGATCATCTTCTTCAATGAGTCGCTCGATTGCGTTATTCGTCAGTTTCACTCTCAATCACCAGGTCAGCACCGATGTGGTTTGCACTCGGGAGCTTCTGAAGGAATTCTATGAGCTCCTCCTTAGAGAGGTCAGCCAAATCGTACGAGAGGTCGATGTGAGTCACTGTATCCTCGCTCTCACTAATTCTCGACTCAGCCATACTGCGAAGTACGCGACCGGAGTTTCCCTCTAGGTAGACGTTCTTCGTGGTGGAGGTTGTCCCGATCGTGGTTCCTCCACCGCCACCACCAGTCGCTCCGGTGGATGTCGTTCCGGAACCACCTCCTCCACCGGATCCGGTGCCTGCAGTAGTGGTGCCACCTGTCTGTCCTGTTCCCCCTTCCGTCCCCCTTGTAGATGTTGTCGTCTTTTCTTCCTCGAATATCGCGTCATCTAGCGAGTCAGGGTGACGGATGACGAGCGAATCCTCAAGGTCAGGCATACGATCACCCTTGTGGGGGACGTAGAACTTAGCGTGGTCTCCTTCAAGTACGATCTTCTCGTCGTCGTAGAGCTTTCTGACCGCTGAATAGAACAGGTTGTCGTCAATGAGCACAGGCATCCTGCGGAATGCCTTGAAGTCGTTTTTCATCGACTTCAGGGTGATGCCGTTCGCTGTTCCTTCGACCTCATCAAGGATCGTCTCACTGACGTAGGTCTTGTCACGCCCGACACTGTTTTCAACATCGCTGACACGGGCTGCGACGTTCTTTCGTCGCATTCGCAGGTCACCACTCGGGTCCACGCTCCACTTCACCCACTTCCCGTATCTGTCGGAGAGTTCGTTGGTGAGTTCCCGGCGCTCGTCACGAATCAGACGCGACAACTCTCCTTTGTCGTCATCGACCTTACCTTGGAGATTCTGTGCACCCAAGACCCGTGCTGCCTTCTTGATGATGTCCTCATCCTCGAGAAGCTGCTTTTTTGGGGTGACGAACAACACCGTGTTTTGGTACGTTCGTCCCTCGAAGAACTCACTCAGCTCTGCCTCAAGCGTCCCGTTCGAGAGGTAACTGAGAGTAACAACAACAGAGAGAGAATCGTTGTCAGGAATATCGTCGTTTGGGTGCACGAGCACATCCCCATCCCAGACATCGTTTCGAACGATATCGACGAGTGTCTCCTCAATGGATGCCGAGTCATCCTCCAAAACCCGGTTCTGTTCCCGGGTGACAAGCGCAGTCAGCTTGGGGTCTTCTGTGATGTAGTAACTCGCACCACCGGAGTCCCGATCAAGATAGTGAGCCGTCCCATAAAGGCTGCTCAACGACATGTTGAGTTTGTCTACGGATGATTTCTCGGGTTTGAACGTCCCGAGGAGGCATTGCGTCACGGTTGCCATCTGTGACCGCTCATCCAATGTGTAGAGCAGAATTGTTCGGAGCAGGTCATCCCCAAAGTCGATGTCCTTCACGTGGTCTCGGTCAGAGACATAGCGGTTGAACAGCGTCTGGTTCATACCACGGAAGGCAGCTGGCCTGATGTCGCACGTAACAATGAGATCCGTTTCGTCGTACTTCCGACTGACTGTGTCTGCGAGAACGTTCATCGCGCCACGAACACTCTGTTGTTCCCGACCCGCCTCATACAGGCGGTCGAGGAGTTCGAGAAGTTCGGGGTGGAACGGATACGTCTCCACCATCCGATTCTCGTATCGCTGGAGCTCACCCAATTCCTCGGGGTTAATTGGGTTGTTGTAGTGGTCGGTATAGTTCTCGACGACATCGCGTACACCAGATTCATCAATTTCCTCACGGGGGTTTCGAAGAGTCGGTGAAGGATAATGCGTTCACGGTCTCCCGTGTCGTTCATGTCTACTGCGTAGGGGTTTGTCCGGTTGAGGATGCGTTTGAACCCGGGACTCTTATCGAGCAGAGTGACGAATACGAACAGGTTCCTCTCAGGGTCGTTTGCGACCTCAAGTAGATTCTGAAGGAAGAACTCGTTCCGTTCGAGGAGTTCACCGTCTTCGTCTCTGTCGAAGGATTCCCACCAGGTCTCGATTTCATCGAAGAAAATGGCGACTGTGTCATCTCCAACTAATGCTTCGATGTGCTCCGTTGTGGGGTACCGCTTGATCCCTTCGAGGATTTCGGAGCCGTTGAGATTGTCAAAAATCGGCTCCCAAATTTGGTCAGCGTCCGTTTCGCTGGTTGATAGAATCGATGCCCGTGTGGTGTCCGGAAGTGGAAGGTCAATATTCCATTCGGCAAGCCAGTCTTTGCTAATGTTCGGACTGTTGAACAAGTGATAGAGAGTAATCAGACCATGCGACTTCCCTGCACCGTATGGCCCTGAAAGTGTAATTCCCCCCTGGCTGTCGCTACCTCGAAGCTTGTCGTCAACGCGCTCAAAGGCAGTCTGTAGGGCGTTCGATGGGTAGGTCATCGAGAGGAGTCTTGTAGGATCATTCTCCAAGCGATCGGCGGAGTCACCGACTTTGTGGGCTTGAAGTACCCCTTGGAATTGGCCCTCAATTACCTCCTCGCGGGGCTGGAGGAGATCTGCGATTTGCATATACTCGTCCGTGTCACCACCAGCACTTGATGCTTTGCACAGCACCGTGTAGATAAGCGAGTTTGAGGATCGAGAACTGTCGGGTTGAACTATAGCCGAAAGCCCAGGTCATATCACTACCACCCGAAGTAGAGATATTTGTTCCGTTCTGTCAATGTAACAAGGCGCGCCGGGTCAGGCGCGCCGACAGACCACCGTGTCCGCGGTTCATCCCCTCGCGCGAAGCAAGAGGGGTAGTTTTCTGCAAGTGGCTTCTTAGCCACACCCCTAACGGAGAAGTGGGTACCCCGTGTCGAAGTTACAGAGAGACACGTTCGCAGCAGCTATTCAGTGATCATGAACCACCGGTGAGTACCCACTATCTGAGCCAAAAACAAGCAAAAAGAACCGCTAACTGGTGTGTTGGATAGTGATGCCTCTCACCAGTCACTTCGCTATCCGGGCTTTCCGAGCGCGTCAGCGAAGTTCTTCGGTGCGTACATCGTGCCGTCGACGAGCTTCACGACAGGCGCGAATTCGAACCCGAAGCGACGGATCCTCTCTCCCGTTACTTCGGCCCAGCGGGCAGCGCCTTCTAGAAGCAGTCTACGCGCCTCACGGAAGTCTGCCGGCCTGAATCCGAACTCTAACACATCCGGATCTGCCCCCTCTGTTTCCCGAATACTGCCTCCGTACCGATCGAGAAATCGTGTCCACGGATCGTCCCGTTCACCGTAGGTCTCTGCACGGAATAGCGCATCCAGTGCTCCCTCGAGACCTTCGTGGATACTGTCCTTGATTGAGTCGATGTATCCAACCATCTCCTGAGCGATGTACTTCGAGGCGATCTGGAGCTCGCCGTAGGTGTGCTCGACGAGCGGTCCGAGCCGTTTCAGTGCTCGATAGACCGTATCGATACTGACACTGATGGCCCGCGCGAGGTCTTTCGGTGACATCGTTCCTCCATCCGTCAGGAGGGTATCGACGATCTCCGCATCTGTCTCGTTCATCTGGCTCGCGATACCGAACACCTGGGCATCCTGCTTCTCCTTAATCATCGGCAATCGGTTTCGGAGGAGCTTTCGCCACCGGCTGGACCCTTCAACTTCGAAGTAGTCGTCAGCCACGTAGAACTGCGAATCTGGTCGCGTGGGAATATCTGACCACTCAAGAACGTTCAGCAGCGTCTCGTCCAGTTCGCGCTCGAGTTGGTCGAGATCGTCCCAGTACAACGTCTCGTTGTGGACTGAGTTCTGAAACGAGACACAAATTTTGGGATTCTCAAGCGGTGTCCCCTCCACCGCGTCGGGGCTCTGCACATGGTAATGCTTGATTTCCTTGGCGAGCCGATGACCGCCGATGAGTTCACTGGCTCGCATCGATCCGATCGTTGCCGTGTGGTAGTATCCTGGGCACTCGCGATCGTCTCGGACTGTCTTGGCGTACCCTTCGCGGTCACCAGATAAAAGCAAAGAGATACGATGAATAATGCCATCATACGCGATGACCTTGCCCGTCTTTCCGTCCACGACGCGAACAAGCAACTCAGCATCGACGATGTTGGAAGTCGGATGAGTTGCCTCGGGGTCGAAGTCTTTTGGATGAATCGTGGTGGGACTATTGAAGCGGAACCCTTGCTTATCCGCCAGCGAAGCTAACGCACGCTGCAGGACGTGAGGGTACTGTTCGAAGTCCCAGTTCGCCCCCTCCATCTCGATGTCATATCCCTCGATATCACACGGGTTGGACATCGACCGAGCACCCTCGATTGTCTCGATGTCGGGCCATCGTGGGGAGATACGGAAGTACGCCCGCTTCCGCGCCTCTTTTTTGGCGTCCGACCACGAGGAGTACGCGTTCGGATAGACGTACACGAGATACTCGCGGACCTCGTCGAGACGGAAGCTCGGATCGTCGCGAGAGGCGATACCGCAGCCTTTGAATCCGAATTCAACAGCCCACTCGTCGCCATCAATCTCCACATCAGTGCGGAGACGACCGTGCGTCTCGAAGTCGTGCTCCTTCTGCAGGGAGTTCAGACCGAAGTAGGAGCGAAGCGGATTGTCGAGGTACGAACAGTCCCATTTGAGATATGCATGGAATTCGTGAGGCTGTGGTTCGATAAATAGCCTCGATACCCCTTCCTCCCCGTCATCTTTAGCTTCACCTTCGACCTCCTGGCCGGGTGGAGATTCGTCGTCGATTGTCTCGTTCGTCTGCCCTCGATGCTGTGTTCGCTTCTGAGCGGCCCGGTACGCCTCACAGCCGTTCAGATGAGCTTCGAGGTCCGCCCTTCGGGTAATGGGATGCTTGCAGTAGCGGCAGTGTGCGACACGCTCGGAAGGACAGATGCCTTCATGCGCTCTCGCGTCGAACTCGTCATCGAAGCGAAGCCGACAGAATCGGCACTCTGCAACGTGAGTCGACGTGCGAGAGAGGGTCGATCTGACAGAGCGGCATTCACTCGTCTGCTGGCTTGATTGTGTCTCTGCAGTCGTGCGCTCTCCCGTTTCCCGGTTGGTCGGTGCGTTAGCGGACGCACTTCTCGTGTTAACTTGATCTGATCCCGCTTCCTTTCTGAGGGCATCTGCTTCGGGTTGCTCGACCGCGGACTCGATATTACTTTGATTGTCGGTTGTGACGGCTTCAGCTGCATCAAGTTGGTCGAAGAGATCGTCTGGCCCCGTCATGCCGACCACCTCCGATTGAGGTTGCCGACAGGGTGAAGCGTCTCAGGAGTGAGCCTATATAAATGGAAGCACGGATATTCAGTTACCGCCGCCGAACATCTGGCACATGGTGTTCTGAAACCAGCAGGCGAACCGCTGCACTCATTCTCACAAACCGCGGGACGCAGGAGGTGTAAACAGGGGACCGGTTCAACTCGCGCTGTCGGCTGGTTTCTGAGACCGAGCGAGAACCTGGAATTTAGCGAGAGAGAGTCGCTAAAACTCGATATGAGTAAAATTCGATAAAACGAAGGATTCTGATGGACTCGCCGGGATTTGAACCCGGGGCCTCTTCCTTGCGAAGGAAGCGATCTGCCACTGATCTACGAGCCCGCACTCGTCGAAAGTCCGGCACGGCACTTGAGCGTTCTGTTTCATCGGCGAATCGCGAGCGCGTCGAGGGGGAACCGGTCGCACAGCCGGTCGAGTCGGTGGCGTTCGACCGCGTCACGTTCGCCTACGAGGGGAGCCACGAACCGGTCCTCAGAGACGTCTCGCTGGCCGTCGAACGCGGGGAGTTCGTCGCACTCGTCGGCGGGTCCGGCGCGGGCAAGTCGACGCTGCTCTCGTTGCTCGCGGGGCTGTACGACCCGACGAGCGGCCACGTCCGCGTCGACGGCCGACCGCTGTCCCTATCCTCGACGACGGCGAGGTGGTCGAGAGCGGCCCGCACGACGCGCTCATCGCCCGTCACGGGCAGTACAGTCGGCTGTACGAGGCACAGACGACGAGCGTCAGGACCTGATGCAATCGGAATACAGAGCTATCGCTCGGAGTCGAAACGAAGAGAAAAACCGAGACGAACTGAGGGTGCCTTAGCGCAGCGCTTCAGTCCTCGAGGACGATCTCGATCGAGACGTCGTTAGGGACCTGGATACGCATTAGCTGCCGCAGCGCGCGTTCGTCGGCGTCGATGTCGATGAGACGCTTGTGGACACGCATCTCCCAGTGCTCCCACGTAGCGGTCCCTTCCCCGTCCGGGGATTTTCGGGTCGGCACTTCGAGCGTCTTCGTCGGCAGCGGGATGGGCCCGCTGAGATTGACTCCCGTCTTGTTGGCGATTTCGCGGACGTCGCCACAGATGGAGTCGAGGTCTTCGGGACTCGTGCCGGCGAGTCGAACGCGTGCCTGCTGCATCGGTTATCGCTCGGTGACCTCGAGCACCTTGCCGGCGGCGATGGTCTGACCCATGTCGCGGATGGCGAAGCTGCCGAGTTCGGGGATCTCACCGGACGGCTCGATGCTGAGGGGCTTCTGGGGACGCACCGTCACGACGGCGGCGTCACCCGACTTGATGAAGTCGGGGTTCTCCTCTGCGACCTCGCCCGTCTTGGGGTTGATCTTCTGGTCGATGGCCTCGATGGTACACGCGACCTGCGCCGTGTGGGCGTGGAAGACCGGCGTGTAGCCCGCGGTGATGACCGAGGGGTGCTGCATGACGACGATCTGGGCCTTGAACGTCTCGGCGACCGTCGGCGGGTCGTCGGCGGGGCCACAGACGTCGCCGCGGCGGATGTCGTCCTTGCCGACGCCGCGGACGTTGAATCCGACGTTGTCACCGGGGCCGGCCTGGTCGACCTCTTCGTGGTGCATCTCGACCGTCTTCACCTCGCCGCCGACGTCCGACGGCTGGAAGGAGACGTTGTCACCGGGGTTCAGGGTACCCGTCTCGATTCGGCCGACGGGAACCGTCCCGATGCCGGAGATGGTGTAGACGTCCTGGATGGGGAGTCGAAGCGGCGCGTTCGTCGGCGGCTCCGGCTCCGGCAGGTCGTTGAGGGCCTCGAGGAGAATCGGGCCGTCGTACCACGACATCGCACCCGTGCGCTCGGCGATGTTGTCGCCCTCGAACGCGGAGATTGGGACGAACGTCGCGTCGTCGGACTTGAAGCGGACCTGCTTGAGGAGCTTCTGGACCTCCTCCTTGACCTCCTCGTAGGTGTCCTCGGAGTAGTCGACGACGTCCATCTTGTTGACCGCGATGATGAGCTCGTTGATACCGAGCGTACGGGCCAAGAAGACGTGCTCGCGGGTCTGGGGGGCGACGCCGTCGTCGGCGGCGACGACGAGCACCGCGTTGTCGGCCTGCGAGGCGCCCGTGATCATGTTCTTCACGAAGTCACGGTGGCCCGGACAGTCGACGATGGTGAAGTAGTACTGATCCGTGTCGAACTCCTGGTGGGCGATGTCGATGGTGACCCCGCGCTCGCGCTCCTCGGCGAGGTTGTCCATCACGTAGGCGAACTCGAAGCCGCCCTTGCCCTTCTCCTCGGCCTCCTCTCGGTACTGCTCGATGACGTGCTCCGGTACGGAGCCTGTCTCGAACAGGAGGCGGCCGACCAGCGTACTCTTTCCGTGGTCAACGTGGCCGATAATGGCCAGGTTCTGGTGCGGTTTGTCACTCATGGTGAAGTCACGCGCTAAGGCGCTCTGTGGGAAGCTTTTGCCTGTGACCCGTAAAACGATTTCGATACGTCACACGGCCGATTCCGGCGCTGTCAGGCGGTTTGTTCCCCGTCCGCATGCGTCACGGTCGGCGGCCCTGCCCGCTTGCCTTCCCGGGGTCGACGCCCGGCCGTCGTCGACTCCGACGCCGGTCACCCGCCCGATTTCGGGACGTAGTGTCCGCCGTTGATGGCGTTGACCACGCACCCGATGAGGAGCACGACGCCCGCGAAGTAGAGCCAGGTGAGAAAGAGGATGACGGCACCGACGGCGCTCCCGGTCGACTGCCCCGTCAGGAGGACGTACACCTGGAAGAGTTGCTGCAACAGCATCCACCCGAACGCCGCGACGACGACACCCGGGAGAATCTCCCGGACCGAGACGTCGGTGTCGGGGAACACGTAGTACAGCGGCAGGAACACGACGACGAGGCCACAGAGGAGCAACACCGCCGTCCCACCGGGGACACGATGGAAATCGACGAGCGAGACGGCCGCGGTGACGAGGACGACCACGACGAGCGCGACGGGGATGGTGACGAGCGCGACGAGGCCGTCGACGATGCCGTCAACGAACGACGACTCCGTCGCCGTGTCGTATATCTCCGCGAACGCCGTGTCCAACCCGCGGAGCAGGCGGAGCGACCCCCACACGAGCGTCACACCCCCACGACCGACGCGCCGACCGTTCCGGAGACGGCGGCGTTGAGGACGTTCTGTCGGAGGAACGCCTCGATGGTCGGTGACAGCGTCGACCGGGTGAGACTGACGACGGTCCGCGCGAGCGCCTCCCCCCCGACGACGGCGAGCGCGAGGAACGCGAGGGCGACGAGGGGGACGATCGAGACGAACCCGTAGTACGCGAGGCTCCCCGCCATGAACGACACGTTCTCCTCCCGGACGGCGTCGAAGACCGTCCGAGTGAAGGAGACGACACCCGCTTCTCGGGGATTCGAACCCATCGACGGAACCATCCCTTCGACGCGGTTAACGTTTTTTCGCGGTTCGAGACAGTGTCATCGTCCACATCAGGTTCTCGAACAGTATCTCCTGAACTGACACGTCGTGGAACCGGAACCGTCGCCGGATGGGTCGCTCCGGTCCGGTCGGTCGTGACCTACCGGTTCAGTCGCGCGACGTCGGCGAGGACGGCCGTCGCTGTCTCGGGGCCGCCCGCACCGCGGCCGCTGACGTTCAACTGCCCCGCGTGTTCGGTCTCGAACTGGACGATGTTCTGCGTGCCCGTCACCGCGAGCGCTCCGTGCTGGGGGACGAGCCGCGGCCCGACGCGCACGCGCTTCGGCGTGGCTTCGCCGATGAGTCGGATCGTCCGGCCGTCCTCGGTCGCGAGGTCAAGCGCGCTCCCGGGGATGTCTTTTATCCCTGTGACCTCGGCGTCGTCGAGGCTGAAGACGTCGCCGCCGCGCGCCTCGCTCAGAACGTTCGCGAGGATGACGCATTTCAGCGCCGCGTCGGTTCCATCGACGTCGAAGGAGGGGTCCGCCTCCGCGACTCCCAGGTCCTGGGCCTCCGCGAGGACGTGCTCGTACCCCAATCCTTCGGCGGCCATCCGCGACAGGACGAAGTTCGCCGTCCCGTTGAGGACGCCGCGGGCGGTGGAGATGTGGCCCGGGCCGTAGTCGGCGACGGTCGAGAGGACGGGCATGGCCCCGCCGACGGTCGCTTCGAACAGCACGTCGCCGGCGCTATCTTCTTCCGCCCTTCGGAGGTCCGCGTACCGTTCCGCCACCGGGCCCTTGTTCGCGAGCACGACGTGGCGGTCGCGTTCGAGCGCGGCCAGACAGTGTGAGAAGCCCGGTTCGGCGTCGCCGAGCGTCGTCGGCGTCGCTTCGACGAGCACGTCGTAGTCGGCTGCGAGCACGTCGTCGGGGTCGTCGTCGCCGACAGCACCATCGCGACTTTTTCGCTCCAGCGCGCGCTCGCCGTCGATCCCTCCGGCGTCGACGACGCCAGAGGAGGAGTCGGCGAACCCGACCACGCGGTGGCCGTACTCGGCGGCGAGTTCGACGACGCTTCCCCCGACGGCGCCCGCCCCGAGGACCGCGAGTCGCAGACTCATTTCGCCCCCTCCGTGAGCGGTTCGATGACGTGGAGTTCCTTTTCGGCTGCGATAGTCCGGAGTGATTCGAGTGCCGCCTCGGTCTGTCCCGGGCGCGTCGCCAGTCGAAGCCGTGCGCTCGACGGTTCGTCGGTCCCTTCGGGCGCCGAGAGCGAGAGGTCAGACAGCGATGCCGCGGCGGACTCCTCGATGCGGTGGAGCGTGTCCGAGAGGTCCGTGTCGACGAGATGGCCCACGAGGAGGATGCTCAGTTCCTCCCCGTAGCGCTCGGCACCCGCCTGGATGACGTTGATCCCCTCGCCTCTGAGTGCGTCGACGATGCCCTCGAACCGGTCGGGCGGACACTCGAGGTCGACCTCGACGGGAATCCTCCCTCGTGGGGTGATGTTCCCCCGTTCGTGGAAGATCGAGAGGAGGTTCCCGCCGTTGTCCGCGATGGGCTTGAGCGCCGCGAGCAACTGCCCCGGTTCGTCGGCGAGTTCCAGGCGGACGGTGTACGCCTGCGGGCGCTCGCCGCCGTCGGTCTCCGTCTGACCGTCCTGGGGCACGGCAGTCTCTCCTGCTTCGCTCGCAGTGTCGGTCACCGTCGCCCACCCCCTTCGACAGGGGACGGCACCCCCCTGTTGTCCTCGGCAGGGAGCCCGCCAGTCGTCGCTCCGTGCCGATGCGTTTCGGGGAGTACGTGCCCGTTCGCATTGTGAGAAGGTGTTCTGTGTCGCGGTATAAGCCTCCGTCGGTTGTGGACCGCCGCCTTCACGCGGCAGGTGCGTCCTTGGTGCGCTCTCGACGTGCCGTCGCGTCGCCTACATGTCTCCGTCGCGTCGCCTACGCTGTCGGGCCGGCCGCCCGTCGGTGCGACAGCGTCACTACTGTCCCCTCCGCTTCCTCGTCGAACCGCAGGCGGCCGCCGTTCGCCTCGGCGGCCGACCGCGCGAGCCACAGTCCCAGCCCGCTCGCGTGGGTCAACGGCGTGATGTCGGTCTCGCCCCCGACGACCGCCGCCTCGTGGTCGGGGACGCCCTCGCCGGCGTCGCGGACGTGCGTGTGTACCCACTCGTCGTCGGCCGTCACCGTCACCTCGACGGGCGGCTTTCCGTGCTCGAACGCGTTCTCGACGAGTTCTCCCAGCGCCGTCCGGTAGCAGTCGTCCGCCCACACCCACACCCCGTCCGGGACCGAGACGCCGACGGTCGCTCCGGCGTCTCCAGTGACCTCCGCGACCGCTCCGTCGACCATCGTCCTCACGTCGTGGGGATGCTCGACGCGTCGCTCGCGCTCGAACAGGTCGATGATCGTCTTCGCCTTGTCGGCGAGCCCTCCCACGGTTCGTGCCCGTTCGGCGACGACGCGTGCGGACTTTTCCAGACTGGGGTCGTCCACCTCCTGTTCGAGCCGCTCCCCGTGCCCGACCAGAATCGTCGACTCGTTGCGGAGGTTGTGTCGGAGCGCGCGGTTCAACACGGCCAGCTTTCGCTGTTCGTCGGCGAGTTGTTCCGCCCGCACGCGTCGAGCGTCGTGGACGCCGATGATGACGTGCGCGGCGGTGCTGATGGCGAGGATGTTGCCGGCGGTCAGCGCGCTCTCGACCCCGCCGGCGCCGAACACGACCGGGCCCTGGACCATCCCGTGGAGCCACAGGACGACCCCGAGGACGACCACGCCGAGGAGGTTCCACACCGCGATGCGGACGGCGTTCGCCGTCGAGAACTCGCTCCGATAGAGGAGGTACCCCGAGACGGCCAGGCCGAGACAGACGAGCGAGCCGAAGACGGAGAGCGCGACGCTGAACGGGGGCTGGCCGCCGACGAACAGCGGTGCGATGTTCGGGCTCAACAGGACGACGCCCGTGACGGAGACGGCGACGCTCGCTCCCATCCGTGCCGCTCGCGACCGGCGCCTCGTCACGGCCGTCGTCTCGTCGTCGAACGTCGACGACAGCCGTCTGTCGATCCGTGTGAGAACCTGATTCATTCGATATCAGTACAGTCGATTTCGGAATAATAACGTTCCGTCGAGAGTATCACGCGTAATACTCTCGGAGTCCGAACGGTCGACACACGCGCCGGCCGCCGCGAGAGGAGAGTCGCAACCGAGACGTCGAAATCGAGAACCGCGTGGCCGGGGAGCGGACCTCGGTTAGATGTAGTCGACCGACGGCGGCAGTTCGAGCTTCATGCCCTTCCGCTCGCGGATCTCCGTGATCTTCTCCGTCTGGAGGTTGTCGGCCAGCACGCGGAAGCCGGCGTTCTCCGTGTTCCAGGAGGCGCGGCCTTCGGTCGCCGAGCGGATGTCGCTGGAGAAGCCGATCATCTCCTCGACGGGCGCGATGCCCTCGATGACCATGAGGTCGCCCTCCTGGTACATGTCGTCGACGCGGCCGCGTCGACCCTGAATCTCACCCGAGGCCGAGCCCATGTACTCCGAGGGGACGTCGATGCGGACGTCCTGGATGGGTTCGAGCAGCTTCACCTGACCGTCGATGAGCGACCGGTGGACGGCCTCGCGGACGGCGGGGATGACCTGCGCGGGACCGCGGTGGATGGTGTCCTCGTGGAGCCGCGCGTCGTGGAGGCGAAGGAGCGCACCCTGGACCGGTTCGCCGGCGAGCGGGCCGTCCTCGAGCGCCTCTTCCATCCCCTCGATGACGAGTTCCATCGTCTCGTTGAGGTGCTGGATACCCTTCGTGTCGTCGATGAGGATGTTCGTCCCGAACATGTGCTCGACGTCCTGGGACGTGTCCTTGTCCATGCCGAGCTCCTGCAGCGCCTCGCGGCGCTCCAGTTCGGGCATGTCCATCGCGACGTCGCCGAGCTTGATGGCGTCGACGATGTCTTCGGAGAGCGGCTCGACGGTGATGTAGAACTTGTTGTGGCGGTTCGGCGAGACGCCCTCGACCTCGCGGGACTCCTGGGTGGGGGCCTCGCGGTAGACGACGATGGGCTCACCGGTGTTGACCGGGATGCCCTGGTTCTTCTGGATGCGCTGGGTGATGACTTCGAGGTGGAGTTCGCCCTGCCCGGAGATGAGGTGCTCGCCGGTGTCCTCGTTGATCTCGACCCTGATAGTCGGGTCCTCCTTCGCGACCTGCTGGAGCGTCTGAATCAGCTTGGGAAGGTCGTCCATCCGGGTCGCCTCGACGCTCTTCGTGATGACCGGCTCGGAGATGTGTTCGATGGACTCGAACGGCGTCATCTCCACCGACGAGACGGTAGAACCGGCGATGGCGTCGCGCAGGCCAGTCACGGCCGCGATGTTCCCGGCGGGGACGCCGCGGTCGAGTTCCTCGCGCTCGCCGCCCATGAACACGCCGACCGACTGGACGCGGTTCTTGCCCGCCGTTCCCGACACGTAGAGCTCCTGGCCCTTGCGGATGGTGCCGGAGAACACGCGTCCCGTGGCGATTTCGCCCGCGTGGGGGTCCATCGAGATGTCCGTCGCCATGAAGACGACGTCGCCGTCGTCGTCGACCTCCCGCATCTGCCGGGCGAGTTCGGACTCGTCGTCGCCGCGCCAGATGGTCGGGATACGACGAGGCTGTGCTTCGAGCGGGTTCGGGAAGTGCTCGGCGACCATGTCGAGCACCACGTCCGAGAGCGGCGACTGCTCGTGCAGTTCCTTCCGCTGGTCGTTGCGCTCCATCTCGATGACTTCCGAGAAGCCGACGCCGGTCTCGGCCATCGAGGGGGCGGAGACGCCCCACTTGTAGAGAGCCGAACCGAACGCGACGGTGCCGTCCTCGACGGAGACGGTCCAGTCGCGGTCCTCGTAATCCTGGGTCATCCCGCGGATGAGCTCGTTGACGTCCGCGATGACGTCGAGGAGCCGCTCTTGCATCTCCTTGGGACCCTCCTGGAGCTCGTTGATGAGGCGGTCGACCTTGTTGATGAACAGCGCCGGCTTGACGCCCTCGCGCAGCGCCTGTCGGACGACCGTCTCGGTCTGCGGCATCGCGCCCTCGACGGCGTCGACGACGACGAGCGCGCCGTCGACGGCGCGCATCGCCCGTGTCACGTCACCGCCGAAGTCGACGTGGCCCGGCGTGTCGATGAGGTTGATGAGGTGGTTCTTGTCGTTCCACTCGTGGGTCATCGAGACGTTCGCCGCGTCGATGGTGATGCCGCGTTCCTGTTCGTCCTCCTTCGTGTCCATCGCGAGCTGCTGCCCGGCGGTCTCGTCGGAGATCATGCCGGCGCCCGCGAGGAGGTTGTCGGAGAGCGTCGTTTTCCCGTGGTCGACGTGCGCAGCGATGGCGATGTTCCGGATCTGCTCCGGCTTGTCCATCAGTTTCTCGCACTCTTGTACGATTTTCTTTCGTCGGCCCATTACCGAGTCTTACCGAAAGGAGGGACAAAAGGGTAGTGTTTTGCCGGGGCCGAAATCGAGGGTCTGGAGCCACGTTGCGGGCGTGTGACGGTGTTTAGCATGCCCCTCGGTGGGTCCGCCCGACGCGCTGTCGCCGTCGCCGGACGCCCACCACATCGCCCGACGACGGGGCAGAAGAATCATACACCCTCGCGCCCTGATACCAGCACGCATGGACATTCGAGTGCTCGGGTCCGGGCCACCGGACCCCTTTCTGAGTGCGGCCGATCTGTTCGAGACCGAGTTCTCGCTCGACCTCCCCGTCAGAGTCCACGTCCGAGAGGACCCCGACGAGCGGACCTGGGCGGGCCACTACCCCGACCACCACGTCCTCAACATCTCCCGACAGGCGGCGACCAGCGCGATGGCGCGCGAACTGGCCTTACACGAACTCGCTCACATGGCGCGCTACGAGGAGTCTCACCCCTCCCACGTCCAAAAGACCGAGGAGGCGCTCTTTCTCGCGCTCGCGGGTCGGTCGGTCGAGCGACGGAAGCTCGCACACTGCTACCAGATCGCGAACCACATGAAGGACATCTACGCCGACGACCTCACGCTCTCGGTCGCGCCCGCGGAGAAGCTCGTCTGCTTCTTCGAGTCCCAGCTCGCGGCGGCGGTGTCGGACCGCCCGCCGGCCCCGCGCCCCGACTCCAGACGCATCTCCCCCGCTGCCGACCCCGAGATCACCGCCGTCAACGCCGCGTTCGCGCTCGCACTGTGTGAGCGCCACGACCTCCTCACATCCGACCACCGCCTCTACGACCTCGCCCACGCCGCCGCCGACGACGCGCCGCAGGTCGGATTGGAGCGGTTCAAATCGCACTTCGCCTCGCTCGTGGACGACCCGACCGAGAGCGACTACCGGAAGGCGCTGGTCGACGTCACGCGCGAGTACTGTATTCGGGAGCAGCAGGCGGCCGACTGAGCCGGGCGCTAAAGTGCGCCTCACGACCCGCGTCGCTGTCTCCCGATGTGGCCTCCAACGCCGCCGAGTGCGCCGAAGATTGTGCCGACGACGAACCCGGTTCCACCGCTGAGGACCCCCACCGTGCGCATGGCCCCGAAAAAGTCCACGTCCTGTCCATGTGTCGGCGTCATTCCCAGTACCAGTACTAGCGCGATGAAGCCGACCACTACGCTCACGAGCACTACACCGAGGGCCGCTGCGAAGCCTCCGAGGATCGCACCTCGCCGTTGACCGGTCTCCTGGAGATACCCGGTGGTCGCGCCGCCGACCACGGCACACAGTGTCAGCGGGACCGCGAACACCCACGTCGGGAGCCAATTTCCCACGACAGATGCCGTCACGAACCCGAGGGCCGGGAGCACGAGGAGGGTCAGGAAGCCCAGCACGACCGTGACGACTGTCCCGGCGACGACCCCGGCGGCCTCCCTCCGTAGAGACATGGTGCGAAGACTCCCCACACGCGTAAAAGTACACGGTCCGGTGTCCTGAGACTCGTCCGTCGGCACCGCTCACGACGCCGGAGAGAAAAACGAAAAGACGAGACAGACGTTAGCGGGCGGCGGCGGCGACGCGCTCGCGCTCTTCCTTCTGGCTGATGGCGTACGACTGCATGTCGTAGTCGGCTGCGCCGATCAACACGGAGGCGAGCGCTTCGGCGGCGCTCTGTTTCGACTTGTACGAGCCGCGCTGGGTGCCTTCGGCGATGAACTTCAGCGCCTGGTCCACCCGTCGTTGCGGGGCGACGTCGACGGCCTGCGGGACCGAGATCCCACCGTACTTCAGGCGGACGGTCTCCTCGCGGGGAGCGGCGTTCTGGATGGCGGTCACGAGCACCTGCACCGGGTTCTCCTCGGTGCGCTCGTGGACGATCTCGAACGCCTCGCGGACGATGTTCATCGTCTTCTGCTTGTGCCCCGTGTTGTCTTCGGACTGCATCAGGCGGTTGATGAGCCGCTCGACGATGCTGATCTCCGACTTCTTGAACTGCTTGGAGGCGTGGCGCCCCATCGTGTGGGCGATGGGGGTCACCGCGATGTAGCGCTTGGTCGAGGGGTCGGTGTACTCGATCTCGGAGACGTCCCAGACGCCGAACAGCAGCGCGTTCGAGCGCGCCTCCTCGCTGTCGGCGGGGGACTCCGGCTCGGGGGACTCGGACTCGCTCATCTGACTGGCTTCTCCGCGTTCCCGCGCACGAGTTCGATCATCGACACGCCGTTGACCTTCTCGACCTTGTAGTTCACGCCCGAGAGGTCACCCATCGCACGGCCCTTCGCGCCACCGATACCCGCGATGGTGACCTCGTCGTGCTCGTCGATGAACGAGATGGCACCGTCACCAGGGCAGAACGCGGTGACCTGCTTGCCGTTCTTGATGAGCTGCACTCGAACACACTTTCGGATGGCCGAGTTCGGCTGCTTCGCTTCGATTCCGACCTTCTCAAGGACGATGCCTCGCGCCTGCGGGGCACCCTCGAGCGGGTCCGATTTCTTCCGGAGACCGCGTTCGCGTCGCGCGTACTTCGAGTCGGACCACCGACGCTGCTGGCGGTCCTGCTTGAGTTTGCGCGCGGCGTACTTGCCGTTCGCCATGGTAGCCCTCACTTCCCGATGGAGCTACTTAAGCCTCCTCTTTCGAACGCGGCGAGACGCCCGCAGCGCGGCCCATGACCCCCTGAGGAGGAATCTGAGGCCGTTTCGCACGATCCGAACGACGCCCTCTCCGCGGCCCGCAGGCGACGAGCCGCCGCGAGAAATCGTCTCCCCGCCTCGGCGTTCAGTTCGGCTCGCCCGCGGCGTCCGCCCGCTCGCGCACGTCGATCGCGAGTTCCCCCGAGAGTTCGTGTCCCGACGCCGGCCCCAGGGTGAGTCCCTCCTCGTCGAACCGCCGCTTCACCCGTCGCCGGAAGTCAGACTTGACCTCGACGAGGTTCACGTCCATCGGGTCCGACACCCAGTACTCCGCCTGCAGCGTGGGCGCGGTCCCGCCGAAGGCGACGATGCGCGACGTCGGTGCGGGGTCGTCGAGCACCCGGTCGTCCTCGCGAGCGACGTCGGCGAGCGTCTTCAGCGCCAGTTCGGCGTCGTCGGCGTACGCGATGTCGAGCTGTTCCGTTATCCGGTAGCGCTCTCTTCCGTAGGGCCGGGTGAGCGCGTTCGTCGTCAGTTCCGTGTTCGGCACCGTGATCGTCTCGTTGTTCGGGGTCCGGATGCGGGTGACGCGGAAGTCGACGGCCTCGATGGTGCCCTCGCCGCCGGACCAGGAGACCCAGTCGCCGACGTTGAAGTCGCGGTCCGCGACGAGAAAGAGCCCGGAGACGAGCGACCCGATGACGTCCTGGCTCGCCGCGCCGACGACGAGCGAGACGGCGGCGATGACGATGGAGGCGTCGGTCAGCACGCCGCCGAACCCGGCGGCGATGATGCCGGCGACGACCGCTACGCCCACCACGAGCAGGTGCGCGTACGTCTCGGTCGCCGTCTCGATGGTCGGGTTGTTCTGATTCCGCGCGCGGACGATTCGGCTCACTGTCGGCACAACGAGCACCCGGCCGACGGCGTAGACGACGGCGGCCGCGGCGACGAACCCGAGCGTGCGGACGGCGATATCCTCCACACCGGTGAACTCGGTCGGTATCCCCGGCGGCAGTTGGGCGAGAACGGAGCGCGTCATGACTCCGGTGCCGTGGCGCGGGCGTAAAAACCTGTCAGACCCGTGTCGGCGGCGAACCGTCGTTCTCCGGAGTGCGGTTGCACGGCGTGCGGTGGCGCGGCCGAGGCGGCGCTGTGTCGTCTCGTCGCGCGAGGGGTGAGGGAACGAGTGAACGGAGTGAACGAGTGCCCGAATCGGCTGGGGAGGTCCGTGGCATCAGCGCCCTGGCGTTCGTCGTCCCAGCCGTCGCGGCCGGTGCTGTCTCCCCGGTGTGGACGTGGAAAGTCACTCACCGGGCACGGACCACCGTCCGTCGCCCCTGCGACGACGCTACACCTACACTTCGAAACTAAAACCGAGCGGAAACCGCATCCTACGTCAACTGGACGTCGTCGAGGTCCCAGTGCCGTCTCGCCAGTTCGCGCGCCGTCTTGATGTTCTTTCCCTCGGTCCCGATGGCGACGCCCCTGTCTTCGGAATCGACCTCGACGTACGCCACCCGGTCGTTCTGCTCGGAGACGGTGACGTGCGTCACCACGGCGGGCGCGAGCGCGTTCGCAACGAACGCCTCCGCCGTGTCGGCGTCCTCGACGAGCGTGACCTCGCGCCCGAGTTTCTCCTCGACCTGCTTGACCCGTCTCCCCCCCGGACCGATGGCCTGTCCCATCTCGCCGGCCGCGACGAGGAACGTCACGCGACCGTTTTTACCCCCTTCCTTCTCGTGGACGAGGCAGTCGCGTGCGGTCGCGCCCGTCACGTCCTCGAAGAGGGCGATGAACTGCCGGGCCGTGTCCGAGAGGGTGACGCGCATCGCTGTCTCGACTCCCGATCAGTCGTCCGACGGCTCGGGTTCGAGCGTGGCGTCCACCTCGGGCGTCTCGACGTCGGCGTCGATAGAGCCCATCCGGAGGTTGACGTCGCCCGTCCCGATGGCGACGGGCTTGCCGACGATGACGTTCTCGATGACGCCGTCGAGGTCGTCCATCTCGCCGTGGATGGCGGCGTCGAGCAGGTGGTTCACCGTGACCTCGAACGCCGCGCGCGCGAGCACGGAGTCTTTCGACCCCGAGATGCCGTGCCGACCGATGGACTCGATGGTTCCCCGGTTGGTCATGATGTCCGCGACGAGCATCAGGTGCCGGACGTTCACGTCGTCGAGGCCCTGCTCTTCGAGCGTCTCCATCGTCTCGTTGATGATGGCCTCGCGGGCGGCCTCCACACCGAGCTGACGGTAGACCTCGTGGATGTTGTTCGAAGTCGTCCGCGTCCCGTCGACGCCCTCGATGGTGAGCACGTCGCCGAACGCCGACCCCTCGGTGTAGAGGACGAACTCCTCCTCGCCGTCGTCGAGCTTCTCGCGGCGGATGACGACGCGGGAGACCTCCTCGATGCCCTTGAAGACGATGTCGCGCAGCTCCTCGACCAGCTGGAGCAGCTGTCGGTACGAGGGCTGCTTCGGGCCGAACTCGATGACGGTCCCCATCCGGGTGGTTTCGACGCCGAGCGCGTCCTCGATCTCCTCGGCGATCTCCTCGGCGACGTTCCCGACGTTCTCGGCGGTGGGCCACCGCTCGCGGAGGGTATCCTCGTTGAGGTCGATGTTGACGAGCATGTCCGCGACGTTGGTCGAGACGTCGCCCAGCGCGAGGATCTTCGTCGCCTCGATCTGCCAGACGACCTCGTGGGCCACGTCGCGCTCATCGTACTCGGGGTCGTCGACCTCCGCGATCCGCTCTTCGATGTGGTCGGGGTCGAGGTAGACGGTCATCATCGGGGTGTCCGGCGTCTTCCGCGCGTCCACCAGTTCGATGAGTCGGGGCAGTCCCTGTGTCACGTCGATCTCGGCGACGCCGGCGTAGTGGAACGTGTTCATCGTCATCTGCGTTCCCGGTTCGCCGATGGACTGCGCCGACACGGTTCCGACCGGGTCGAGCGGGTCCACGCGGGTGTCGAGGTACTGCGTCTCCGCCGCGCGGGCGATCTCGTCCGCCTGCTCGACGGTGACGCCCTCGCGCCGCTCGATGACCTCGTACACCTGCGTCTTCAGTCGTCGAGGCAGTTCGGTGTCCTCGACGACGACTTCGATGTCCTCTGTGACGTACTCGTACTCGCCGGTGGGGTCGACGGTCTCGTGCTCAGTCATCCGACTCCACCCCCAGGCCCTGCGCCTTGTCGAGCCCCGGTCCCGCGTACTCCGAGAGGTTCGTCGGCGGCTCCGATTCGCCGAGGAAGCGGTCCTTCTCCTCCTCGGAGGAGAACTCGGCCTCGATGACGCGGTCGGCGATGTTCTCGATGTCGATGCTGTGTTCCTCCTTCGAGGAGACCTTCACGGGCGAGGTGCCGTCCTCGCCGAACTCGAACTGGACCACCGTACCGGACGTGTCGCGGACGGAGCCGTCGTACTGCGCTTCCAGTTCGGAGAGCGCGTTGATGAGCCGGCGCTGGAGGTACCCCGATTTCGAGGTTCGGACCGCGGTGTCGACCAGCCCCTCGCGGCCGCCCATCGCGTGGAAGAAGAACTCCCGCGGAGTGAGCCCCGCGCGGTAGGAGTTCTCGACGAACCCGTGCGCGTCCGCCGAGAGGTCGTCCTTCTGGTAGTGGCTCAGGGTGCGGTCCTCGTAGCCACGGTTGATGCGCTCGCCCCGCACTGCCTGTTGCCCGACGCAACCGGCCATCTGCGTGAGGTTCAGCATCGACCCACGCGCGCCCGACCGGGCCATTATCACGGCAGGATTGTCGTCCTCGAAGTGGTCCTCGGCGATCTCGCCGGCGGAGTCGCGCGCCTTGCCGAGCCGCTGCATGATCTTCATCTCCAGCGTCTCGTCGACCGTCCGCCCGGGCAGGGATTCGAGTTCGCCCTGCTCGTACACCTCGATGAGTTCCTGAATCTGTTCGTACGCCGACGCGATGGCCTCGTCGACCTGCTGGTTCGCCGCCTCCGGGATGGACTCGTCGTCGATGCCGATGGAGAACCCGAAGTGCATGATGGCGCGCATCGCCAGCGCCGCCACCTCGTTGATGAACACGCGTGCGCGCGTCTTCGAGTACACCTTGGTGATGGTGTCGACGACTTCCCCGCCGAACGCGCCGACGGCGTCCTCGTCGACCGTCCCCTCCACGAGTTGGCCGTCCCGAATAACGACCGTGTCGCCGGCCGAAGAGTCGAACTCGAGGTTCAGGTCGTCGGGCAGCAGTTCGGAGAAGAGCTGTCGGCCGGTCCAGTACGGCCCGTTCTCGTTCTCTCCCTCGGGTTCGGGGAGTTCGTCGATGCTCGTCGCCCGCAGGAGGTCGAGCGCCTGCGTCTCCGAGAACTGGGGGTTCTCGTGGGTGAGGAGGTAGGTGCCCGAGATGTGGTCCTGGATGGCGCCGATGATGTTCTCGCCGAACCTGGGCGAGAGAATCTGCTCCTGGACGCGCATCAGGACGCGGGCTTCCGCACGCGCCTCCTCGTTCTGCAGCGCGTGCATGTTCATCTCGTCGCCGTCGAAGTCGGCGTTGTACGGCGGACAGACCGTCGTGTTGAGTCTGAACGTCTTGTACGGCATCACGACCACCTCGTGGGCCATGATGGACATCCGGTGCAGCGACGGCTGCCGGTTGAAGATGACGATGTCGCCGTCGATCAGGTGTCGGTTGACCTCCCAGCTGAGTTCGACCTTCTCCGCGAGTTCCTCGCAGTTCTTCTCGGTCACCTTCAGCCGGCGACCGTCCGGCCTTCGAACGTAGTTCGCGCCGGGGTGACCCTCTGGGCCGTTGCGGACGAACTGCCGGGCCTGTTCGATGTTCCGCTCCGTGACGTTCATCGTCTGGGTCATCTCACGCGCGACCCGTTCGGGGACGCCGACCTCGTTCAGCGAGAGGGTCGGGTCCGGCGAGATGACGGTACGAGCCGAGAAGTTGACACGCTTTCCGGACAGCGAGCCGCGGAAGCGACCTTCCTTCCCTTTGAGGCGCTGCGAGAGCGTCTTCAGGGGGCGACCGGAGCGGTGCCTCGCGGGGGGTGTCCCCGAAATCTCGTTGTCGATGAACGTGGTGACGTGGTACTGCAGCAGTTCCCAGAGGTCCTCGATGATGAGTTGTGGCGCGCCGGCCTCGCGGTTCTCCATGAACCGCTGGTTGATGCGGATGATGTCGACCAGCTTGTGGGTGAGGTCGTCCTCCGAGCGCTGGCCGTTGTCGAGCGTGATGGAGGGACGGGCCGTCACGGGCGGCACCGGCAGGACGGTGAGAATCATCCACTCGGGGCGTGCCCGCTCGGCGTCGATGCCGAGGACCGCGATGTCCTCGTCCGGGATGTCCTCGAACCAGTCGCGGATGTCCGAGGGCATCAGCTTGTTCATGTCCTCCTCGGTGAGGTCCACGGAGAGGGCCTTCTCGAGCTTCTTGCGGTCGTCCGATTTGGGGCGGAAGGTCCCCGAGAGGATTTCGTTCACTCGGTCGAGCGGGATGCCCGTGTCATTGGCGAGTTCCTGGGGTGCGACGCCGGGGTCGTCCTCGTCGTCGGGGTCGGGCTGCATCGCCTGGGCGATGCGCTCGGAGTAGTCCGACGCGAGCACGTCCTGAACCTCGTAGTACGTCGTCGGTTTCTCGTGTTTGATGTCGTGCTGTGGGGCGCTGCAGTCGGGGTGCGGACAGTGCTTCGCCTTCCGCGCCTGTCTCACGGCCGCCTTCAGCGCGTCGTTGGGGTCCTCGCCGAGTTCCCTCGCCCGCTCCAGTTGCTGGCGGTACTCCTCGCGTTCCTCCTCGACGAGCGCGAGCCGCCCGCACTCGCGGCACGTCGACCGGAGCAGTCGTCGGATGAGCTTCGTGAAGCCCACGTGGATGACGGGCGCGGCGAGCTCGATGTGGCCGAAGTGGCCGTTGCACGACCCCGAGTGCTGGCCGCAGGTCCGACACTGCAGGCCGGGGTCGATGACGCCCAGCCGGGGGTCCATGAGCCCCATGTCGATGGGGTAGCCGTCGTCGTCGTAGGTGTCCGCCGTGATGACCTTCGTGGCGGACATGTCGCGGTACGTCTCGGGGTCCATCAGCCCGAAGTGGATCCCGCCGAGTTCTTTGGGTGTCTGCATTGACATGTGTGGTGTGTTGGGGGAGGGTGAGAGTTAGACTGCGTCTTCGAGGTCGAGCCGCGGTCGGATGCCGAGCGCGACCATCTCGTCGAGGAGGAGCTTGAACGCGTAGCTCACCTCGATCTCGTGGATGTTGTCCTCGTCGCCGGTGATGGGGTCGTAGATACGGCGCTGGTCGACGTCCTCGACGGCGACCATCCCGGTGTCGGCGGAGACGTAGACGTCCTCGCGGTCCGAGGAGTCCAGCAGCCGCTCCTTGAGCGCCATCGCCGCGCCGTGACCGATGAGCACCTCGCGCTCCATCTCGCCGACGCGGAGGCCACCCTCGCGGGCACGCCCCTCGGTCGGCTGTCGCGTCAGGACCTGCACCGGGCCGCGCGAGCGGGCGTGCAGTTTGTTCGACACCATGTGGTACAGCTTGTGGTAGAAGATGGTGCCGACGAAGATTTCGGCCTCGATCTTCTCGCCGGTGACGCCGGAGTACATGACCTCCTTGCCCGACGACTTGAAGCCGTGCTCTTCGAGCGCGCCGCGGAGTTCGTCCTCGTTCTCGCCCTGGAACGCCGTGCCGTCGACGCGGCGTCCTTCGAGCGCGCCGACCTTCCCGCCGAGCATCTCCAGGACGTGGCCGACCGTCATCCGGGACGGAAGCGCGTGGGGGTTCAAGACGAGGTCGGGGACGACGCCGTCCTCGGTGAACGGCATGTCCTCTTGGGGTGCCAGGTGGCCGACGACGCCCTTCTGACCGTGTCGGGACGCGAACTTGTCGCCGAGTTCGGGGATGCGCTGGTCGCGGACCGAGACCTTTGCCAACTTGGAGCCGTCCTCGCCCTCCATCAGCGTCACGGTGTCGACGACGCCCGACTCGCCCGAGCGCATCGTCACCGACGTCTCACGCCGCTTCTGCGGGGAGAGCCCGCCCATGTCGTCCGGCTCTTCGAGGAACCGGGGTGGCGAGGTCTTCCCGAGGAGGACGCTGTTCTCGTCCACGACCGTTTCGGGGTTGACGAGGCCGTCCTCGTCGAGGTGGGTGTACGCGTCCTCGCCGCGCGCCCCGCGAACGTCCTGGGAGGGGATCTCGAAGCGGTCCTCCTGGCCGCCGGGGTACCGGCGCTCTTCGCCCTCGTAGGTGCGGAAGAAGTGCGAGCGGGCGAGGCCGCGCTCGACCGACCCTTTGTTCATCACCAAGGCGTCCTCGATGTTGAACCCCTCGTACGACATGACGGCGACGCAGAAATTCTGCGCCGCGGGCGCTCGTCGAAGCCGATCTGCTCCGTCGTCTGGGTCTTGACCATCGCCAGCTGCGGGTAGTGGAGGAGGTGCTGGCGCGTGTCGGGTCGGATGCGGTAGTTCGCCGCGGGGAGGCCGAGCGACTGCTTCATCATCCCCGCGCCCATCGTAATCCGGGGAGACGCGTTGTGCTCGGGGTACGGGATCATCCCGGCACCGATGCCGAAGATGAGCTGCGGGTCGATTTCGAGGTGGGTCGTGTTCTGCTTCTCGGGGTCGTCGGGGTGGTACTCGATGTCGTCCTCGTCGACGGCAACGAGGATGTCCTCCTCCTCCTCGGCGTCGATGAACTCGATGAGACCACGGCTGACGAGGTCGTCGAACGAGATGTCGCCGTCGTCGACCGCCTCGATGTGCTCGTCGTCGAGCAGCGGTTCGCCCTGTTCGACGACGATGAGCGGGCGCCGTGCGCGGCCCGCGTCGGCGTTGATGATGACCTCGCGCGTCCGGTCTTTGACCGAGACGTTGACCATCTGGGAGACGTCTCCCCGTCGTCGTGCTTCGCGGATCTGTTCTGCGAGCTCGTGGGGGTCCTCGTGGGTCCCGACCAGGCTCCCGTTGACGTATACTTTCGCTTCTCGTGCTTGCGCCATCGTGTAGTTAGTCGTCCGCAGGTGTGGTCTCGACGCCCTCGAGTCCGGGCATGCCCTGTACGCCCATGTGCGCCAGCTCTCGCTTGAGCGCCCGCTCGTCCTCGACGTTCTGTGACAGCTCCATCGCCTGGGCGAAGTTCTTCACCAGGCCGCAGTTCGGCCCCTCCGGCGTCTCGGAGGGACAGATGCGACCCCACTGGGTCGCGTGGAGGTCGCGCGCCTCGAAGTGTGGTTGCGAGCGCGACAGCGGCGAGCGCAGCCGTCGAAGGTGCGACAGCACCCCCATGTAGTCCGTCCTGTCGACGAGCTGAGAGACGCCCGAGCGCCCACCGACCCAGTTCCCGGTGGCGATGGGGTGCTCTAGGCGTTCGGTCAGCACGTCCGAGCGCACGACGGTGTTCACCGTCAGGTTCCGGTTCCGCATGTTCGCCCGTTCGAGCTGGTACTTCACGTCGCGTGCGAGCTTGTTCAGCGCCGTTCTGAAGAGGTCGCGCATCAGGTCGCCCGACACCTTGAGCCGCTTGTTCGCGTAGTGGTCCTTGTCGTCCGATTCGCGCCGCCCGAGCGCAAGTTCGAAACACGCCTCGGCCATCCGGCAGAGGTAGTACGACTTGTTGATGCGCACCTCCTCCTCCTCGACGCCTTCCTCGTGCAGGTGGGGGAGGAGGTAGCGGTCGATGACGTAGTTGGCGCGCTTGAGCTGGTAGTTCTTGCCCTGGCCGCCGGCGACGCGCTTGCCGAGCGCCTCGATGGCCTGTTCTTCGGTCTGAACGGGCGCCTCCTCCAGGTTCTCCAGCATGAACTTCACGATCTCGGGGTCGTCCGAGACGCGGTGGACGATCTCCTCGTCCGATTCGAGACCGAGCGCGCGGACGAGCGTGACGAAGTTCACCGACCCGGAGACGGAGGGGAACGACACCTCCAAGAGGCCCTCACGGTTCCGCTCACAGAGAACGAGCGCGCGGTACCCGCGGCGCTGAGAGAACGTCTTCGCGACCTGGATCTCGTCGCCGTACTTCGTGTCGTACTCGGCGAGGATCTTGTTCGGCGCGAGGTCCTCCGAGGTCATGAGCACGCGCTCGGAGCCGTTGACGATGAAGTAGCCGCCGGGGTCGACGGGGTCCTCGCCGATCTCGACGAGGTCCGCGTCGGAGAGTTCGGAGATGTTGCACTTCCGGGAGCCGACCATGATGGGCATCCGACCCACCTTGGTCTCGGTGGAGTCGAGGACGACCTCCTCTTCCTCCTCGCCGCCGCGGACGATGGACATCTCCATGAACACCGGCGCGGCGTAGGTGATGTTGCGGAGGCGGGCCTCCTGGGGGAACAGGAGTTCCTCGCTCCCGTCGGCCTCCCTCACTCGGGGGTCTCGACGCGGATGTCGCCGAGTTCGACCCACACCGGTTCCTCGCCCTCCTTGTCGCCGATGTCGGTCTCGATGGTCTCCTTCTCGTCGACGACCTCCTGCATCCCGCGCCCGAGGAAGTTGTTGAACGAGCGGAAGTGGTGTTCTGCGAGCCGTTCCTGCGAAAAGTACTCTCTGGAGATCGTGCGTCGTGACTGTCGATTCATTCGATCACCAATCGGTAGACGACCGCCGTGTCTGTCGTTCGCGAGTCGCGGACGATCTTGACGACGTCGCCGGCCTCGGCCTCGTCGGGGAGCGCCGGGTCCGACGTGCGGATCTTCGGTAGATTCACCCGCTCGACGTCGTACTCAGCCATCATCTCCTCGATTTCGGGTTCGTCGAGGATGGCGTGCTCCGGAACTAGGGTGTGTTCGCTTACGTTGACCATGGATGTCGGGGGGATGGGAAGAAGCTCTCACGAGATACTACAGTCGGATTCAGGGGCCAGCCATTTAACCCTTGTCAACCGGTGCGGGTAGCGCCGCTCACCGACCACGAGCGGGCTGGTACCTTTACACACGGAGACGTGAGATAAATGCCTTGCGGAGCGACCGACGATAGCGCCCCACACGGCGCGGTGAGATGAGAAGTCTTATTTACGAAACCCGGATACTGGAGAGTGCGCACTGCCCGGATGGTGTAGTGGCCCATCATACGACCCTGTCACGGTCGTGACGCGGGTTCAAATCCCGCTCCGGGCGTCCTTTTGCGACGAACTACTCGGCGAGCACCGCGTAGCGTGTGCTCGCCACCTGTGAGTCGCACAGACGCGATAACGGGAGTTGAACCAGAGCGTGGAGCGAACGAAGCGAGCGGAACGACCGTGGTTCACAATCCCGCTCCGGACAGTCGGTTCTCGGTCGTCGCTCCGGGTGCATCGTCGGTCGACGCGGCAGCGTAGCCGACACGGCGACAACACGGTACACGGGCGCGGTGAGACCGCAGTCCTCACCCCCAGCAGACTGCGTTTCTCGGGCCTTCGGCCCTGCGATACTCGCCCCTCGCGCGTTCGCTCGCTCCCTGCAGTCGCTCGCTCTCGCGCACCACCGCCGCTGTCGACCCCACAACCTTTCTTTCCCTCCGTCGAACCCGCGTCCAATGGCCCCTCCCGAGCAAGGCGACGTCCACGTCGTCGAACGCACGTTCACCGACGAGGACGTCAGCGGATTCGCCGCGGTCTCACGTGACACTCAGGCCATCCACACCGAACGAGAGCCCCCGATGGTCCACGGCCTGTTGACGGCGACGCTCTCGACCGAAATCGGCGGCGACCTCGAAGTGCTGGCCCGGACCATGGAGTTCGACTTTCTCACCCCAGTCTACGCCGGCGACACCGTTCGATGCGAGTGGACGACAGAGCGGGTCGACGCCCGGGAGGACCGGTTCGACCTGGCGGCGACCGTCGAGTGCCGGCGAACCGCGAGCGCGCGGGCCGGCGCGGAGCACACGGTCGTCCTCCGCGGGGAGGTCGAAGGGCTCGTGTGGCGGTCGGACCCCGACGACTGACCGACTCAGAGGAGCGCGCGGACCGCGCCGCCGCCGAGCGCAACTCCGACGAGCGCGGCGGCGAGCGTCCCGAGCGCGTAGCGCGCCGCGACCCGACGCTCGCCCGCCTGCGCGTGCTCGACGACGCCGACGGCGAACGAGGAGAACGTCGTGAACGCGCCGCAGAACCCGGTTCCGAAGACGAGGAGGAACGCGCTGTCGACGGGCGCGGCGCCGAGCGCGCCGAGCGCGACGCTCCCGAGGACGTTCACGGCGAAGACCCCTCGCCGCCCACCGAACCGGGTGTCGACGGCGAACCGTGCGAGCGCCCCGAGCGTGCCGCCGACGCCGACCAGGAGCGCGGTCGAGAGCGACGCGTCGGGCGTCATCGGCGACGCCCCCACGCGATACCGAGAGAGGCTGCGGCGATGCCGAGCGCGTAGTTCGCGCCGACGTTCACGAGCCCCATCGACGGGGCGAGCGCGGCCGTCTCGACGGCGAACGTGCTGTAGGTGGTGAACGAGGAGAGCAGTCCCGTCCCGACGAGCACTCTGACTCGGTGGGTGGTGACGACCGTGACCAACACGCCGAGCGCAAAGCTCCCGAGGACGTTCACGAGGAGCGTCCCCGGTTCGCCCGTCACGACCACCCCGACCGTCCAGCGGAGGACGGCCCCGACGAACCCGCCGACGCTCACGTACAGCGGGTCGGTTCGTCTCATGCCCGTCCGAACCCGTCGCCGTCACTCGTCGCTTTCGGTTCGCTTCGACTGCTCACCGCGGCCATCGCACTCGCTCGCGGGCTCTCCCCCTCGTGTTCCGTTTCACGTTCGCGCACGCGAACGACGTGAACGGACTCCGTGCGGTCGTCGACGACGAGCGCCTCGCCCCGGTCGTTGGGGAGCCGTTCCCGAAGCCCGCCGTCGACGTACGTCGCCTCGCACGCCCGAAGCGCCGACACGTCCGCCTCCGCGGTGAGTCGATGCGCGACGAGGAGGTCGGCCTGCGAAGTCGCGACCGGCGGGAGAACGCCGGGTCGCTGGGTCGCACAGACGAGGCTGACGCCGGGCGCGCGTCCGCGAGTGAGAAGCGTCTCCAGCGCCGCGCCGGCGACGCCGTCGAACGCGACGTGGGCCTCGTCGACGAACAGCCACGGGAGGCAGTCGAGTTCTCCCGCGATTCGTGCCTCGTACAGCGCCCGCGCGACGGCGTACGTCACCGCGTCGCGCGCGCCCGGCGACTGTCCCGCACAGTCGAGCACCGTCACCCGCTCTGCGACGAGCGCGTCGGCGTCCAGCCCGGTCGGCGCGAACACTCCCCACGAGCGTGCCAGTTCGAGGTGGTTCGTCGCCGCCCGCTTCGCTCCCGTGTCGGCGTCGGCTTCATCGACGTGTGCACGCATCCCCGCGAGCGTCTCCGCGGCGGCCGCGGCCTGCCAAACGAGCGCGCCCGGCGTGGAGACCGGGTCGAGGCCGACGAGTTCGGGCCACGAGCGCGGTGGGATGGATGACGCCCGGACTGTGGGCGTGGAGACGACGCGGCCCCACGCACCGAGTCCGCGAAGGGCGCCGAGCGGGTCGACGACGACGGGGGCGACGCCCGGCGTCCGCGCACACTCCTCGGCGAGGACGCCCAGCGTGTACGACTTGCCGTAGCCCCGCTTGCCGACGACGAGTGCCGCGTGCGGGCGGTCGAGGTCGACGGCGACGGCCGCGCCGCTGCTCCCATCACGGGCCCGGTACCGTCCCAGTTCGCCGACCGGGCCGTTCGACGCTTCCCCTCTCTGTCCCTGTTCGTTCGCCCGTCCGAGCACGTGCATGGACGACGACTGGCCGCCCCCTTTCGGATAAATTCTCGGCCGAGAGTTCATATACGGGGACGCGGCCACCGGGCGGTATGTCATCCCCAGAACGGCACGGACACGACCGCTCGGCGCCCATCGGCTCGCTCAGGCCCCCATCCGCCCTGTCGCGCTTCTGCCGCGACGAACGGGCCATCGAGGGCCTACCGGTCAGGCTCGTCGTCGCGTTAGTCGTCGGCGTCGCGAGCCTCAGCCTCATGCTGAACATGTTGACCGGTGTCGAAGGTCTCGCCGTCGCGGAACTCGACGTCCGCCCCGAAAAGGACGTCATCACCCCCGGGTCCCACGAACTCGACCTCGTCGTCGTCGACCCCGACGGCGACCCCGTCCCCGGCGCGACGGCCGTCGTCAAGAGCGGCAGTGCCTCCCTTGCCGAGGGGGTCGTCACCGCGGAGACAGGTGACCGGGGCGTGGCGAGCGTCTCCATCGAGCCGTCGCTCCTGGCTCACCAGCAGGACGGGACGGTCGTCGTCGACGTCAAACCGCCGGCAGGAAGTCAGTACGTCGACCGCCGCGGCAACACGGAGATTCTCGTCGTCCGGGGGGCTGGCGAGTAACAGTCACGGTCGCGCGCCACTCACAGGTGCTCGTCCCAGTCGATCCACTCCTGCTCCCAGCCGGTGGGCGCGAAGTACCCCTGCTCTGCGAACTCGGCGTCCTCGCGGTCGGTCCGGTTCCGTGAGGCTCCGTGCTGTTCGCCGTCGACCAGGAGCGGGCGGAACCTGACCGCTCCGAACTCGTCGACCACCTCGCCCTCGTCCCCGTCGTCCTCGACGGCGACGAGCGTCTGCTCCCGCCCGCCGCCGCCGAGCGGCATGACGAGCCGTCCGTCCGGAGTCAGCTGTCGGAGGAGTCGCTTCGGCGGGCTGATCGCGCCGGCCTCGACGAGGATTCGGTCGTAGGGGGCGTACTCGGGGAGGCCGTCGGCCCCGTCGCGGCAGTCGACGAGGACGCCGCCGTACCCTGCCCGTTCGAGGTTGTGGCGCGCCTCGTACACGAGAGACCTGGCGATGTCGACGGCGTGAACCCGGCGAGCGCCGACGAGTTCGGCGGCCACGGCCGCCGTGTAGCCGACGCCGACGCCCACGACGAGCACCGAGTGGTCCGGGTCGACCGAGAGCGCCGAGACCAGTCGCGCGGCGAGTCCAGGTGGGAGGACGCGCGTCCCCTCGAACTCCGAGGCGCGGTTGTCGTACGGGCGGTCCTCGACGAACTCGTGGCGCGGGACGGTTCGCATGGCCTGGGAGACGGTGTCGTCGAGCGGCGCGCGCTGCTCGATGCCGTCGACCATGTCGTCTCGCACCACCGCGATGTCCATACTCCCGTCTCGGCCCCCGACCCTATTCAACGCCACGCTCGCGGCGGGCGACGACGGCCCGGTAGTCGGTTCCCGGAACGTCGCGGACGTCGACGCCGACGAAGCCTGCCTCCCCGAGCCACGACGTGACCTCTTCTTCCGTGTAGGCGTCTCCTCGACCCTGTGCGAGCCGTTCGACGGCGACCCGCCGTGCCGCGGGCGAGTCGCCGCGGAGCGGTTCGAGCACGACGACCGCTCCCTGCCCCCGAGTGCGCCGTGCACCGAACTCAGGAGTCTCCGGTTCGTTTCGGGCGGATGACGTTGCAGGACGCCCGCCAGGAGGGCGAGGTCGGCGTTCTCGACGGGGACGTTCGCGACCGAATCGACCGCGACGGTCTCGATTTCCGCCGTAGCGAGCATCGGTCCGACGACATCCAGCACCGCTCGCGCCTCGACGAGCGTCACCGTCCGCCCGCGTCGGGCGAACTCGGCGGCGTACACCCCCGACGCGCCGCGTACGTCGACGACCCGCTCGGCGTCGGGTGCCGCGTGAATCGCCGCGGTCACGGCCGCCCGCACCGTCGCCGTTGCCGTCGCGGCGTGTGCCCCGAGTCGGTGGCGGAGCGTGCGGTCGTCCGGCGGCGTCTCCGTCCGGTCCGCAGTTTCGTCTCCGACTCCGGCCAGCGCCTCCAGTTGGTCGAGCGCGTACGGGGTGGCCCCGATGGAGCGGACGTCCCGCGTCGCGAGAAAGCCCAGCGCACGGTTCGTCACCTCGTACTCGTCACCCATCGGGTGGAGGTAGCCGTACTCGTCGAGGAGTCGGATCACCCGGCCGGCCGTCTCGCGGTCGAGTCCCGTCGCGTCGGCCACTTCGTCGACGGTGCCGGCGGACGTCGTCAGTACGTCGAGGACGCCGGTTCGACGGGCGACCCACAGCAGTAACAGTTCCTCGTGGTCGGGTCCGGAGCCGTCTCTGGTCGGCATACCTCGTCTCCGTCCCCTCGGCTCAAAACTCCCTGCATGGGGGTCGAGCGCTCACGACCCTTCGCTCCCGCCGCGCATCGACACGAACCGGACGCCGCCGTGGGTGGTCCGTTCGACTCCCTCCTCGGTCGGCGTCAACACCACGAGTTTCTGGCGTCGCATCCCCTCGGGTGAGACCACCCGACCGCCGGCGCGGACCTGATCGACGACCGCCTCGGGGACGGTTCGTGGGGCGCAGGTGAGGTACGCGCGGTCGTAGGGGGCGTGCTCGGGCCACCCCTGCCGGCCGTCTCCCTGCCTGACGTGAATCTCGTAGCCGAGCCGTTCGAGCCGTGCTCGGGCGTCGTCGGCGAGTTCGGCGTCGTACTCGACGCTGTAGACGTTCCCCGGGCCGACGACTTCGCTCGTCACGGCCGCGTGGTAGCCACAGCCGGTGCCGACTTCGAGCACCCGGTCGTCCCGGCCGACGTCGAGGAGGTCCGTCATCAGGGCGACCATGTGTGGCGCGCTGATGGTCTGGCCCCTCCCGATGGAGAGCGGTCGGTCCGCGTACGCCTCCCGCCGACTGCCCTCGGGCACGAACTCGTGACGCGGGACCGCCCGAAGCGCACGTTCGGTCGACTCGCGCTCGACGTAGCCGCGCTCGACGAGACGGTCGACCAGTCGGTGGCGGGCAGTCGCGTGGTTCTCACCGTCGCGGACCATACCCCCCGTTGGTCGCCGACCGTGTTACAACTTGTCGTGTTCGGTGGCTCGGTCGGAGTCGGTGGCTCGGTCCGAGACGCCGTACCGCGCGGCGTGGCGGTCACAGAACTCGGGACTGCGTAGCTGCGCTCTCACCACTCCCGGCTGTCTGTGGGGGTTCGCGAGGCGGCACGACTCGGCGTCGCAGAACGCCTCGCCCGTCTCGACGTAGTCGACCGCCTGGAGGACGTACCCCTTCAGCGCCTCCGTCGTCCGGGGGTCGTCGTCGACGAGAAAGTCCCCGTCGACCGCCGATTCGAGCACCTCGCGGGGTGGCGCGTCGCCCGACAGCAGCGCGTGCTCTTGCTTCGCCTGGTAGTACGCCTCGGGCTTCGCGGGGGCCTCGTACAGCCCCGGGACCGACACGAGCGCGGGCTGGCCGAGCACGGTGACGCGCTTGTGCCAGCGGCCGTCGTGGTCGCCCCACGTGGCGAGCGTCCGATCCACGAGAACGACGTGGAGCGTCGAGAGCGACGACTCGGCGTCGGGAAGCCGCGCGTTCAGCGCCCCCTGGACCGCCCTCCCGTCGTAGAGGACGCCGCCCGCGCGTTCGGGGTCGTCGAGCGCTCGCTCCTCGTACCGCACGGCCCCGAGCATCGTCGTCCCCGTCCCACGCTCGTGCGGCGAGTGGACGCGGGCGGCGGCGAACGCCTCGGCGAGGTCCTCGTCGGCGTGGCTGTCCAGAAAGCGGTCGCGGATCTCGACCCGGGCGTCGAGTCGTTCGCGGAGCCACGCGGCTATCTCCGGCGTGTCCGCGACGGTCGTGGGCGCGCGGTAGCAGACGACGGTGTCGACCTCGGCCATCTGTGGTCTGTCTCGGCTCTTCGTCCCGGGTCAGTCGTCCGCGGGCGTGCGCGTCGTCATCTCCACCTCGGGCGCGTCGACGCCGAGTTCGTCGATGGCGACCTGCGCGGCGCGCTTGCCCGAGAGGAGCATCGCGCCGAACGTCGGCCCCATCCGCGGCAGGCCGTAGGTGGTCGCCACCGCCATCCCGGTGGCGACGAGGCCGTCGTGGACGAGACCGGTGTGTTCGACGACGGCGTCCTCGCTCTCGCCGACCCACATCGAGTCGTGACCGGGCGAGTCGTGGCCGGGTGCACCGTACTGTCCCTCCTCGGTCTGGTCCATCCCGGTGTTGTGCTCCGCGGCGTGCGAGAGGCCGGGCGCGTCGAGGACGCCGCGCTCCTGCAGTTTGGAGACGGCGACGGCGTCGTGGCCCGTCGCGTCGATCACTAACTCGCCCTCGACGGCGATGGGGTCGACACAGGTGATCTCTCTGGGCAGAGCGTGCACCGGCGTCCAGTTCATCACGATGCCTCCCACTCGATGGTCCTCGCGGATGACGATGTCGGTGAACTCCGTCATGTTCTGCATCTTCGCGCCCGCGTCGCAGGCGGCTTTGATGAGTCCCGAACACGCCTCGGGCCCGTTGGCGACGTACAGTCCGTCCGTGTCCTGCGCGCGCTTGTAGTCGACGTCGAGGTCGTCGAGGACCGACTGGGCGGGGTCGCGGACCGTGACCTTGTTCATCAGGAACCCGCCGAGCCAGAACCCGCCTCCCAGATAGTTGTTCTTCTCGACGACCATCGTCTTCACGCCGCGTTCGGCCAGTTCCTTCCCCGCCATCAGTCCCGAGGGACCGCCGCCGACGATGATGACGTCGCTGTCGGAGAAGTCCATGAACTCCTCCGTCCACTCCTGGCCGATGGCGCGGGTGACCTGTGCTTCGCCGACCTCGCTGAACGTCCGGTCGTTCGAGCTCATACACCACTAGGTTGTATGACCTAGTAGTAAAACGCTTTGGACGCTCCCGCGCTCACGAGAAACGCGGCTGCGAGAGATGCGCTGCTCACCGGGTCGGAGCGGCTACCGAGGGACGGCGTGAGAATCGAAACGGCTCGTGGGTCGACTGAGTTGGATCGATCGTCGTCGTTACCAGGCGGACCAGGCCGCGGTCGTGGTGTCGCGTCCGTAGAGGCGTTTCACGTCCTTGGCGAACACCATGTCGCCCTCGTGGTCGAACTTGTCGAACCGGTAGTTCTCGGCGTCGGCGTCGGTCCGGACGTGGATGCCGTCGACCTCGAACTCCTCGTCGCCCGCGGACTCGACCTCGCCGACGACGAACTCGTAGTCGCCGGGAACCTGCATCTTCAGGCTCCGAGAGGCGTCCTCGCGGCCGTCCTTGGGGTGAATGGTGACGTTCACGGTCACGTTGTCGACGACGCGCGTCCAGACGGTCTGGACGTCCTCGACGATTGCCTCGTCGACGCGCTGTTCGGGACCGACCTCGATGGCCGTGACTCGAACCTGCATCAGCGCCTCGGGCGTGTCGACGATCAACTCGTCGCCGACTTCGACCGTGTCCTCGGCGGGCGCGTCGACGGTGGTCGACAGCGACTCGCCGTCCTGGGAGACGACGACGTCGACCGGCACCTCGCGGGGCTTCGCTATCTTCTCCTTGCGGACGTGGCCGCAGGCCGTACACCGGACGGTGGAGTGGCCGTCCGGCTTGATGACCTCGTGGACCGTCTGCTCGTCGGGCGAGCAGGACGGACAGACGAGCGGGACGCGCTCGCCGGCGTCGGGAATCGTACTCATATGCGCTCGTCTACTCTCCCCACCCGTGAAAAGGGCACGTTTCGCCGGTTCTGTGGGTGGACGTGGCACGGTTTGGAGCGCATCGCGGCCGTCGTTTCGAGCGTATCGTGGGTGCCGACGGGACGCACGGGTGCGAGACCGGGACGTGTCTCGTCGGGGATGTGCGTCCGAACGGAAAAGAGACCGCGCGGTCGCCAGGGCGCTGAAGCCACAGACCTCCCCAGCCGACTCCCTCACCCCTCGCTGTGCTCGGGGGTTCGGTCATCCCTCGCGCCGCGGCGCGACACGGCGTCGCGCCCGTCGCGCCACCGCGAGCCATGCCAGTTCGACCTCCTCGTGTCGGTACCGCCGTTCGGGGACTTTCGGTCGCTCACCGAGGAAGTTCCACTTCCTCGCTATCCGCGTACACGGTCGGCTCTCTCAGGATGCCGTCCAGATGCAGCGGTGCCTCGGTGTCGCCGCCGATGGAGGCGTCGTCGCCGATGGCGATGTGCACCGTGCCGGCGGCCTTCTCGTCTAAGAGTACCGACCCGACCAACTCGGTGACGCCGACGTTCGTGCCGATGCCCAGTTCGGCGAGGTTGTACGCGTCCCGTCCCACCGACTCGGCTCCCGCTTCGACCTGCTCGCGCACGGCGTCGTCCGAGATGTGAGTGACGTAGCCGTCTTCGACCTCGAATCGTAGTTCCTCGTTCAGGAGGCCGTGCGGCCGCATCGTCCCGTCGACGACGTACGTTCCGTTCGCCGTCTCGGGCGCGACGAACACCTCCCCTGCGGGCAGGTTCGAGAACGCGCCGGCCTCGTGGACGAGTCCGGTGTCGGAGTGCCACTCGCGGCTTCCGGGCTCGAACGTGATGTCCGTCCCCGCCTCGGTCGTCACCCGCACCTCCTCGGCGTCCGAGACCTGCTCGTACACCGCCGCGCAGTGCTCGGAGATGGCCCGGTAGTCGGCGTCTAACCCGCGACCATCACCTCCTCGGTGATACCGGGCATCGTCGCGCCGCGCGCCCCGTTCTCGCAGGCGGCCGACCGTGCACGGGTGTGGCTGATACTCTTCGTGGTCGGCGCGACGAACACGTCGGCGTCGCGCATCGCCGCCGCCACTGCGTCGGGCGGTTCGGCCCCGTGCTGTGGGCCCGGCGGATACTGCACGACGACGACGTCTCCTGTGTGCGCTCTCCCGGCCTCGTAGAGGAACTCGCCGATGCGCCGGCGCTTGTCGTCCGTGACGACCACGAACGACTCCCCCTCCGCGACGGCGAGACACTGTGTCACCGCCGTCTCGGCGGCCTCCGTGAGCCGTGTGTCGGATTCGTCCATACCGCGGCGAAGGGGGTTGAGTTGGTTAGGTCTTCCCCTCGCCCTTTCGCCCGTTCTCTCCGCTTGAAGTTCGCTAAATCTCTCACCCGGCCGCCTGAAAACATCGAAGCCGTTACTCGTGTAGGAATTAATTTCTACCTGTTAGCGTCCGAAATAACTATCTGGCTGTCCCGTCGATGGAGGGGTATGTTGAAGGTCGGAATAAACGGGTACGGTACCATCGGGAAGCGCGTGGCCGACGCGGTCGCCGCACAACCGGACATGACGGTCGTCGGCGTCGCCAAGACGCAGCCGAACTACGAGGCGCACGCCGCCGTCCGTCGTGGGTACCCGTTGTACGCCGCCATCCCCGAACGCGCCCCGCTCTTCTCCGAGGCCGGGCTTGAACTCGCCGGTGCCGTCGACGAACTCGTCGCCGAAGCCGACATCATCGTCGACGCCACGCCCTCCGGAATCGGTGCTGAGAATCGCTCGCTCTACGAGTCCCACGACACCCCCGCGCTGCTTCAGGGCGGCGAGTCGGCCGATGTCGCCGACGTGAGCTTCAACGCCCGGGCCAACTTCGACGCCGCCGAGGATGCCGACTACGCCCGCGTCGTCTCGTGTAACACGACCGGGCTCTCTCGCGTCATCGCCCCGCTCCAGGAGGAGTACGGCGTCGAGAAGGTCCGCGCGACGCTGGTCCGTCGGGGAGGCGACCCCGGACAGAACACCCGCGGTCCCATCAACGACATCCTCCCGAACCCCATTCACGTTCCTTCCCACCACGGCCCCGACGTCAAGACCATCTTCACGGACCTCGACATCGACACGATGGGACTGAAGGTGCCGGCGACGCTGATGCACGTCCACGCGCTGAACGTCACGCTCGACGAGCGCGTCACCGCCGCGCACGTCCAGGCTCTTCTGGAGCAGGAGAACCGCCTCTACGTCATCCCCGAGGGGATGGGTATCGACGGCGTCGGGAAACTGAAGAACTTCGCGCTCGACGCCGGCCGCCCCCGCGGCGACCTCTGGGAGAACTGCATCTGGGGCGAGTCCATCGGCGTACGGGGCAGGGACCTCTACCTGTTCCAGGCCATCCACCAGGAGTCCGACGTGGTCCCCGAGAACGTCGACGCCATCCGCGCCGTGATGGGCCTCGAACCGCAGGACGAGTCGATGCGACTCACCGACGATACGCTGGGCGTCGGCATCAGCGGTGATCCGGCGGGGTTTAGCCAGCAGCAGGTTCCCGCCGACGACTGACGACCGGCCGGTCGGTTACGCTACTCTCGCTTCAACAGTTCGACGGCGACGAGCGGTTCGCCCGTCAGCGCGCGGATGTAGGCCCCGCCGGCGATGGAGACGTGCGAGAAGTCCTCCTCCGAGAGGCCGTACATCTCGATGGCGCGGGAGGTGTCGCCGCCGCCGACGACGGAGAAACAGTCGGTGTCGGCGATGGCTTCGAGCACGCCGACGGTCCCGACCGCGAACCGCTCGTCCTCGAACAGGCCGAGCGCGCCCTTCACGAAGACAGCCTCCGAGTCGCGGATGATGGGGTCGTACTTCGCCACGGTCTCCGAGCCGACGTCGAGGAACGCGCGGTCCTTCTCCGTGATGACGTCGATGCGGCTCTCGGCCCGCTCGTCGTTGTCGTCCTCGTACGCGAGGTCGACGGCGAGTTCGATCTGGTCACCGCGCTCTTCGAGGAGCGACTCGATGGTCTCGTGGTTCTTCTCCCACTGGTCGTCGAAGAGGTCCATTCCCTCGATGTCCTCGCCGACGGGGTAGCCGTCCGCGCGGAGGAACAGTTCGCCGGCGATGCCCCCCAGACAGAAGGTGTCGACCCTGCCGCCGATGGCGTTCATCACCGAGATGACGTCCGTCGCCTTCGTCCCGCCGACCACCATCGTCACGTCGCCGTCGAACTCCTTGGTGGCGATGGCGGAGTTGGCCTCGTACTCCGCGACCATCACGCGGCCGGCGAAGGCGGGGAGCACCAGGGGAAAGCCCACGAGCGAGGCGTGTGCCCGGTGGGCCGCGGAGTACGCGTCGTTGACGTACGCGTCGAACTCCGGGGCGAGGGTTCGAACGAACTCGCTTTCGGCGTGGGCTTCGGGCTCTTTCTCGGGCAGTTCGTCGTCGGTCATCCGGGTGTTCTCCAGGAGGAGGACGTCGCCGGCGTCGAGGGCGCGGATGGCGTCTATCGCCTCCTCGCCGTACGTCGAATCGACGAAGCCGACCTCGACGCCGGCGTGGTCGGCGAGGACCTCGGCGTGGCTCGAAAGCGAGATGAAGTCGTCGTCGCCGGGGCGGCCCTGGTGGGCCATGAGCGCGACGCGGTGGCCGGCGTCGGCGAGGTCGCGGACGGTCTCGGCGTGGCGCTCGAACCGTCGGTTGTCCTGGGCGACGCCGTCTTCCACGGGAGCGTTCAGGTCGAGTCGGACGAGGACGCGCTGCTCGGGGTCGAGGTCGTCGAGCGTCTTGAACATGTCTCGTGTGTGAATCGTCGCGTGACGGGCACTTAGTCGTGTGCGAACTCGGTCCGGCTCCGGGGAACGGCGGCGCTCTCTGGGTGGGTGCGAAAGAGTGAAACGTGGTGTCGGTGATCGGTGGTCGGCGCCGGGGGTGGCGCTCGGTCCGGACGGTTCGGGGAGGCTCGGCTAACTCAGTTGTCGTGGACGTACGCGGCGACGTCGAGCATCCGGTTCGAGAACCCGTACTCGTTGTCGTACCACGTCAGGATCTTCGCCTGCTTGCCGTCGGCGACGACGTTCGTCGAATCGAGGTCGACGTACGACGAGTGGGGGTTGCCGAGGATGTCGCGGGAGACGATCTGATCGTCCGTGACGCCGAGGACGCCCGCCATCTCGCCCGCTGCGGCGTCCATGAACGCGCCGTTGATCTCCTCGGCGCTCGGCTGGGATTCGAGTTCGACGACGAGTTCGGTGAGCGACCCGTTCACCGTCGGGACGCGGATGGCCATCCCGTCGAGTTTGCCCTGAAGTTGCGGCAGGATTTCGGTGGTCGCCTGCGCGGCGCCCGTCGACGTCGGGACGATGTTCTCGGCGGCGGCGCGGCCGCGGCGGCGCTTCGACTGCGGCGCGTCGATGATGCTCTGGCTCCCGGTGTACGAGTGGACCGTCGTGAGTTGGCCCGCGACGATGCCGAACTCGTCGTCGAGCACCTTCGCGACCGGCGTCACACTGTTCGTGGTACACGAGGCGTTGGAGACGACGTCCTCGCCCTCGTACTCGTCGTGGTTGACGCCGTAGACGATCTGTTTGACCGGTTCCTCGCCCTTCGGCGGCGCGCTGATGACGACCTTGTCCGCGCCGGCCTCGACGTGTGCGGAGGCGTCCTCGTACGTGCGGAAGATGCCCGTACACTCGAGAGCGACGTCGACGTCGAGGTCCCCCCACGGGAGTTCGGCGGGCGACTGCACGTTGTACAGGTCGACCGACGTCCCGCCGATGATGAGCCGTTCGTCCTCCAGTTCGACGCCGTCGAGCCGCGGCATGACGGAGTCGTACTTGACGAGATACGCCATGTCGTCGAACGACATCACGTCGTTGATGCCGACGAGGTCGATCCGCGGGTTGTCCAGGACCGCCCGGAAGATGTTGCGACCGATGCGCCCGAAGCCGTTGAGTCCCACCCTGACGACCTCCTCATCGGGGACGTCGTCACCGGCACTCAGGTACGATTTTTCACTCATAAGCGAGTTAGTTACGGTTGTATGTCCTCGACCACGGACTAAATCTGTTTCGGAACCACCATACCTCTTGTGCGACTGTCTCGCGAGACCGGATGTTTCGGGCGCGACCGCCGCGCTCGGTCGGACCTCCGCCGATTCTCGCAGATGATTCGTGTTGCAGAAGGCTTTTGGTACGATGAACCATACCTCCGTCCATGCGAAGAGACGACCGTGACGATCCGTTCGACTCCATCTTCGGCGAGATCGAACGGATGATGAGCGAAATGACTGGCGGCGACACCACCGGCTTCGCCTCCGAGACCCACGTCGACGTGTTCGACGAGGGTGACACCGTTCGCCTCGTCGCGGACCTCCCGGGCGTGGAGAAGGACGCGATCGACCTCAAGTGCGACGGGGAGACACTCACCGTCTCGGCCGCCTCGGACCGACGCGAGTACGACGAGCGCATCCGACTCCCGGCGCGCGTCGACGAACACTCCGCCTCCGCGTCGTTCAACAACGGCGTCCTGCAGGTCACCTTCGACAAGGTCGAAGACTCCGCCGCCATCGACGTCGAGTAACCGAACGCGTCGCGGTCACCTCTCCGTTCTTTCGGCCGTCCGCTCGATGAGGCCCGCGAGCGCGTCGTAGAAGCCCGCGTCGTACTTCTCGGCGCGGTCGATGGTCGGGCGCGCGTTCGTCTCGCCGACGACCACGCGCGACTCCGTCACGAGGAGGTCCACGCCCAGGTAGTCGATGCCGAGCGTCTCGGAGACGGATTCGGCGAGCCGTCTGTATTCGGGGGAGAGGTCCACCCGTTCGGCTTCGGCCCCGCGGTGGACGTTGTGCTTCCACCGGCCGGCCTCCCGCGCCGGGTCGGGCAGTCGACGCTCGACCCCGCCGTAGCAGTCGCCGTCGACGACCATCGCGCGGTAGTCGCGCGCGTCCGGGAGGAACTCCTGGATCAGGTACGACTTGTCGCCCGTGGCGCGGTAGTCGTGGACCAGGTCGAGGTAGTCGACCACCCCCAGCAGGGAGTCCTCGTCGTCGACCTTCGTGACGCCCACCCCGCGGGTCGCGGAGTTCGGTTTCACGACCAGCGGGTACGCCATCCCCGAGACGGCCGCGCTCACTTCCGCCTCCGAAACGGGGTTCGACAGCATCACCGTCTCGGGAACCGCGATTCCCGCCCGGGCGAGCGCCGCGACGACGCCGCCCTTGTTCCGCGAGGTCACCACGGCCTCGCGGTCGTTCACCCACGGGACCCCGAGGAGCGCGTCGAGCGCGCCCCCTTCCATCAGCCGGGTGGGGAAGACGAATCCGACGTCGACGTCGGGCACGTCGGGCGACGCGTCCGTGAGACCGATGGCCCGTTCCTTCGCCTGGAGCGGGACGACCTCGATTCCGCGGTCGGCGAGCGGGTCGCGCATCCGCTCGAACGTCTCCTCCTGTGTGGCGACCGCCAGCCGAAGCATACACTACGGGGAGAGCGACGGGAGAAAAACCGTTCGACGCGTGCGACGAGCCTCAGGCGACCAGCAGTTCTTCGCCCTTCTCGACGACGACGCGACACGGCGGCGACATCTTGTTGTACGAGCGGCGGAGCGCGTCCTTCGCGATGTCGGCGTGTTCGGGCCGGCAGTAGATGCTGAAGACGACATCGCCGTTCATGACGCGCGCGGCGGTGCCGACGGGCTTGCCGAACGCCTGGCGCATCCCGTCCGAAACGCGGTCCGCACCCGCACCCGTCGCCTGCTTGTTCTCGCGGATGACGTGGTGGGGGTGCTTGTGGAGGATCATCTTGTAGTTCTCCTGGCCGACCTGCTTCAACATGCGGCGGTTCGCCGACAGCCGCGCCGATTCGAGCGAGCCGTGTCGGATCTGACACTCCTCCTCGACGCGGAGGCTGATGTGGACCGGGTAGTCGTCGGGACCGGTCTGGAGGTTGCCCATGTTGAACTGTGCGATCTTCGAACCGGGGACGCCCGTGATGTACTCCCGTCGAGTGTACGCGGACGTGTCGATCTCCCGGTACATGGAGGCCGGTTTGTCTGCCATGGTTACTTGCGTTGGCGAACGTCTACGCGGGCTAAAAGGGCTTCGAAGCGCCCGCACGCCGTGAGTCGGTTTCACGGCCTGGGACGGCCCCCGCCCCCACATCCGACGGCCACCGCTCTCTTTCGGCACGGCTCGCAGTCCCCTGGCGATACCGCTGCGGACGGGGACGCGTCCCGTCAACCGACGGCGCTCAGAAGTAGAACACCTCGAACTCGTGGTCGCACTCGCGACACGCGAGGTCACGTCCGCGGAGCCGTTCGCCTCCCCCGTCCGGGAGCACCGCGTCGAGGTCGGTCCGGACGGTCGCCTCACAGGACGGACACGAGAGTTCGACTGGTTTCCATGCCATAGAACACTCTCACGATTTCTGATGGGTTAGCTATGCTCGTGATAACCGTGTTAACGACTCCCAAATTCAGAGTATGGTGAACGTACTCGGTCGGGCTGAAGTCACGGGCGTGTTGGACGAAGTGAGCGGGGAGGGTGGTTGAGTGAGCGTCGAGAGGAGAATCGGCGAGACGGCGCCCCTGCGGTACACGGGCGCGGTGTGGCCGCAGCCTCGCCCACCGGAGCAACTCCGTTGCGCCGAGCCGTTCGTTCGGTTCTCTCACGAGGACCCCCCCCAGCCGGTCGCCCGCTCTCACGCGCGAGGGATGAAAGACACGCGCGAACAGCGCGGGACGCGAAGCGTCCCGCTGGCCGTGCGGCGCGGGCGTGGCCGCGCCGCAGACGCAGTGCGTACGTGTCCGAATCGGCTGGGGAGGGGGTGGCTTCACTGCGCCCGTGTGCCGCGCGCCCTGCCCGCTGTCCCTCGCCTTCGTCAACAGTTTTTCACGCCCCACTGACTGCACGCTCTCCGTGTCGGACACCGAAGCGCTATTACCCGCGCTCGAACCTCCTCTCACGTAGAGACGCAATGCTCCTCGTCTGCGACACCGAGGTCGACCCCGACGCCTACGGCTACCTCCCGCAGGCGCTGCGCGCGCTGCTCCCCGACCACGAACACTCCCACTACCCCTCCGGCGAACGCCCCTCGCTCGACGGCGTCGACGCCGTCGTCGTCACCGGGAGCACCGCCGGCGTCTACGAGGCCGACGACCGGCCGTGGATCCGCGACGCGAAGCGGTTCGTCCGTCGAACGGTCGACCGCGAGATACCGTTGCTCGGCGTCTGCTTCGGTCACCAACTCGTGAACGACGCACTCGGCGGCCGCGTCGAACACCGCGGGCTCACCGCCCGCCTCGTCGACGCGGACATCGCCGACGACCCGCTGTTCGCCGGGGTCGAACCCACGTTCCCGATGGTCCACGGCGACCACGTCACCGACCTCGGCGAGGGCATGGAAGCTATCGCCAGCGCCGACTACTACCCCCTGCTGGCGAGCCGACACGTCGACGCGCCCGTCTGGACGACCCAGTACCACCCGGAGTTCACCGGCGATTTCCTCTCCAGAATCGAACGCGACTTCGGCTGGGAGGGCGCCCGAGACTTCGGTGACGTCACGGCCACCCGCACCGTCGAGAACTTCCTCCGACTCGCGGGGGTCGATAGCGACGACTGACCCGTCGCTGGGCCGTTCGGCCTGCCGCCTCAGTCGTCCGCCGAATCTCGCTCCCTGTCCGGGTCCACGTCTTCGGACTCGTCTCCGTTCTCTCCCTCGTCCGGCCCCAGCGCGACGAACCCGAACCCTCGCTCGTCGAGCAGTGCGGCCGCGCGGTCAGTCACGGAGGGGGCTACGAGCACACCTCTCACCGTCTCGTCGCCCGTCTCCCGACCCACCGCGTCGACGTACCCCTGAAGCTGTCTGACCGCTCCCGGCCCGACCCGCCGGCGTTTCAACTCCACGACGACCGCCCGGCCCTCGCCGTCGCGCCCGAACACGTCGACTGGGCCGGCCATCGTCTCCCGCTCCGTCTCCAGCGGCTCGAACCCCTCCTCCACGAGAGCCGGGTCGTCGAGGATTCTGTTCCGGAGGTCCTCCTCGCTCCCGGTCAGCGCGAGTTCCGCGCGCTCCGCCACCGAAAAGGCCGAGAGCTGGTCGACCCGTTCGAACCGGACGTCGAGGACCTCTTCGGGGGTGGTGCGACGCGATTGCACCCGCAAACGACCGTCGCGGACGCTCGCACGGTGTTCGCTCCCCGGCGGCTGCCAGTTGACGGGCGTCCGCTTCTCGTCGGTGTGGACGAGCGCCGACCCGTCCGGTTTCAAGAGGAGAAGCCGGTCGCCCGGGCCGAGCGAACTCGACGCCCGGCCGTCGTACTCGACGGTACAGCGGCCGAAGACGACGACCATGTCGCCCCGGTCGAACGCCCCCTCCAGCGCGACGAGCGCGTCGCGGTGGGCCGGCCGGTGGAGTGTCTCGACGCTCACACCCTCCCTTGCGAGGCGGCGAAGAAAAACCACGCGTCCGTTCGATTCCTGCGCGCTGCGGTGTATCGCTGCCGCACGACCGTGCATCGGTTTATGCCGCACGCTCGCGTCCTCTCGAGGGATGAGAGACGGCGTCACCGTCGGGGGGTCGACGACGCGCTTCGCGGCGACCACGAAGTGGCAGGCGCTCGCTGTCCTCGCCGTCGCCGAACTGTTCGCGATGTCGCTGTGGTTCTCGGCGTCCGCCGTCGCGCCCGAACTCGCGTCGGCGTGGGGGCTCTCGCCGACCCAGACCGGCCTCCTGACCAGCGCCGTCCAGGTCGGCTTCGTCGTCGGGGCGCTCCTCTCGGCCGTGCTGACGCTCTCGGACACGGTTCAGCCCCGCTATCTCTTCACGGCGTCGGCGTTCGCCGGTGCGGGGTGCACCGTCGTCCTCGCGAGCGTCGTCGACAGCGCGTTCCCCGCCATCGTCCTCCGCTTTCTCACCGGTGTCGCCCTGGCGGGCGTCTATCCGCCGGGCATGAAGGTCGTGGCCGGGTGGTTCCGCGAGGGCCGGGGGCTCGCCATCGGGACGCTCATCGGCGCACTCTCCGTCGGATCGGCCCTCCCGCATCTCGTCCGCGGCGTCGGCGGTATCGGTCGCCCGACGCTCGTGCTCTACACCGCCGCCGGCCTCGCCGCGCTCGGCGGCGTCCTCGTGCTCTTCGTCCGCCCCGGACCACACCAGGCCCCGGCCGCTCCGTTCGACCCCCGCGCAGTCAGGCGCATTCTCGCCGACAGGGGAACGCTCCTCGCCAACCTGGGCTACTTCGGCCACATGTGGGAGCTCTATGCCGTCTGGACGTGGATTCCGGCGTTCCTCGCGGCGTCGTTCGCCCTCTCCGCGGACCCGCTCGCGACCCCTCAGGTCGCCGCCGTCCTCGCCTTCGGAACCATCGCCGTCGGCGGCCTCGGTGCGTTCGTCGCCGGCGTCGGCGCCGACCGGTTCGGCCGCACCACCGTCACCAGCGCGTCGATGCTCGTCAGCGGCACCGCCTGCCTCCTCGCTGGACTCGTCTTCGGCTCCTCGCTCGTCGTGCTCGCCCCGTTCGTCCTCGTGTGGGGGTTCGTCATCGTCGCCGACTCCGCGCAGTTCTCCGCCGCCGTGACCGAACTCGCCGAGGGGAGCTACGTCGGCAGCGCGCTCACGCTCCAGACCGCACTCGGCTTCCTCCTCACCACCGTCTCCATCCAGCTCGTCCCCCGACTCGTCGCGGTTGTCGGCTGGCAGTGGGCCTTCGCGCCGCTCGCCGTCGGCCCCGCGCTCGGCACGCTCGCCATGCTTCGCCTCCGTGGCCGCCCCGAGGCACGCAAACTCGCCGGCGGCCGGGGGTGACCGGCCCTTCTCACGTCGGAAGAACTGTCAGATTCGCTTATGTCTCTCGATACCGTATCCCATGGTATGGCAACGTTCCCACGAATTCAGGGCAATCAGATGGACGACGAGACCGCCCGACAGTTCCTCACGGAGCAGGGCTTCGGCGTCCTCTCGCTCGCCGCCGAGGGTGAGGCGTACGGCATTCCCATCACGTACGGCTACGACGCCGAGACCGAACGGCTCTACTTCGTCTTCCTCCGACCGGGCGAGGAGAGCAAGAAGGAGCGGTTCAGCGAGGCGACCGAGCGCGCCTCGTTCCTGACGTTCGACGTCCCCTCCCGCGAGGAGTGGCGGACGGTCATCGTGGCGGGGACGCTCCGTGTCGTCGACGACGAGTGGCCCGCCGTCCGCGACGCCCTGGAGGACAACGCGTGGTTCCCGACGCTGTTTTCGGAGTCGGAGCCGATGCGGGACATCCTCGGCTGGGCGCTCGACGTCGACGAGATAAGCGGGATGCACAGCCGCGCAACCAGATAACGAGCCTCGAACGCGCCGCGTCGTTCAGCGGCGGATCCGGGGGAACGACGGTAACGACGAGAGCGACGGCAACGACACGCTCGTGTCCTCCATGTCGACGTACTTCTCGATGGGCACGTCGACCGTCACGTTCCGCAGACGGGCGACCGAGAGCACGACGAGCAGGAGCGCTCCGACGGCGAACACGCCGAACCCGCCGTCTTCGACCGCCGTCGCCGTGTTCGTGGCCTCGCTGCCCTCGCTCTCGCCGCTGGGTTCGTCGGCCGGCGCGCCTCCCTCCGCCGGCACCTCGGTGGTCAGCGCCCCCGCGTCGTCGCTCGACCCCTCACCGTCGGCGGACGCCGCCGTCGGCACCGCGTACCGCGTGACGTGTTCGGTGCCGTCGGCGTCGACTGCGCGCACCACGACCGTCGTGTCCCCCCCGGACGCGAGACCGAGTTCCTCCTCGAACTCGATGTCGTTCCACACGTCACCGCCGTCGTACACCTGTGCGAAGTCGACGACGGTCCCGCTCTCGTCGACCGTCTCGACCGAGAGGGAACTGACGCGGCCGTCGCGGGCGGCACCGTAGACGTGGACCTCCTCGCCCGCGACGAGGTGGGTCCGCGTCTCGTCGACGGCGAGTGTGGGAACGACGTTCCGGACGTAGTTCACGACGACGAGTTCCTGCACCTCGTTCCCGCTCGTGTCGGTCGCCCAGACGGTGATGCGGTTCGGGCCGGGCACGAGTTCGACCTCGCGGCTGAACCGGACCCGCTCCCGAGCGGGGTCCGCCGCCGGGCCCTGCCCGACGACGACCGACCGACGGCTCACCTCGCCGAAGACGGCGTACGAGACGTCGTTCACCTGGACGTTGTCCGCCGCGGTCCCGTTGACGAAGACGGTCGACGAGGAGGTCTCCTCGGGGACGCCGTCGAACGACAGCGTCGGGTCGGTGGTGTCGGCGATGGAGAACGAGAGGTCGTACGTCCGGCTGTTGCCGAACTCGTCCTGGACGACCACGCGCACCGTGTTGTCGCCGGGACCCAAGAACAGTTCCTGCGAGAACTCCTCGCCGGGGTCGCGGATGACGTGGGTCTGGCTCACGACCTCGAAGTCGACGGCGGTCTGTGCGCGGTGCTCCCGAGTGATGCGGACGAATTCGACGTTCGACGCGTCCGTGAGCGTCCCCGAGAGCGTCACGCGCGACTCCGAAAGGCTCACGTCCGCCGGCGGCCGTCCGCGGGGGTCGCTCTCGAACGGCTCGTCGAACCCGATAAACGGCGCGACCTCGTCCTTCACGACCGTGATCTGACTCGCCGCGACGCTCCCGTCCGACCCGGTGACGACGACCTGTATCACCTGCGGTTCGTTCGGCAGGTCGAGTCGCATCGACTCCGACATCGTCTGCGTCCCGGGGACCCACGTCTGAACCGTCCGGCCGTCGACGCGGACGACGACGCGCTCGACGGTCGTCCGCGCGCTCGCCTCCACGGACAGGACGGGGTTCTCGGGGACCACGAGTCGGTCTCCAGGGTCCATCGACGTCCCGTCCACCGCGAGGTCGACCGTCGGCTCCGCTGCCACCACCGTCGCCGGTACGGTTCCGACGAGGACGAGGAGGGCGACGAGGACGACACGGACGAGCGAACCGCGCTGCATTGGTCGAGACTTGGCTGAACCGTACGTAAGCGTTGTGCGGCGATTATCCAGAATGATATCTTTGTTCGGAACGCGGGACAGTCACGAACGACCGAACACGAGTGCGCTCGCCCTCGCTCCCGAACGGCGGACGGTGACCTGCGTGGCCGTTCTCGCGCGTGACACTCGTTCGACGACTCTCTCGCTCGAAGCCGTCGCTCGCCGGTCGTCGAAATGGGTCGAAAATGGCTGTCGAACGCCGATGCCTCGGATCGCGTGTACCGCCGGGGTTACAGTCGGGTCAGGTTCTTCGCGCGCGGGCCCTTGGGAGCCTGCTCGATCTCGAACTCGACCTCTTGACCTTCCTCCAGATCCGGACCGCCGACGTCTTCCATGTGGAAGAACACGTCCTCATCCGAGTCCTCGGTGGAAATGAAACCGTAACCGCCAGTGTCGTTGAAGAAATCAACCTTACCGGTCGCCATTGCATCTACCGGGAGACGACGCGGGAATATAACATTTGCGGCACGGTTTCCGCCGAAGGCCGGGGCCGGCCTGATTCATCAAGCGTCGATGGCGTGAACGTCCCGCTGCCAACGTATTTGACCCGACGTGACGTACCGGTTCGACGTAATGTCGCCGTCACCGGACGCTCCCCGCACACACCTTCGGCGTGCCCTGGTGGGACTCCGCCGTGGCCGCCCGCCCGACCCCTCCGACAGTCCGTCCGACCCCGACCCGGCCGTCCTCGACCTCGTCGCCGACCCCTTCGAGAGCGTCGACGACGCCCACGGACGGCTCTCCGCCCTCGAACGCCTCTTCTACGAGCGCGACGACCGCCGCGGCCCGTTCCTCGCCATCTACAGCCGCGTCACCCGCGAGGTCGGCCGCGAAATCGAAGCCGACTCGTTCGCCGACCCCGCGTGGGTCGAGTCGTACCTCGTCGCGTTCGCCGACCTCTACCGGCAGGCGCTCTTTCGCTTCGAGACGGGCGACATCGAGGCGCTCGCCGACCCGTGGCAGGTGGCGTTCGAGTCCGCCCGAGCGGGGGACAACCTCGTGGCACAGGACGCCGTCCTCGGCATCAACGCCCACGTCAACTACGACTTGGCGCTCGCGCTCGCGACCGTCGGCGTCAGCCCCAGTCGAGAGGACAAGTACGCCGACCACTGCGCCGTCAACGCGGTCCTCCGCCGTCTCGTCGACGAGGTCCAGGACCGACTCGCCGACCGGTACGCTCCCGGTCTCTCCGACGTCGACGAGTCTCTCGGCCGCCTCGACGAGGCGCTGTCGTTCCTCGCGCTCGCGGAGGGCCGCGACGCCGCCTGGTGGGCCGCGGTCGCCCTTTCCGACTCCCGGTTCGGCGTCCGCCGGACCGCCGCACGCTGGTTCCTCCGCGTCTCCTCGACCGGGACCGCCTACCTGCTCTTGGGTCCGACGGTCAGCCGACGACTCCGCGACACGCTCCGCGAGGTCGAACGTGGCCACGACTCCACACACGACCCCGGTCACGCCGACGGGGACTGATTCCCCGGTGCGTCAGTCGCCCGCACCCTCAGTCGCGCCCGCTATCGACGTCGACGACTGCTCCGGAGGCCGCGCTCTCGTAGATGGCGTCGATGGCTCGCATGTTCCCGAGCGTCTCCTCGCGGGTGATCCGCGGCGCGCTTCCCCCATCGACGGCGTCGGCGAACGCCTCGACCTGCAACTGGTAGTGGTCGACGGGTTCGAACTCCTCGACGACGGTTCTACCCGCCACGTGCCACTCCAGGGTGACCGACTCGTCGGCGTCGGTTCCGAACGCCGGGTCGGCCTGGAGCCAGCCGTCCGCGGTTTCGACGCGGTAGTACTGGCTCTGTGCCCGGTCGAAGCCCGACGCGACCCGCGCCGTCGCGTCGTCGTACTCGAACACCGCGGCCATCGACGTGTCGACGCCCGCGCCCCGGTCGTCGGCGGTCCGCGCCGACACCCGCTCCGGTTCGCCGAGGAACAGCCGCGCCGCGTTGACCGCGTAACAGCCGACGTCCATGACGCTGCCGCCGGCGAGGTGGGGGTCGAGGCGGATGTCCTCGTCGTCGTCGAGAGAGAAGGAGAAGGCGGCGTCGACGCTCCGGACGGCTCCGAGTTCGCGCTCGACGATTTCGACCGCGCGCTCGGTTCGCGGATGGAACCGGTACATGAACGCCTCCATCAGCGTCACGTCCCGCTCTCGCACGTAGTCGAACAGTTCCGCGGCCTCGGCGGCGTCCCCCGTCAGTGGCTTCTCACAGAGGACGTCCTTGCCGTGGTCGGCGGCGCGCTTCGTCCACTCGGCGTGGAGCGCGTTCGGCAGGGGGTTGTACACCGCGTCCACGTCGTCGTCCGCGAGGAGTTCCTCGTAACTCCCGTACGCGCGGGGAATCTCGTACTCGCGGGCGACCCGCTCCGCGTGCGAGGTGTCCCGGGACGCGAGCGCGAACGCCGTGTGTTCGCTCTTCTGGATTGCGGGGAGGAGGGATTTGAGACCGATGTCGGCCGTGCTGATGATGCCGAAGCGCATGCCGGTGTGTTCACGGACGGGGACAAATACCTGGGGGCATCGCGGGCGTTCGTCGACACCCGTCCGTGGGTCGTCGGATTCGACCCTGCGTGAGATGGGTCGAGAGATACGTACACCAACGTACAGCACACTTCCGCTCCTCACTGAACCCTTTTGTTCTCTGGCCGCCGACCTTCGTTCGATGACGGAGGATGGGCTGTTCGTCGGGACCGTCTGGTGCTCCGGGCCGTGGCTCGCCGTCGTCTTCGACGGGACGACGTTCGACCACGCGGCGACCTTCGACGGCATCGGCGACGTCTGGTTGCGCTACGAGGAGCGGGCGACCCGCATCCTCGTCGACGTCCCCGTCGGCCTGGTCGACGGCGAGACCGACCGCCGGCGGTGCGACGCGCTCGCCCGCGACGTCCTCGGCCCCCGCCGCGACGCGGTCTTCGACCCGCCCGCCCGCGAAGCCACCCGCAAGCGCCGGTTCCCCGCCGCCAGCCGGACCCACGAACGGAAGACGGGCCGGGACCTCTCACAGCGCGCGTTCGAGGCGCGCGAGGCTATCGCCGCCGTCGACGAACTCCTCCAGGAACTCCCCGAGGCCCGCGACGTCGTCGGAGCGGCCCACCCGGAGGTCTGCTTCCGCGCGTTCGCCGGCCGCCCGCTCGACTATCCGCGCGACGTCGCCGCGGGGTACGCCGAACGCCTCCGAATCCTCGCCGAGTACGACCCCGACGGCCCCGTGACGGTCCAGCAGGTCGCCGAATCGACCGACGGCGCCGCCATCGATGTGTCGGACGTCCTCGACGCGGTCGTTCTCGCGTACACCGCCCGCCCCGCCTCGGACCGTCTTCGCTCGCTCCCGTCGGACCCGCCGCGTGACGCGACCGGTCTCCCGATGCGGCTGTGGTACCGCGCGGAGACCGCGCTGCTGGAGTCGTAGCCCGAGCGTACCACTCGACTCCTGCTGTGCGCTATCCGACTCCTGCTGTGCGTCCCGTGCGCGCACGAATCTATACGGTATTTTATATTATCGCGGAGAGTATCAGTCTCATGTTCACGAATCGACTCCTCGTCGTCGTCGTCGCGCTCTTGATGCTCTCCGCCGGCTGTCTCGGCGGCGGTGGCGGCGGATCGGACGCGGCCGACGGCGCAAGCGGCGGGGCCGACGGCGGTGACGGCGCGGCGAGCCAGTCGGGTGACGGCGACGCCGGTGCGAGTTCGGGCGACGAGTTGGAACTGACCGACGCGGAGCAGACGCTCCGCGACGCGGGGAGCTTCACCGCCAGCTGGACGTACCGCGGCGTCGACGAGCGCGGCGTCGAGAGCGAGGTGAGACACGAGTTCTACGTGGACCTCGACGGGGAGCGCTCGCTCACGGTCCTCTCGTCGACCCGCGACGGACAGTCCGACGGCGGCTCCATGCAGCAGTTCTTCGCCGACGGCGTCACCTACGTCCAGTCGGGGCCCGCGGACTCGCCGACGTACTTCTCGTACGAACAGCAGACGAGCGACCCGCTGGCGAGCGCCCTCGGCTTCTCGCAGGCTCGGGTGTACGAGGCCAACGACGACCTCTCGTTCGAGGGTACCGAAACGTACGATGGCGTTTCGGTCGAGCGGTACGAACTCTCCGAAGCCAGCTCCCAGCTCATCCAGGCCGGCTCTGCGGTCGACGCCGGCACCGGCTCCGGGAACGTCGAGGTCACGGACTTCCACTACACCGTTCTCGTCGACGAGGACGGCCTCTCGCGGTACGAGTCGTGGTCGTACGAGGGCGAGACCGACGACGGCGAGACCATCAGCGGCGAGTGGGAGTACTCGCTGACGAAGGTGGGCTCGACCACCGTCGACGACCCCGAGTGGCTCGCCGAGGCGGAGGCCGCCTCGGAGGCCTAACTCCCGCCGAGGACGCGCTTGAACAGGGTGAACGTCAGGAGGGTGAAGAACAGGCCGTTCAGCATCCCCTGGCTCGCGGCGAGTACTTTCGCCGCCCACCCGACCGGCCCGATGTCGCCGTAGCCGATGGTGCTGAAGCTGATGTAGCTGTAGTAGAGACCGTTGAACAGTACCTCGCTCGACGTCGTCTCACCAGTAGACGCGAACACCGACCCCGCCTGGGTGAGAAACGGCCCGCCGAGGACGTACACCACGCCGAACAGCGCGGGGAGTAAGAAAGTCCACGCGGCGATGCGCGGGAGACGGTTGCCGTACCCGCAGGTCACCTGCATGAAGTAGTTCAGCCCGATGCTCGCCGTCTTTTTCACCCGCCCCCACGCGTTGAGCGAGTACTCGTTGCGGAGGATGTCCGTGTTCTTCTGTCGGTTGTAGTAGTAGCGTTTGAACTCGAACTCCCGGCTCGCGGGCGTGTCGCCGACGGCCGAGGCGCTGTCCTGAGCCTTCCGGTAGGTCTCCTCGATGGTCTCGTTCGTCAGCGCCACCGCGTACGACCCGGTGGCGTCGTTCTCGACGAAGTCGTGAATCGTCCAGTCGTTCCGCTCTAGGTACGCGTGGTGGTCGCTGAAGTCGAACTCGTCGAACTCGGTGAGACAGAAGCGGAAGTGGTCGAGGAGTTCGTGGCCGTCGCTGGAGCCTTCGAGGCGGACGTTCCCGAGCGTGGCGCGCGTCAGGTCGTACGGCACGGGCGCGCCCCCCTCGACGATCGTCCCGCCGTTGACGACGGCGTCGGTCAGGTCGACGTACGAGTCCGACCCGCCGGGGACGAGTTCGAACGTCGCGGCCTCGCGGAACGTCACGGCCCGGAAGTCGCAGGTGCCGTGGAACGTCGTCCCCTGGAACGACCCCCGCGTGAAGCGCGCGTCGCGGAAGTCGGCGTCGCCCTCGAACGCCACGCCGTCGAACGAGGCGTTCTGCTCGACGTGGTTCGCCTCGCCCTCGAACGCCGCGCCGCAGAAGGAGACGCTCGTCTCGAACGTCGCCCCGCCGAAGTCGGCGTCGGCGCGGAAGCGCGCCTCGTCGAACGTCGCCCGGCGCGCGAACGTCACCTCGCGGAAGTCGGCGTCGCCCTCGAACGTCGTCTCGCGCGCGAGCACGCGGCCGGCGAACGCCGACCCGTCGAACACGACCGGAGCCTCGAACGTCGCGTCCGCGAGGGTCGTCACGCCGGCGACCGAGAGGTCGTGACAGTCCGCCCGTGCCCGGAACGTCGCCCGGTCGAAGTTCAACTCCCCGCGGCAGTCGGCCCGCTTGAAGTCGGCGAACCGAAACGTCGCGAGTTTGAAGTCCGCCTCCCCCTCGAAGACGGCACTCTCGAACGTCACGTCGTCGCTGGCGGTTCGGCTCCCGCCGTCGAAGCTGGCGCCCCGGAACTCCGCGAGCCGTCTGAACCGCACCTCGACGAAGCTGGCGTCGTGGTCGAAGCGCGCCTCGTCGAAGTCCGCGATGCGCTCGAACGTCGCGCCGTCGAACGTCGTGTCTCCCTCGAAGTCGGTGTGCTCGAAGTCCGTGCCCGCCTCGAACGTCGCCCCGGCGAAGCTGACGTAACCGAACCCGGCCTGTCTGAACTTCGCGTCGGCGCGGAACGTCGCCTCCGCGAACGTGAGGTGGTCGTCGAGGACGTGGCTGTCGCCCCTCGCGGTGAGGTTTCGGAAGTCGGCGACGTCCTCGAACGCGCTTTCCTCGAACGACGCGCCCTCCTCGAACACCGCTTCGGTGCAGTCGACCCTCTCGATGAACGTCGTCCCGGCGAAGTCGACGTCCTCGCGGAACGTCGCCTCCGCCGCCTCGAACCGCTCGACGACCGCGTCGCTGGCGTCGACGTCGCCCGTCACCGTCGCGTCCTCGAACGTCAGCCTCCCGATACTCGCCTCCCGGAGGTTCAATCCCTGGTCGAGTCGCCCGTGGGTCAGATCGATACCCTCGACCTCGGCGTGCTGGAAGTTGAGGACGTGGTTCGTGTCGCCGTCGACCTGCCGGTAGGTGAGAGAGAGATGCGGCAGGGTCGCCCCGACGTACTCGTTGCGCCGCGGGTCGTCGATAGCGAGGTTGGCGAGGAGCCGTTCGACCACGTCCGTCGGATCGACGTCGTGGCCGGCCCGCTCGTCGTCGGACATGTGGAAGACGCAGTGGTCGCTCCCCTCGTGGGCGGGGTGGGGGCACTCCCACGTCGTCCGCAGGCTGGCGTCCGTCCGCGCGGGGTCGAACGTGTAGCTGCACTGTTCGGTCTGCTCGACGCGTCCGTTCTTCTCGGTCGGCTGCTGTGACATGGGTGGAGGGCCTCTCGTCTCACGTTCGCGCGAACGGTTGAATCTCACGACAGTTCAGTCGCACGGTACATCAAACTCCGGGTTCGCATCGGTTGCGTCGGTCGGGTCGTTTCCGTCAACCGGGTTCGACGGCGCGTTCACGTCACTCACCACCTCGGAGCCGCCGACGCAGCGTGACCGCACCAGCGCCGAGGAGGACGCCCAGGCCGACCGCGTCCGCGTCGGGTGGAACGGCGGCGGCGAGGTTCGAAATCCGATGGGTTATCTCGGAACCGGTATCGACCGTCTCCCCGCCGGCGTTCAGGAGCCACGCCGACTCCCCGTTTTCGACCTCCGTCCAGCCGGCGACGAGGAACTCGCTCCCGTCGCCGTCGACCGGGTGGAGCGCGTTTCCGCCGCTCCACCCGTCGTCGAAGTAGGTCGTTTCCCACCGGGTGCGACCCCGTGGCCCCGTCCGGACGACCCACGCGCCGCGGGGACCGTTCGACTCGTCGCCTTCGGGGGTTTCCTCGCGCGTCCCGACGAGCAGGTAGCCGTCTTCGAGGGAGACGAGGCCGTTCAGCCAGTTCCACGGCCCGGTCGAGTGGGTCCGCTGCCACGCCCGTTCCCCGGCGGCATCGAGCCGCAGGTGCCAGCCCTGCCCGTCGTCGTCGGTGGCGAAGCCCCGGTTGCCGACGCACACGACGCCCTCACCGTCCGCGTGGAGTCCCTCGATTCGGCTCCCCTTCGGCGCGTCGACCCGGTACCGCCACTGCACGGTCCCATCGGAGTCGAGTCGCGTCACGGTCGCCGTCTCGCTCTCCCCGGCCTGTTCACCCTCGGCTGGCGCGGTCGACCCGCCGACGTACCAGGCGTCGCCGTCGGCGCTCGTGGCGTTCACGGCTCCCTGTGCTTCGGTGTCCCCCAGCGTGGTCGCCCAGCGTCGGTGACCGGCCGGCGAGAGCCGAGCGACCCACGGTCGGGGGCGGGTCTCCCGGCTCTCCCGTCGACGGCCGCCGACGAGGTAGCCGTCGCCGGCGCGGACGAGCGTCTCGATTCGGCCGGTCGCGGCCGCCGGCTGGAGCGTTCGCGTCCACACCACGTCGCCGGCCGCGTCGACCCGGAGAACCCAGGGATCGGCCGACAGCGACGGCTCGGTGAACGGACTGGAGTCGTCGAGGTTGGTCGCCCCGCCGAGGACGAACCCGCCGTCGGGGTGGGGCGCGCCGGCAGCGACGCCGGACTTCACCGTGCCGTACGTACGCCGCCAGCGGGTGCGGCCCCGCGCGTCCGTGCGGACGGCGAGGCCGCGCAGGTCGTCGTGTCTCCCCGCGACGCCGCCGAGGACGTACCCGTCGTCGACCGGGACGAGCGTCAGGAGTCGTGACGAGTGCCCGGTCGCGTATCGTCTGCTCCACGCGGCCGAGGGCGGGGCGGAGTCCGGGGTCTGTGCGCGGACAGGGTCGGTTCCAGCGAGGCTCACGCCGGCCGCGCCCGCACCGACCGTCGTCAGGAACGCGCGTCTGGAGGCCATCGGCGTCACTACTGGAGGACGTCGCGCCGTTCGTCGGCCGTCAACGACGCGTCGTGGGCGTTGGGCGAGCAGTGCTCGCACTCCATCGCCGGGTTCGTGCTCCGCTCGTACACCCACACCGGGTAGGAGAAGAGGAAGAACGCCTCCATCTGGTGGCGCTCGACGACGGCGTCGGCGGGTTCGCCGCAGTTCCCGCACCACTCCTCGCTCGCGGGTTCCTGGTAGATGACCTTGTGCCGGCCGAACCCCGCCGTCTTGCACGCCTCCCGCTTCGACTGCTCGACGAGGTCCTCGACCGGGAACGGTTCCTCGTCGACGGCGTTGTCGAAGCCGGCGTCCGACTCGACGCTCCCCGAGAGGTAGGGACCGAGCCTGACGGTGTTGTCGTAGCCGCAGAAGTGGACCGACACGTCGCTCCCCCGCCCGTCGAGTTCGACCTCGTGTCCCCAGCCGACGACGTAGACGTCGACGTCCTCGCGCACCCTGTCGACCGTGACCGCGTGGCCCGCGCCGGTGACGTAGACGCCGGTGTCGGGGTCCGACCCCTCCGCACGCTGCTGCCAGCCGTGGCTGACCACGTCGCACGCGTCGAGGCCGATTTCGGGGTCGGGGGCCGAGTAGACGTTCTCCGACCCCAGCACCGAGAGGGTGCCCGCGGCGGCCTCGCGGGGGACGAACACGTCCGCGACGTTCGCGAGCGTCAGGTCGCCGTCGACCCCGCCGGGTTCGACGTAGGCGTCCTCGTCGCCAGCGATTCGGGTCCGTGGGTCGGGCGGTTCCTCGCTCTGTCCGAGCGACTGGTGGGTGAAGACGTACTCCGCGTCGGTCACGTGGACGTCGCCCGCGACGCCGTCCGAGCGGAGGAACACGTCCTCGGTTTCGGTGACCGAGACGGGCGGCGCCTCCGACCCGGCGAGCGTCAGGTCGCCCGCCGAGGAGACGTTTCGGTCGGCGGTCATCGGTCGACCCCCCGGACGGCTTCGGCGGACTCTCCGTTCGCGTTCGCGCTCTCCCGCGCCAGACGCGTTACCGTCTGAACCGCGACGTCGCGCTCGGGGTAGGTGTGGTACGTCTCGTACGCCGTCCCGTCGTCGGCGAGGTCGACGGTGGTCCACGCCTCGGAGCCGAATCGGTGCGCGATGGTCGCCTCGTCGGGGCCGGGGAACGACGAGAGCGACCGGACGGCGAGGTCAGTCGTCGCCACCACCGCGCTGTGCTCCCCGGCGGTGTCGACCCGCGCCGCGACGCCGGGGTCGAGTGCGACCGTCTCGCTCGCCGCGGCCGTCTGGGGGGCGCACGAACAGACCTCGTGGTAGTCGAGCGCCGGCGCGGTGACGACGTGTGACTGGCCGACGACGGCGACGGTGCAGGGTTCGCCGAGGAGCGTCCCGGGCGTGAGCGCCTTCACGTCGAACCGCTCGAAGTCGGGCGGTTTCCGTGGGTAGGCGACGTGCAGTTCGGTCGTATCGGGGAGTTCGGCCGTGTCGGGTGACGTGGATTCGGGTGTCATGTTACGTGTCGACGAGGACGTCGTAGTTCGGGTCGAAGATGGAGTTCACCTCGACGCCGTTGTACCGGGGGAGTTCGCGCCACCGGAGGTCCCGGTAGCGGTCGCGGTGCGCGCGGACGTACGGCGTTCCTCGCTCGACGTCGAAGCCGGACCGCTCGCCCGGCGCGAGGAGGTAGAAGCGTTCGACGCGTTCCTCGGTGCCGTCCCTGTCGACGTCTTCCCACGCCCAGTAGGGGGCGTACCGAGTGAAGCCGGCGTCGCCGACGGTGTTGACGAACGCCTTGTTGTGCTGGGCGTAGGCGTTCTCGTCGTAGACCCAGACGGCGACGACTCCCTCGGGGGTGAGGTTGTCCTTGATCGACCGGTAGAACTCGGTCGAGTAGAGCGAAAGCAGGTCGTCGTCCGTCGCGCCAGGGACGTCGAGGAGGACGAGGTCGTACTTCTCGTCGGTCTCCGAGAGGTACGCGTAGCCGTCACCGACGGTCGTGTTCAGCCGGTCGTACCTGTATGAACCGTCGTGCCACCGCGAGAGGAACGGGTCCTCTTTCGCGTAGGCCATGAACGCCGCGTCGAGGTCGACCTGGTCGACGCTGACGCCGTACTCACGGAGGTAGTCGACGGCGACGAAGTCGCCGCCGCCGACGACCAGCACGTTCGTGTCGGGCGAGCGGGCAAAGCGCGACATCGGCACGTCGACCAGCCCCTGGTGGTAGGAGTCGGCCCACGACTCACACAGTTGGACGGCGTCGCCGAGGCGGAGACACCGCTCCGTCTCCCCGGCGAAGTGAGGGTTCGGCCCCGCGCCGGTCCAGGTCCGCTCGTACGCGACGACGTGCTGGTAGGGGGTGGTCCGCTGGTCGAGCACGTCCACCGACATCGCGCCCGGCGGATACTCGTTCTCCACCTGCTGTTCGAGGTAGAGCTCCGAGAGTTCCCGGTCGAGGGTCGAGGAGTTCGCGACGGCGACGCCGCAGGAGGCGGTGACGAGGAGACAGACGACGACCAGCGCGGCCGACTCGCGGCTCACCAGTCGGTCGCGTGCCCGCGTGCCGCCGAGCCGCCACCGGGAACTGTACCCGCCCAGGACGGCGAGCGCCGCGAGGCCGTTCAGGAAGGCGAGGACGAACACCGTCGGGATGAGCCCTAGTCCGGGATAGAGCACCCGGGCGTAGACGACGGCGCCGACGAGTCCGCCCAGGTAGTCCATCGCCAGGACGAGCGACAGGCCGCTGCGCTCGTTCGAGGCCCGCTCGGTGTGCCAGCCCAGAGAGAGCAGGCCGACGATTCCCCGGTGAACGGCCTCGGCGACCCGGGTCGCCGTGGGTGGGAGAACCGCCGAGCCGTCGCCTGTCTCGTCGACCATCCGCGTGAGGAGGGGGAGTTCGAAGCCCGAGAGGAGGCCGACGACGACGACCGGTGTGCGGGCGGCGACCCAGACGAGTTCCGCGGGGACGGCCTGGGGGATACGGACGCTGTTGAGGCCGACGACGAGCAGGAAGCCGGCGGGCGCGACGAGCGCGAGGTACACCTCGGTCCGGAAGAGGTTCGACGCCTTCTCGTCGGAGAGGTCGTCCGAGAGCGCCGACCCGACGCCGAGGCTGACGAAGTACAGCCCGATGGTGATGACGTACTGCGTGACGGTTCCGCCGTACATCACGGTCAGTAGCTCCGAGTAGACGAACTCGTACGCGAAGCTACAGAAGGAGACGACGAACGTCAGCGCGAGCAGGGCGAGCACTTCCGTGCGGGCGGTGCGTGACATCGGGTGTGAGCGAAGGGGGACGGGGGGACGGGCGAAGCGGGCGGTCAGACGCGCGGGGAGACCTTCCACTCCTCTTCGATGGCCATCTCGCCGCCGAGGTCATCCTCGACGAGGACGTCGACGCTGGCCCAGCCGAACGAGTGGTCGACCCGCTCGCCGACGAGTTCCGCGCCGGTTCGGTACCAGCCTTCGTTCGAGGCCTGGAAGGAAGCCTCGTCGGAGGGGTCGTCGACGGTCCGGTCCCACGAAACTGGCCCCGGGTCCGGCGGGTCGTCGACGTACGTCGCGTTCCGGCCGAGGTACGCGAAGCCGACGGTGCCGACGGCGGCGGCGTACCGCGTCACCTCGTCGGAGTGGTTGTCGTACCAGTCGTCGTCGTCGTGGGTCCCGTGGTACCACGCGTAGCCGTTGCCGGTCCGCGGGGCCGAGGAGTACCCGCCGGTCCCGCGGCCGGTGGCTCCGCGTCCGCCGCTCCCACCGCCGCCTTTCGCACCGCGGGCTACCCCGACGGGACTGAGGTCGGCGAGCAGGGCGAGCGGGGCAGCGAGGGACGAGGACCCGCTGTCGTACCGGGAGACGACCCAGGGGTCGTCGGCCAGGTCGACTTCGAGTGCGGGCTCTTCACCCGACGAACGGAGTTCGACGTCGGAGAGGGCGTTCGATTTGCGGGGTGGAGGGGTGTCGTCGCCGAGACACCCGGCGGCGGCACAGAGCGCCGCGGCACCGGACGCCTGGAGGAATCGGCGTCGTCGCATGACTGTGGACCGGACTTTCGGGGGGACTGGTATATGCTTGATGGTCAGCACTACCCACAGTCACACGGCGGCGGCGCGCGATTCCTCCATCGGTCGCGCCGCTCGTCGACGCGACGGATGCGAAAAGTGCGTGACGGTCGGGACGGAGTCGGTCCGCCGGTTCGGTTACTCGGCGGCTTCGACGGCGTCGAGCAGTTCCTCGTAGTCCGGTTCGACGGTCGGGTCGTCGGTGGTCCACACGTAGCTGACCTCGCCGTCGCTGTCGACGACGTAGACGGCGCGGTTCGCGACGCCGAGGAGGCCGAGGTCCTCGATGTCGATGCGCAGTCCGTACGCCTCGATGGCGTCTCGGTCCATGTCGCTGACGAGGTCGAATCCGAGGTCGTGCTCCTCGCGGAAGGCGTTGAGCGAGAACGCCGAGTCGGCGCTGACGCCGAGAACGGTCGCGCCCGCGGCCTCGAAGTCGTCGAGGTGTTCCTGCAGGGCGACCATCTCGTTGGAGCACGGCGGCGTGAACGCGCCCGGGAAGAACGCGAGGACGACCGGGCCGTCGCCGAGAGACTCCTCCAGGTCGAACGCCTCGACGTCGCCGTTCGCCAGCGTCGCGGTGAACGTCGGTGCGGTGTCGGATTCTGCTACCATCGTTCGATAGTCGGTTCGGACGGTGAAAAGGGACGGTGAACGGGGTGATATGACCGCCTGTCGAACGTGTTAACAGGTGTCGATTCCGGCCGCACCTCGACTGCCTCTCGGGACCGAATTCGCCAGCGAACAGAGTTATTCCGTCGGGTTTCGTGCGGGAGCCATGGACACTCACACCGTCTCCGGCGGCGACGACACGGAACTGCACGTCGACGTGGCCGGTCCGGACGATGCACCGCCAGTCGTCCTCGTTCACGGCTACTCCCAGTCGCGGCTCTCGTGGTACAAGCAGTTCGACAGCGACCTGACCGAGGAGTTCCGCCTCGTCGCCCCCGACCTGCGCGGACACGGCGACTCCGAGAAGCCCGACGGGACCGACGCCTACCACGATCCGACGCTGTGGGCCGCGGACGTGCAGGCGGTCGTCGACGAGTTCGCCCGCGACAGGGCGGTGTTCGTCGGCTGGTCCTACGGCGGGCTCATCCTCTCGGACTACCTCTCCGTGGAGGGGACTGACGACGTCGCGGGCGTGAACCTCGTCGGCGCCATCAGCGAGAAAGGGACCGACACCGCAGCGGCGGTCGCCGGCGACGCGTTCGCCGCGATGCTCTCGGACCTCGAAACGCGGGACGCGGAGGCGAGCGTCGCTGCCCTCGGCGACTTCCTCGACATCTGCGTCGCCGGGCCGCTCTCGGCTCACGACCGCTACTTCATGCTCGGGTTCAACGCCGCCTGTCCGCCCCGCGTCCGCGAAGCGCTCCAGTCCCGGCGCGCCGACCACGAAGACACCCTCCGCACCCTCGACGTCCCGGTCCTGCTCACGCACGGGACGGCGGACCGGGTCGTGTTACCGACCGCCACGGAGAACCACGCCGCGCTGGTGCCCGACGCGGAGCGCTCGCTGTACGAGGGGGTCGGTCACTCCCCCTTCTGGGAGGCTCCCGAGCGGTTCAACCGGGAACTGCGCGAGTTCGTCGTGCGGTGCTGAAGCGGAATCGTTCGTGGCTGTTCGAAGGGCGGCACACGTTCGACCTCGAACCGCTCGACGTCGGCCGACCCCGCCTCCGCATCCACGGGGGGCCGTCCGAACTGACCGCGCGACTCGTCACGGACGCCCCCGAACCCGACTCCGAGGCGATGGACCAGCGGTGACGGGACGAGCAGAGCGAACAGCGGTGTCGAGTCCGTAGCCTCCGTCCGCGACTCCGATGTCGTCGTCCTCTCAGAAACGGCTATCACCGTGTACGCGACAGACTTCAACGTATGTCGACAATCGGCGTGGTCGGACTGGGCCGCATGGGGAGTCGAATGAGCGAACATCTGCTCGAGAGCGGGTTCGACCTGCTCGGCTACGATGTACGCGAGGAGCCGGTCGAACGACTTCGCGCGGCGGGCGGCGAAGGCGCGACGTCGATTACCGCCGCCGCCGAGGGGGCCGACATCGTCCTGACGAGCCTCCCGACCCCCGAAATCGTCGAAGACGTGTTCTGTGCCGAAGACGGACTCCTCGCCGCCGACTGCGGCGACCTCACCGTGCTGGAACTGAGTACGAGTACGCCCGAGACGACGCGGGCGCTCGCGGACGTCGGGGCCGGGGAGGGTCTCCGGGTGGTCGACGCGCCCGTCAGCGGCGGGACCTCCGGTGCCCGGAACGGCACGCTGACGCTCATGGTCGGTGCCGACGAGTCCGCCCTCGATAGGCTCGCCGTCGACGTCCTGAACACTCTCGGGGAGAACGTGTTCTATCTCGGGGAGGTGGGAGCGGGCAACACGACGAAGCTCGTGAACAACGTCCTGACGACGGGTCATCGCGTCCTCGCGATGGAGGCGATGGCGCTGGGGACGGCACACGGCGTCGACCCTCGCCTCCTGTTCGAGGTCATCTCGACCTCCAGCGGCTCTTCGAACCAGTTCGAGAAGCGCGTTCCCCGGGTTCTGAACCGGAACTTCGAGCCGACCTTCACTGTGGACCTCTCCCGGAAGGACCTCCGACTCGCGCTGACGACGGCCGACGAAATCGACTACCCGATGTCGCTCGCCAGCCTGGTCCACGCGTTCTACACGGAGGCGAGCGCGAAGGGGTACGGCGAGGAGGACGCCTGTGCCGTCGTGAAGGTGTTCGAGGAGAACGCGGACGTGCTCGTCGAGGCTTCCGGCGTGGACGAGACGTTCGAGGGGTACTGACGGGGAGCCTGCCGTTCGACCCAGACGACGACTCCGGTTTCCGACCACGTCCGCGGTGTGGACCGCGCGGCGATAACGACCGCGAGAGGCGAGACACGAGAACCGAGGCCGTCTCCAGAACGGAACCGACCGCCGTCACCGGTGGTCGTACACCCGCTTCACCTTGCCGACCGCGGTCCGTTCGATTGTCTCGGGGTCGACGACTGTCACCTCGTCCGGCGAGACGTCGAGCACCGCCTCCAGCCGGGTTGCGATGCGATCTCGAAGCTCCTCGTTGGAGTGCCCGGCGTCTTCACGCCGTTCGGCGGTGACGTGGACGGTGTCTAACCCTCCTTCCCGGTGGAGGTCGATCCGGTAGTGGCCGCTCATCCCGTCGATGCCGACGACGACCTCCTCGATCTGACTGACGTAGACGTTCACCCCGCGGACGATGAGCAGGTCGTCCGCCCGGCCGGTGACGTTGTCCATCCGCACCGTCGTCCGTCCGCACGCACACGCCGCGGACGTGAGCGAGGTGACGTCGCCGGTCCGGTAGCGGACTGCGGGCAGCGCCTCCGCCGTCAGGTTCGTGAGCACGAGTTCGCCCGACTCCCCCTCGGGGAGCACCTCGCCGGTCTCGGGGTCGACGACCTCGGGGTAGAAGTGGTCTTCCCAGACGTGCAGTCCGTCCTGTGCCTCCTCGCACTCGACGGAGACGCCCGGGCCGACGAGTTCCGAGAGGCCGTAGACGTCGACCGCCTTCACTCCCAGTTCCCGCTCTATCTCCTCGCGCATCGGGTCGGTGAACGGTTCGGCCCCGATGAGTACTCGTGCGACGGGGAGGTCGCGCAGGTCCACCCCACGGTCGGCCGCGGCGTCGGCCAGGTACAGACAGTACGAGGGCGTACAGCAGAGCGCCGTTGGTTCCAGGTCCCGTAACATGTCCAGTTGACGCTGGGTGTTCCCGCCTCCCGTCGGGATGACCGCGGCCCCGAGTTCTTCGATGCCGTCGTGGAACCCCAGCCCGCCGGTGAACAGGCCGTAGCCGTAGGCGTTCTGCACCATGTCGCCCGGTCGGACCCCCGCGGCGTACAGCGTCCGCGCCATCACCTCCCGCCACACCCCGAGGTCGTTCTCGGTGTACGCGACGACCTTCGGCGTTCCTGTCGTGCCCGACGAGGCGTGGACCCGTCTGATCTCGCTCCGCGGGACGCCGAACAACCCGTCGGGGTACTCGTCCCTGAAGTCTTCCTTCGTCGTGAACGGGAGGCGCTCGATGTCCGCGACGGTCTCGACGTCCCCGGGTGAGACTCCGGCCTCGTCGAACCGTCGCCTGTAGAAGTCGACGTGCTCGTACGCGTGAGTTACTGTCTCACGGAGTCGTTCCGACTGGAGGTCCCGCATTCGGTCTCTCGTCGCCCGTTCGACGTCGGCGTATCCCATACCTCCCCTGCGTCCGTGTCTCACATAATCGTTCGTTTACAATAGGTGGTCGACGACGGTGGAGACGGGCTCACGAGTCGGGTGGTGTCGGTCGCCTCCCGGATTGTGAACTACGTCCGAGACCCTGCGCTCCGCGCAGAACCTCGGTCTAGTTCAAATCCGGTCGGGTCGCACTCACAGAACCCGCCGCGCTCGCTTCGCTCGGCGGTCGGGTTCAGAGAAGTGCCGCCTCCCGGATTTGAACCGGGGACAGCTCGATCTTCAGTCGAGTGCTCTCCCAGTCTGAGCTAAGGCGGCGCACCTCGAACGAAGCCGATGGGAGAAAAAAGGATTTCGGATTGAACCGACCGTTTTCGCCGGTTTTCTCGCGCTCCCACAGCGCTATCTCCTCGGCCGCCGAGCGACCCGTATGGACGTCACGTCCCTCCCGGACCTCCCTGACGACGCCGAGCCGTATCACGAGTTCCTGCGCCGCGACTCGCTCAGCGTCGGCCGCTACCGCCTCCCCGCGGGCGGCGTCGACCCGCAGGAGCCCCACACGGAAGACGAGGTCTACTACGTCGTCTCGGGCCGCGCCAGCATCGTCGTCGCCGACGAGGTGTCACCCGTCGAACCGGGTGACGTGATCTTCGTCGAGCGCGAGGTCGACCACCGGTTCGTCGACATCGAGGAGGACCTGGAGGTGCTGGTCTTCTTCGCGCCCGCGGAGGGGTCGTTGGGGGAGTGAGTGTCTGGGGCTCGGGCGGATTCGAACCTCGCCCAGACGTGCTCGCTCACTCCGTTCGCTGTGCGCGACTGGTCTGGTTCGAACCACCCTCTCGTCACGAATTCGTGCTCGCTATCGCTCGCACAGAATTAGTGGGCTCGGGCGGATTCGAACCACCGATTTCGGCCTTGTAAAGGCCGCGTCATAACCAACTAGACCACGAGCCCGCATCACGACGGACACGCTTCGTCCGAATAACGGTTTCTGATTCTCTTCGTACCCACACCGACGGAACGCTTACCCACCTCCCACGCCTGCCCCTGCACATGGCCCTCGACACCCGACGGCTCCTCGGCGTCGCCGTCGCGTTCGCCCTCCTGACGGCCGGCGTCGTCGTGGTTCAGTCGGGCCTCCTCGCGACCGTCGACCCGCCCGACGACGGCGAGTACGACCGAGCGACGGTCACCCTCGTCAGCGATTCGGGCGAGCGGCTCGCCGAAATCGACGTCCGCATCGCCGACACGTCCGAGAAACGCTATCTCGGGCTCTCCGACACCGAGTCGCTCGCTCCCCGCGAGGGAATGCTGTTCGTCCACGAGTCGGAGGGGCAGTACGCCTACGTGATGCGCGACATGTCGTTCCCGCTCGACATCGTCTTCATCGCCCCGAACGGTACGGTGACGACCGTCCACCACGCGCCGCTCCCGCCAGAGGGTACGAGCAACGCCGAACTCACCCGCTACCGGGGCACCGGTCGCTACGTGCTCGAACTCCCGCAGGGGACCGCGAACGAGACCGGACTCGACGCGGGTGACCGCGTCGCTATCCCCGATTCGGTCGGGTGACTCCCCCTCGGTTCTACAGTCCAACCGAAACCCTCTGGTGCTGGCGGCCGTAGCCGAGACTGTCATGACCGACGTCGACTCCGACCCGAGCCCGGACACGGACGCGAGAACGGCGAGCGACGCCGACGCGGGGACGGACGTCGTCGACGCTCTCGGCACACAGGAGGGGTGGCACGCCGAGGGGTTCGCGGCACGGGTTCACTACCGCGGGGCGGACGACCACTACAGCGTCGAGTACTACGCCCCCTCCGACTGCGTCCTCTACTGGAAAGTGAAGGGAAACGGCGAGGTGGCGGTGCCCGTCGGCCGCGAAACGGTTCCCGACCCGCTGCGAGAGCGGGTCCGCCAGGACCTCGACGAGGCGGGGGTCGACCCGGCGGTCGAGTCGCGCGTCGTCTGAGTCCCGTTCCCGGCGCTGAAACCCTTTTACTCGCGGACCACTGACGGGCGGTAATGGACGTCGGTCTCGACGATGACGACCCGTTCGAGGAACAGCGCGACAACGTGCAGAACCCGATGCGTCGCCTGTTCCTCACCTACGGGCGCGAGCGGGCGGGTTCGTTCACGCTCGGCCTCAGCGCCAGCGTCGGCGCCCGCCTTCTCGACCTCCTCCCCCCGCTGCTCCTCGGTGTCGCTATCGACGCGATCTTCTCCGACAACAAGCCGTACGACCTGCCGCTCGTTCCGGCGGCGTGGCTGCCCACCGACGACGAAGCGCAGTTCTGGCTCACCATCGGCCTCGTCGGACTCGCGTTCTTCGGCGGTGCTGGCCTGCACTACGTCCGCAACTGGGGGTGGAACCGCTTCGCTCAGCACGTCCAGCACGCGGTCCGGGTCGACACCTACGAGTCGATGCAGCGGCTCAACATGGCCTTCTTCGCCGACAAGCAGACCGGCGAGATGATGTCCATCCTCTCGAACGACGTCAATCGGCTGGAGAGCTTCCTCAACGACGGGATGAACTCGGCCTTTCGGTTGGGCATCATGGTCCTCGGCATCGCCGGCGTGCTGTTCTGGCTCAATTCGCAACTCGCCGTCGTCGCGCTCCTCCCGGTGCCGCTCATCGCCGTCTTCACCTACCTGTTCATCAAGACCATCCAGCCGAAGTACGCCACCGTCCGTTCGGCCGTCGGCAAGGTGAACTCCCGGCTGGAGAACAACCTCGGCGGCATCTCGGTCATCAAGGCCGCCAACACCGAGACGTACGAGTCCGACCGCGTCGAGGACGTCTCCCTGGATTACTACGACGCCAACTGGGACGCCATCGAGACGCGCATCGTCTTCTTCCCCGCCCTTCGCGTCCTCGCCGGAATCGGCTTCCTCCTCACCTTCACCGTTGGGGGACTCTGGGTCTTCCAGGGCGAAGGACCGTGGATATTCACGGGGACGCTCTCGCCCGGTGACTTCGTCGTCTTCGTCCTCTTCACCCAGCGGTTCGTCTGGCCGCTCGCGCAGTTCGGACAGATAATCAACATGTATCAGCGCGCGTACGCCAGCACCGAGCGCGTCTTCGGCCTCATGGACGAACCCGCCCGCATCCCCGAACGGCCGGACGCGCCCGACCTCGTCGTGACTCAGGGGAGAGTCGAGTACGACGGCGTCTCGTTCGGCTACGAGACGAGCGACGAGCGCGTCGTCGAGGACGTCTCCTTCACCGTCGAGGGCGGCGACACCGTCGCGCTCGTCGGTCCCACCGGCGCGGGCAAGTCGACGCTCCTCCGACTCCTGCTCCGCCTGTACGACGTCGACGAGGGCTCCATCGAAATCGACGGCCAGGACGTCCGCGACGTCTCGGTGTCGAGCCTCAGACGGGCGATGGGCTACGTCAGCCAGGAGACGTTCCTCTTTCACGGCACCGTGAAGGAGAACATCGCGTACGGCAGCTTCGACGCGAGCGACGAGGATATCGTCGCGGCCGCGAAGGCCGCCGAGGCGCACGAGTTCATCCAGAACCTCCCCGACGAGTACGACACGATGGTGGGCGAGCGCGGGGTCAAACTCTCCGGCGGGCAGCGCCAGCGCGTCGCCATCGCCCGGGCCGTCCTCCGCGACCCGGAGGTCCTCGTGCTGGACGAGGCCACCTCCGACGTCGACACGGAGACGGAGATGCTCATCCAGCGCTCGCTCGACAACCTGACCGAGAACCGAACGACGTTCGCCATCGCTCATCGGCTGTCGACTATCAAGGACGCCGACCAGATCGTCGTGGTCGAGGACGGCGGCGTCGTCGAGCGCGGCACGCACGAGGAGCTTCTGGAAGAGAACGGCCTGTACGCGCATCTCTGGGGCGTGCAGGCCGGCGAGATAGACGACCTCCCCGAGGAGTTCGTCGAGCGCGCACGGGGGCGGGGCGCTCGCGTGGAAGTCGACAACGACGACTGATCGGCGACCGGGTCCGCTGTGGGCGTTCTCGAACGAGCGAGGAGAGCCTCCCCGACCTGTCGGTGCCGCGTCGCAATGCGCTGCACCCGACCCGACTACACGGCTCCCTGCGGCCCGGTCACTCCTCTTCTTCTTCCTCTTCGTCCTCGTCTTCAGCGTCGGCCGCGTCCTGCAGGGCACCGCGCAACTGGGGCATCACGCCGGTCAGTTCGCCGACCTGCTCTCGCGCCTCGGTGATCGTCTCGACCAGTTCCTCCAGTTCCTCGATCTCCTCCTCCAGATCCTCGGCGTCGTCGAACGCCTCGGCGCGGGAGCCGATGACGTACCACTTCTTCGCCTGCCGGAGTTCCTCGGCGACGTCGCCGATGTCGAGCGAGGATTTCAGTCCGTTGAGGACGCCGAGCACGTTGTCCGCGTCCGTCTCCCAGACGTCGTCCGCAGAGGGGAGTTCCGCGCGGGCCGCGTCGAGGTGTTCCTCGACGTCTTCGCGCATTTCAGCTGCGGCCTCGCCGAACAGGTCGTCGTCACCGAGTTGGGCCTGGCTACTCATGCCCCATCGTTCGACCCCGTTCGAGTTAAACGCCTGCCGCGAAGTGAAAGTGAACAGCGCCGCGAGCGCGCCGGTATCGACGGTCTACGCCCACTGCGGTCGTTCGATCCACGCTACTCGACGGAGACGATTCTCATCAGCGGATACCCTCCCTCCATCTCCATCCGGGTCCGCACCACCCGTTCCTCGTACTCGATGCGCATCTCGACGTCCATCAGGCTCCCCGTGAGTTCGGTGTAACCGTTCTCGTGGTCGATGGCGGCGGCGACCCGCTCCTCGTGGATGTCGACCGAGACGGAGACACAGTACGGCTGGTTCTCGATGGCCTCCTCCATCGCCCGTTCGAGACTCTCGATGCTTCGAGGGGAGACGGGCGTTCCGGCGAACTGGTGGTAGAGCGACCCGAACTTAATTCCGGCCTCGAAACACGCCTGCTCCGCGTCGGTAGCCATGCGGGTACTGCGCGCCCGTGCCCAATGAGTGCAGGGGTCTTCGGTCCTCGGTCTTCCGGACGCGTCACGCGTTCACCCCCGTTCGAACCGCACCTTACTTACGCCCCCCATGCACAACGACAACTCGAATGGACAAGCCGGTTCTCTTGACGGGGGCGGGCGGTCGTGTCGGGCAGGCCATTCTCGGCCACCTCGGCGACCGCTACCACTGGCGACTTCTCGACCGCGAGCCCCTGTCGAGCGACAAAATCCCCGAAACCGTGTCGGACGCCGACGTGTTCGTCGCCGACGTCACCGACGACTACGCCGTCCGGAACGCGATCGACGGCGTCGGTGCGGTCGTCCATCTCGCGGGTGACCCACGTCCCGAGGCCCCGTGGGACTCCGTCCTCCGGAACAACATCGACGGGACGCAGACGATGCTCGAGGAGGCGGCCAACGTCGGGGTCGAGAAGTTCGCGTTCGCCTCCTCGAACCACGCTGTGGGCGCGTACGAGACGGAAGACCGAACCCCACAGATGTACCGGACCGACGACCAGTTCCGTCTCGACGGCTCCGAACTCCCCCGTCCCGGCAACCTGTACGGCGTCTCGAAGGCCGCCGGCGAGACGCTGGGGCGTTACTACCACGACGAGTCGGGGATGAGCGTCGTCTGCGTCCGCATCGGCAATCTCACCCGCGGTCACCCGCCGCGGAACTACGAGCGCGGCCAGGCGATGTGGCTCTCCTACCGCGACTGTGCGCACCTGTTCGACCGCTGTCTGCAGGCCGACTACGAGTACGAGGTCGTCTACGGTATCTCCGACAACGACCGAAAGTACTACTCCATCGACCGTGCGCGGGACGCGTTGGGGTACGACCCGCAGGACAACTCCGCCGATTACCACGCCGACGGCACGCCGAAAGAACACATCGCGGAGTAACCGCTCGCGCGCCTCACTCGAACAACCCTTCGACGTCCGTCTCTTCTCGTCGCCGCCGCTGGACGTGGTCGCGGAGGCGGTCGTAGACGAGTCCACGCCGCTCGGCCTCCCGGACGAAGTCGACGACGAGCGCCCGGAACTGCGACCGGGCCGTCCGTTCTTCCTCGCGGGCGTACCCGACCGCCCGCGCGAGGACGTCCTCGTCGAAGCCGTACTCCTCCGCGACGACGTCCGCCGCGACGCCGAGTGCGTCGAGCGAGAGGTCCGCGGCGGTGGGCTCTCTCCCCGCGTGGTGGAGCGCCGGCGGCCGCGCGCGTTCCGCGTACTCGGGGTCGGCCGCGATGCGGGCGAGATACGTCCGGACGGTCGTGAGATCAACCTCGCGGTAGTCGGCTGCTAACCCGTCGAGGTACTCGCCTGCCGACCGCGCGAGCTTTCGCGCCCCGCTCCAGTTCCGCCGTCGCCCGTGGTAGACGACGGCGGTGAACTGGATGAGGCCGTGGAGGAACCGCTCGTCGTCCGTTCCGGACTCGAGTTCGAGCCACGTCGCCTCCCAGGCGTCGTGGGCCGCGTGGTGCTCGCCGGCGTTGTAGACCGTGATGCCGGCGGTTAGGGACGCTCGCATACTCGGCATCGTGTTACTTATTATCACCTCGATTTTTATCGTTGATATACTTATGTATGTGCGTCTCTTTGATGAGTTGTGGTAGCACGTCACATCCGGCGCGCCGGTCGGCACACGACCACCGGTTGCGTCTGCATCGACTGCGGGACCCGCTACCTGTTCACGAACACGTACAAGGGCAACTACTGCCCGGACTGTCACGAGACGTGGGTCGCCCGCCAACGGGACGACCCTCCCACGGCCCGGAGTCCAGCCCGCGTCAGTCCGTCGCCCTCTGAAACGGACGAACGGGACGACGACCCGATCGACCCCGACGACCCGTACGGCACGGCGTGAACGGACGGTCCCCGCCCGTCGTGATCACCCGGAGCGGACGCCCCGTTCGGCGTGGCACGCGAGACGGCGACCGACTCCGGAGAACGTGACGCCCCACGGTGGTGTCTCGCGAGCGAAGCAGACGCGAGTCCCACCCAGTCTCTCCTCCGATCGGACGAGCGCGCGGGTGTGGAGGCGCGGACCGTTCTCCTTCGTACAATTTGCGTATGTAATAACAGTACAGAAATGTCAGAAAAAGGTCTTAAACGATCGAGACTTAAAAACGTCGGTGGGGCCGTCAACCACCCCGTCACTCCTCTCCCTTGGACGGCCCTCTGTCCGGTGAGAAGCGGTTCCGCTTCCGATGCTCGATCGACCCGAACGAACGACGTTGCGAGAATTCGGTTCGATCGGATTTCCGCCCAGCCACCGTTTCCAGTTCGTCCGGAGGACGTTCGACAGGTCGGGGTTGAACGGCTGTCTCAGTCGTCGACAGGCTCGAAGGCTGTCCCGCCGCAGTTGTCACACACAGGCTCCGGGACGAACACCGAGAGGTCCTGTCTCCGTCCGCAGTTTTTACATCGCGCCTGCATCGTACCCAGTGGGAAGACTCCCTCTCCCTGCGAGTTGGTAGTCTTCTGGTATCTAATAAGCCTTCTCACCACCGAACGGTTCCACCAGTCGACCCCAGGTCACCTCGTCAGGTCGTGAACGGCGCGGGACCGACGAACCCGCGAGCAATCGAGAGCTTCGCTCCCGGTGACAAAGTGAGCGTCCTGACGGAGCGTTGAACTCGCCGAGGCGGTCCTGCTCGCTCACTGCGTCCGCCGTGCGGGCTGCGACTCGTCTGCTCAACTCTCCGTGTTGCGTCAGCACCCTCGGCAGAGGCGAGTGACACGAATATCACTCGTCGTGTTGCCTCGGAAGAATGACGTCCTGACGGAGATTTGAACTCCGGTCCCTGGCTCCGCAAGCCAAGAGGATAGTCCACTACCCTACCAGGACTCATCTCGTGAGAGGCCCGTCCGGCATAAGACGGTTACGGTTCCGTCGGTCGACGGCAGGTCGTCGCACACCACGCCCGTGACACGACGCGGGCGTCGCGTCTCACCAACGACTATCCCTCTGGCGGTCGATACTCCTCCCATGCAGAGACGGGCCCTCCTCTCTACGCTCGGTCTCACGCTTCCGACCACGCTCGCGGGCTGTCTCGGCGGTGTCCCCACCGCCGGTGACGGAGACGGCTCACCGGAAGACGGCTCGGGCGGGGCCGCGGGTGGCGGCACCCACCCGCGGTTCACCGAAACCTCGCTCACGAGCACGGGTCAGTGTGAGCGTCCGGGGACGGCGAGCGTCGCCTTCGGCGACGAGGCCGTCACCGTCACCGGCTGCGCACACGGTCGGAACGGCTGCGCCGTCCCCGTTCTCGCGGACGTCTCTTACACCCCCGCCGAAGACCACCTCACCGTCGTCATCGCCAGCGAGGTTCGGCGCGACGAGGACGAAGCCTGCACCGAGGCGCTCCTCCCTCTCGGCTACGAGGCCCGTGTCGTGATGGACGGGGCGGTTCCCGGGACGGTCAGCGTCGTCCACGACGACGTCGACGGGCGGCGCGAGGTCGTTCGCGGCACCCGCGACGGGGCGTAGGTTCAAGTACGAAGCCGCCGCTACCTTCGCTCGATGCCGTGTCGAGTGAATCAGTCGAAATCGAGGGACGTGAGGGCTATCGAACCCGTTCTACGCGCACAAAGACAAGCCTTAAGCGCGACTCTACCCTGGTGCTGAACGGATTATGGGTGTCATCGAGGATGTCTACGAGGACGTCTCCCCGGACGTCGACTTCGAGGAGTTCGAGGCCGCAGTCCAGGAGAAGGTCGAACAGATGGGGGGGCTCGCGGACGAGGAGACGGCCGCGATGCTCGTCGCCCACGAGCTGGAGGACGCCGGCGGCGAGGTGTCGGGCATCGCCGACATCGAACCCGGCATGGACGAGGTGAAGTTCGTCGCCAAAGTGGTCAGCATTGGCGAAATCAAGACGTTCGAGCGCGACGGCGAGGACGAAGACGGAAAGGTCGTCAACGTCGAAGTCGCGGACGAGACCGGCCGCATCCGCGCCGCGCTGTGGGACGACGCCGCCGAGGCGGCCGTCGACGAACTCGAAGTCGGTCAGGTGCTCCGCATCGCGGGCCGTCCGAAGGACGGGTACAACGGCGTCGAGGTGAACGTCGACCGTGTCGAACCCGATTCGGAGACAGCGGTCGACGTGCAGGTGCTCGACACCTACCGGGTGGAGGACCTCTCGCTCGGACTCTCGGACGTGAACCTCTCGGGGCGAGTGCTCGCGACGGACTCGGTCCGGACGTTCGACCGCGACGACGGCTCCGAGGGGAAGGTCGCCAACCTCGTTCTCGGCGACCCCACCGGTCGCGTGCGGGTCACGCTCTGGGACGAGCGCGCGGACCTCGCGACCGAGTTCGCGGTCGGCGAGTCCGTCGAGGTGGTCGACGGCTACGTCCGCGAGCGCGACGGCGACCTCGAACTCCACGTCGGCAACCGCGGGGGCGTCGAACCGATCGACGAGGACGTCGAGTACGTCCCCGAGACGGACCCCATCGCCGGACTGGAGATCGGTCAGACCGTCGACGTCGCCGGGGGCGTCATCGAACTCGACGAGAAGCGGACGTTCGACCGCGACGACGGTTCGCAGGGCCAAGTGAGAAACGTGCGGATCAAAGACGACACCGGAGACATCCGCGTCGCGCTCTGGGGCGACAAAGCCGACACGGAGATGGACCTCGGGCAGTACGCCGTCTTCACCGACGTTCAGGTCAAAGAGGGTTGGCAGGACGACTTGGAGTGTTCGGTCAACTGGCGCTCGACGGTCTCGGTGCTCGACGAGCGACCCGACGACGCCCCGACACACGACGCACCCGCCGCCGCGACCGCGACGTCCGGCGGTAGCGCCGAGGGACAGGGGAGCCTCAGCTCGTTCGACTCCTCGGCCGGTTCGTCCTCCACTTCGTCTTCGTCGTCCTCGTCGTCTTCGTCCGCTTCGTCGTCTGCCGGCGCCGCCGCGGCCACCGGTCCGGCCGACGACGCGAACGCGGACGCACCCGAAGAGATCGAGTTCACGGGCACGGTCGTTCAGGCCGGTAGCCCCGTCGTGCTGGACGACGGCACCGAGACGTACAGCATCGACACCGACGCCAGCCTCCGGCTCGGCGAGGAGGTGACCGTCCGCGGACGCGTCCGTGACGGGCGCATCGACGCCGAAGACGTCTTCTGAGCCGCTCGTTCGCTGGCGACGGAAAGGATTATACGGCGGGTAACCTGGATAATTGTGTATGAGTGTCGAGCTCCCGTTCGCCCCGGTCGACTCTATCATCCGACGCAACGCGGGTGAGCTTCGGGTGAGCGCCGACGCCGCGGAGGAACTGGCTCGGCGTATCCAAGACCACGGGGCGACGCTGGCCGTCGACGCGGCCGAACGCGCGACGACGGACGGCCGGAAGACGTTGATGGCGGCGGACTTCGACGTCGAGCAGGTCGTCGACCGGGAGACGCTCGAACTCCCCGTCGCCCCGGTCGACCGCATCGCCCGTCTCCACATCGACGACCGCTATCGGGTGTCGATGGAGGCACGCATCGCCCTGGCCGACGTGCTCGAGGACTACGCCGACAACGTCGCGGCGGCAGCGGCCATCCTCGCTCGCCACGCCGACCGCCGAACCATCCAGGCGGAGGACATCGAGACGTACTTCGCCCTCTTCACGTAGCCATGCAGTTCGGCTACAGCGAGACCTGTCTCGAACACGACACTGGCTCGCGACACCCCGAGACGCCGGACCGCCTGCGCGCCATCCGCCGCGCGCTCGCGAAGCGCCACGGCGTCGACTACGTCGAGTCCGACCCCGTCGAGCAGGCGCGCGTCGAGGCGGTCCACGACCCCGAGTACGTCGCGGAGGTGAAACGGTTCTGTGCGGACGGCGGCGGCAACTGGGACCCCGACACGGTCGCCAGCGCGGCGACGTGGGACGCGACGCTCGCCAGCGCCGGCCTCGCCGAGTGGGCCGCCCGCGAGGCGGTTTCCGGTGCCGACGGCCGCGAGACGCCCTTCTCCCTCGGCCGCCCGCCGGGACACCACGCCGTCGAGGACGACGCGATGGGCTTCTGCTTCGTCAACAACGCCGCGGTCGCCGCCCAGGCGCTCCTCGACGACGGCGAGGTCGAACGGGTCGCCATCTTCGACTGGGACGTCCACCACGGCAACGGGACGCAGGACATCTTCTACGACCGCGGCGACGTCTTCTACGCCTCGTTCCACGAGGACGGTCTCTACCCCGGCACCGGGAAAGTCTCCGAGACGGGCGAGGGGGAAGGAGAGGGGACGAACCTCAACGTCCCCCTGGCTGCGGGTGCCGGCGACGGCGACTACCTCTACGCCCTCGACGAAACGCTCGCGCCCGCCCTCGACCAGTTCGACCCCGACCTCCTCGTCATCAGCGCCGGGTTCGACGCCCACCGCCACGACCCCATCTCGCGGATGCGCGTCTCGACCGAGGGGTACGCGCTCCTCACCGACCGCGTCCGCGACATCGCCCAGCGGTCGAACGCGGGCCTCTCGTTCGTTCTCGAAGGCGGCTACGGTCTCGACACGCTCTCCGATGGCGTGGCCACTGTCCACGAGACGTTCGACGGCCGCCGCCCCATCGACCCCGACGAGGGACCGAACGAGAAGACCGAACTCCTCGTCGAGGACGTCCGCGACGCCTTCGGACTCTGATTTTCCGCTAGGGGCTGGGCTCGAAGTACCGCGCCAGTTCCTCGCCGAACGTCGCGGCCAGTTCCGCCACCTCGTCGTCGACGAGGACCTCGTACCCCTCTCTGAGCGTCGACTCGACGTGTTTACCGAGGGCGACGTCGAACACCGCGTCGCTAGCCAGGAACGCCCGGACGTCAGTCCACTCTCTCGGCCGCTCGACCACGTACCTCTCCCCTCCGATGAACGGGCCGTACACCGCCTCGTCGTCGGCGTACGCCTCGAAGAAGCCCTCCGCGTGTGCTCGGACGTGGACCGGTGGTCCCTCGTGGCGCTCGACGGCCGGGAGCGTCCCGGTTTCGACCTCGAACAGGAGGACCGCGTGCTCGTCCGCGAACGCCTCCGCCCGGAGGACGCCGAAGCCGAGCCGGTCGAGTTCGCCTTCGAGCCCCCCCAGCGACTTCTCCAGCTGCGGGTAGAGCTGGTCGTCGACGAGCTCCGGCGCGTCGAAGCGGAGGGCGAGCGGGGTCGTCTCCCGCCGCCGGAGGTGCTCGCGAACCGCGCGCTCGGAGAGCGGGGCGGACTCCTCTTCGACGAACCGCTCCACTCGCGGGTCGTCGACGACCAGGCGGGCGTAGTGCTGGAGACGTGCGACGTTCGCGGCCGAGCAGACGGCGGCGACGTTCCGCGCCGGGTCGGTCGGGTCGACGACCACGAGCGGGTCGTCGTGGTCGCGGTTCCCGTGTCCTTCGGGGTCGAACTTCACGGGGGGTGCCAGTCGCCGGTCGCTTCCAGAAGGGGGACGACGCCGCCGTACTCCAGCACGAGCAGTTCCGTGAGATACCCCGAGAACCCTCTGGTTCGAAGGTTCGACCCGTACGCGCCGATGGCTTTGAGGAAGCGTTTGAACACGCGGACGTCGCCCGCGAGGTCGTCGGTGATACGCGCTCGCAGGTAGGCGTTGTGAAAGGGCGTCCGGTCGACCGCCGACCGCGTCGAAGCGGCGTCCTCGACGTCGTAACACGGCACCAGGTCGACGTCGAATCCGTCGACCGTACCGGTGACGTACGGGTGCTCGGCGTACTCCTCGTGGCCTTCGGGGAGCACCTTCCGACCGACGACGAGCCCGTACTCTTCGAGCTCTGCACGGTCGAGGGTCGTCGGAAAGCGGACGAACAGGTCGATGTCGCGGTCGCCCGACAGCCACGTCCCGCGTGCGGTCGACCCGACCTGGAGGACGTCGGTCTCGGCGGCGACCGCCGGGGGGAGTTCGTCCTCGACGGCGCGGTCGACCCGCGCTCGGAGTTCGTCGACCGCCGCGGCTAGCCGCTCGCGCTCGGCCGCGCCGGGCCGAACGTCCTCGTCGACGGCGGCGACGACGGCCTCGAGTTCGGTCATCGGAGTCGCTTGTCGGCCCCCGCGCGAAAGCGTGTCGGTCCGGTCTCTCCCGTTCGACACTGTGCGCCGTCGTGGCGCGGGCGGGTGAAAACGAAAGCCCTATCAAATCATCTCCAGTACGAGAGAGTGCGTCGCATCCGACGCGAGCCATCGTAGCTCAGCTGGTAGAGCGCCTCGCTGTTAACGAGGTGGTCCCAGGTTCGAGTCCTGGCGATGGCGCTTCTCACGCCTTCTCGTCCCGGGAGTCGTACGTCGCGCTCGCGGCGTCTCTTTCGCCCTGTGAGTCGCTACTTCTAAGACGGGGGACCTGTTCTCCCGAGACAGGGGCCCTTAGCTCAGTGGTCAGAGCGCTCGGCTCATAACCGGGTGGTCATGGGTTCGAACCCCATAGGGCCCATCCAGAACACACCCGTTTCTGAGTCGAACCCCAACGGCACTGTAGAGGGTTCAAAGAATCCGTTTTCGGTCGAATTTCTACTTCAGAATCTCACTCTCTCAGGTGAGCCCATCACGTCACTACACGCAGCCCTTCGACGTCGATCGGTTGGTGTGACCGAAGGGGGTGTCCGTACGTGATTCCGCTCTCGTTCGAGACGCCGGACGGTCGGTGTCTCCACTGCGGCACTCACGTCACGAGTCGATTCTGTCGAGTCTTCGGTGACGAACAGCGACGAGTTCACCGTTGCACTCAGTGTGACACCCACGTTCGCATCTCGAAAGGGTCCGCAGCTGGACTCGATGTCGACGTTCCCGACCCGGAAGTCAGTGAGGGCCGACACGGGGGTGAGCCCGCGTGACGTTCGTCCGTGCGTCGCGACTCTACGACGTCGAGAGACGCGAGCCACAGCCGTTCAATTGGTCGTATCCCGACGGTGAGGAACAGTGAACGGCGGGTACTTCCGCGACCGAGAACGTTTCCCCGCTGTTCGCGAGAAGATTGGGGAAGATCCCGCTCGCTTTCTCGACTACCAGGATCCCGAAGACCTTCGACTCGCTCGAGCGCGGATTCGTGGAATCGATAGACAAGAGGTAATCGTCGAGTGGCTTCGCGTCGAGCGTGAGCTGGAGCGCGGCCCTCGTGAAGACGTGATTGAGTGGATCCAGGAACGGAACCACGAGATCATCGAGCACGGAGACCGAGACGATCAGCTCGCGACAGCGATTCCTCACGACGAGATCGAGTCCACCGAATCCGTGGCTGTCTGGTCCGATCGCGACGGCGGACAGCGAACGCCGACGTACAGCCGCTCGACGAGTCGACAGCGCCGACGCGCCGCGACCGATGGAGGTGAGCATCGGTGAGTCACGTCCGTTCCCAGGTTCACGAGTGGAGCAGCCACCTACTCTTCACCGACAGTCAGGATCGCCCCTACTGGGCGCTACGCTCGATCTACTCCCACGAGATCGACGGCGGGGCGAAGTCCGTTCCCGTCGTGATCGACGGTGAAGAGTGGTCCGTCTCGCTGTCGTTCCAGAAGAGCGGTGTCAACCCTCGCGAGTCCGACGACGTCGATCAGCTGTATGAATACCGTCTCAACGCGAACGGTGAAGGTCACCGGAAGATCCGGCTACTGATCCAGCCCCGACTCGGCTGGGAGAACGACGAGAACCGACCGAAGAGCGTTCCGAAGTCGCTCGGGAAAGCCGTGAACGTCCGCGTCGATATCGCCGTGAACGTCGAACCCCAGCGCACCCGCCAGCTGGTTCCCTATCTCTTCCAGGGAGTCTTCGACGAGCTGGGTGTCGGCTGGAATCGTGGTTTCTTCATGGGTCAGGTTCACGACTACTCGACGGTCACTCAGCTGGAGCGGTACGTTCGCGTCGAGCGCGATCAGGCACACAAGATGGTTCGTTCCGGTGGGGTCTTCCATCGTCTCTTCACGCTCGTTGCTGACGACGTCGGGAGCAAGGCGGTGTACTCCGCTGATAATCGCGGGATCGTCGGACACAACCACCAGATCCGACTCGACACCAAAGCGATCAGTCAGCTCTTCCCCGGCTGGAGAACCGGCGGACAGCTCAAACACTATCACCCCGAGCACGTCGGGGATCGATCCGACGACGATCCGCTCGCCCACCCGAAGATCGGCTTTCTCTTCAAGAAGGGCTGGAACGACGACACCGCCATTCCCTGGGGGAAGCTCGACGATCTTCAGCAGCAGATCGAAGAGAATCTGGTTAATTTCTTAGAGTGGTCCGACGTCCCTACCCAGCCGGGCGGATGGTTCGTCGAAGACGATCACTTCAAACCCGTCGCGTCAGACCGTGACGTCGCCTTCTTCGACGATCCGACCCCCGAGATCGAGCAGGAGCAAGACAGCGTGATCTTGCGGACCATGTCCCGCCTCCAGGAGAGCGACCGCGACGTTCTCCAGGAAGTCGCTGACCGAATCCCCCGAACCGACGGCGGGGTTCACGTCGACGAGCTGGAGGGAGCGACCGGTTGGGGATCATCGACGATCTATCGAGTACTGAAGCGACTCGGTGGACTCCTGGAGAACGATAACGGGAACGTCTCCTTCGTCTCCTCAAAGATCGCGGAGAGAGTCCGCGACGTCGTCGAGCAGGTGGATCGAGTCGTCGACGCCAGCGCCCGCGCGATTGAAGACGTCCTGTCCGTCGATCCGCGCGATCTCGAACGGAAGGGGCGCGCGTGGCAAAACTGGCTGAATCGCTACGGAGCAGATATCGACGTTGACTTCTCGAACGGACGGGGGAAGGTGCGGATCCGTCAGCTCATGTCCGACATGAAGTCCGACCCCGTTCCGTATCTCCCCGAGGTTCTGGAGTGGGGGCGGATCGCCTGGAGAGACGCCGGTCGGAAGATCACCGACTTCCCCGCGTTCGTCGAGTACGACGTGAACGACGGGACTCACACCGCCCGCGTCGACGACATGATCGGCTGACGCGACGGCGTCGTGAGTGGCAACGCTGTCGACCGACTCTTCTCCCGGTAATTCTTTCCGTCTACTCCCCCTATTCCGCCCCTAACCCTGTTTTCGGGTGGAACCGTGTTTTCGCGAGATCGCCGTCTTGACGCCGATCAGCTGCGGGTCGCTCCTATCCGCCGGGAGCATCCCCTTAGAGAGTGTACCTAAGGGTACAAACTACCAAAATACACCGCCCCGTCCCGCTATTCCAGATGATGCAGTCGAAACTATCCTCTGGAGCTGTGATTAATTGTCTTGTGTGGTAAGATTCAACTAATAATATATCGTAGTATGATACAACCTTGAGTCCGATATGAGTTCGACCGCTACTTCTCCCAACTATTGGAAATTTAATTTATACGATGTTTTTTCGAATTTTCTACCAGGCGCTTACCTACTTCTGGGAATTGCACTACCATTTGCGCCACCTTCCCTTGAATTAGGCGGTGTCACAGTACTCCATTTACTCATCTCTTTGATTCTTGCATTTATTTTAGGCTCTGCCATTCAAGCGCTTGCTGCTGACCTCTACGGTCGAAAAACAGCGTTTGAGAGAAGGATGGACCGAATCCAGAATGGTGACGCAGCCCACGAGGGAGAATCGGTGATTAATCAACACTTCGTCGCACTATGTGACTCTGAGCTCAAGATTAAGAACTTGACAAATGAAAATCAGAGATTCAAAAACTGGGGTTGGTTATTTAAACTACTCCTCTCCGATCTTGAAGACAGTTCTAAAAACCGTACTCTGAGGTTGCAGGCATTACACCTCTCTGCAAGGGGATTGAGTCTATCTTCGTTTCTTCTCGCACTTTACTATATCCCTTTCCTTATCCCCGAGATTAACTCGTTAAGCAACTTCAGCTACCTATTTTTGGTTCCCATGATTGTCCTGTCTTTGGTTCTCGGAGAAGTATTCCGAGGACGTTCAAAACACTTTGAAGATGATGTTTCTCAGTATTTAATTTCAGAATTCGTCCTAAAATATCGAGATGAGCTTAACTGAGATGACTGATGTGTCTCTTACGTGTTGAAATGACGAAGCTCCTGTTAGAAACGGAGTAATCCGGATAATATTTCGAGCGTTGCCTTGACAGTCGACACGATCACCCTGATGTCGATCGACACGACGCCGGACAGCGCCAGTACACCAAGTACTATCGCGAAGATCCCCGCCGTCGACAAGACGTCGCCAACGCGCGCCCCCTTCCGCGCGTAGTTCCCCACTACGATCAGCAGCGCGATCGACGCGATCCCTTCGACACCGCTGAAGACGAACGACAGCAGCTCGGTGAAGACCATGTCACTCCCGCCCCCCGCCGAGTCGGAAGTTCACGATTTTAGACGGGCGCGACCGCGCCCGCAGCCAGTAGATCACGACCGCGCCCACGACCAAGAGCGCGAGCGGCATAGCCGTCGCGACACCCGCGCCCGCCTCACCCGCGAACGACACGAGTGCTTGCGCGATCCCCGCGACGAACGACGCGGGCGACAGCGTCTCGATCGCCAGCAGACCCACCAGACCGACTTCAGCAATGAAGAGCGTCCGCAGCGAGATGATCGCCCCGTCACTCCCGAACTCTCGTGAGAGGAACCACACAGCAGCGAGCAACGCCGCTGCGAACGCGATAAACAGCGCGTTCCCTGGAGTCGCCTTCGCCCCGCCCCCGACGACGCCCGTGAACGTCGACGCCGGATCCCCGCCGCTCGACGAGCTTCCGTCGTCGTCGAGCTGGATCTGAAGGATCTCGTCGCTGTCGTCGTCGACGAGCGTCACCGGACTGTTCGCTTCCCCGCTGTCGCGAACGATCGCCTCAGTGTGGCTCCAGAGGATATAGTTCGATCCCGTTGACGCCGACAAGTACGTGTACTCGACTTCGTCACCCGACGTCGATCCCGGATTCACAATGAACTCGGGTTCCGTCTGGCTCGGCTCCCGAACCCTCAGCTCGACGTCGCCCGTCTTTGCGTTCACCCGTACCGGGATCGTCGACACCCGCGCTTCCGACCCGCTGTCCGCGTTCGGAACGTGAAGCCGGTTGTATCCGTCCGACGTGACCTCCGAGTACGGATCCGCGTCAGACCACGTTTCATTATACAGGTAGTGAATCCGCTGCTCGTCGGGCGTTCCTCCGAGAGACAGATACGAGTCCGACGCCCACGAATCGAAGCGAACCCGCGAGTCGAGTCGGTTCCCCGACGTCGTCGGTTCCAGAACAGTGATCGATCCGTTCACCGTCACGACCTTCTGTCCCGTCGTTCTCACCGCGACGTCGTCGCCAGCCGACACCGATCCCGTGTCGACCGTCAGCGTCGTGTTGTCGAGCGCGTAGTTCGACGAGCTGACCGAAGACCACGAACCACCATTCACCCGCGTCTCGATCGACTCGATCTCGACGACACCCTCATCGAACGGAATCGTCACCGACGTCGACGCCCGATCCCCTGCGAACGTCTTCGAAACGTTGTACGACTGAGTCCACTTCGAACCCTCGTACGCCACCGACTGATCAGACGACGCGGTGTGCGTGTAATTCATATCGACAGATCCGCCCGACGTCGTCACAGTCACACTATTCGTCCCGTTCTCGATGATGTGGGCCGGGAGATCGAAGCTCTTTGTCGTTCCATCACCCAGCAATCCCGCATGTGTCGCGACAGCCTCACCGTTTACAGACACCGCCGGATCAGCCGTCTGATATCGTTCCTCTACCCGAAGCGTCCAATCTAACGATCCGCCCGACCCGCCGAAATCCAGCGTGTTCGATCCCTCCGACACGTCCAGAGTTCTCGACACTGTCTCACCATCGGAGAGCGTCCCGATCGTCGTCGTGTCACCGTTTGCGCTGACGTCGACGTTAGACGGAGCAGGACCGACCGCATCAACAGACGCATCAACCCGTGTTCCTGATCCGCCACCATCCTGATAGATGAATTCGAACGTCGTCGTCCCGCTCGTCTGGTAGTCTGAAATGTCGACCGTCTCAGACCCTCTGTCGACGACGATACCGACATTATCAGCCACCAACGTTCCTTCACCATAGGTGCCATCCGCACCTTCGTCGACAGCGTATACGTCATATACAAAGTCGTTGTTGTCCGTATTCACCGCACCACCCGAGTTGTAGAAATCAATCTCTAATTTATCCACCGTCCCAGGAGGATTACTAAACTCATATTCTACGTCCCAACTCTTTTCGAAATCATTGCTGTCCCCATTATCATACGACAGCGAATGACCGACCTGTTCCACACGACCCGTCACTTCGATGTACGTCTCTCCCCCACCCGGAGCTTGCGGGTGAACGTTCCCACCTATCGACACCGACTCCGATCCACCCGTTACCACTGATCCAGACAGATCGTCCCGAACGGTCGTCACGTCTCCCGTCAGATTCACCGACCCGTTCGATACCGAGTCGAGATCATCGACACCATAAGTGAACTCGGTCCCGCTCGTCACGCCCGTCGATCTGATCTCGACGTCGCCAGAGAACGTTACCGTGTTCGTCGAGAAGTGCGGGACGTCAAACGACAGCAACCCGCCCGTGTTCTCGACTTCAGACGTCCACTCGCTCCCGTCGTCGTGTGTCCCGTACACACGCTGGGGCGCGTATCCGAGCGCCCGCTTCATCGACTTCGCGTCGAGCGCGACCGTCCGCCCGCCCGCGTTCACGTCGTCACGGATCACGATCGCGAGATCACCCGATCCCACAACCGACCCGTTTTCCAGGTACTCGTCCGCTCGATCCGGCGTCGTCACGATCACTTCCGTCGTCTCGGCGTGTGACGACGTCATAACCGACCCTTGGAGATCCGACGCCCGCAGCTGCGGATCCGACCCGATCGCGAAGTCGTCCGACACGTTCGAGTCCGGGACCGTCACGAGTCCCGCCGGAATCGCGCCCGCAGGTGCGACCGGCAACACGACCGCGCTCGCGAGCACGAGCAGCGCCGCGATCACGCTCGCGTAATTATATCGCGCGTCAGACATACGCGCACCTCCGAGCGAGCGCGATCATGAGTGAAAGGGGGGTCCCCCCCTCACCTGACCTTACGTATGCGCGCGCGTGGAACGGGTCGGGATTTTCGCGCCGGTCGATATCTCGGGGAATCGAGAGAAAATCGATCCGCCGACTCGACGCGCCGCTTCGAACTCGAGGAGCACCAGCGGACCCACCCCGATTACAGTGCATCCAGCGCCCCCTCCATCTCCGGGTAGCTGACCGCGATCTCCCCCACGAACTGATACCGTCGGTAGGGGTTCGCCCAGCTGATCGGACAGTAGTTCGTCGCGTTCCAGACCGCCGCCTGTCCCTTCGACATGGTCCGCGTGTACGACTCGGGGAGCGGGACGTCACCGATTCCCGACAGCCCCGAAGACGGGGTGGGCGTCTGCGGCATCGTCGCGAACCAGCGCGTCTTCTCCAGCACGTCCTCGTGAACCCGCTTCAGCGAGTGCGACAGCTGGATCACCGACCCGTTCTTCTTCCTCATCTTCCCGAGTCGCTTCGGATACTCGGTCACCTTCCGGTGCGTGTCGGAAGCGTCCGCCTCTGGATTCTTCGGACATAGGTCACCGAACTCGTCGATCACCAGCGTCGTCGGGTGAAGGAAGACGTCGCGTCGAGCACGAACCTCCAGCAGCGCGTGAGTGAAGTCCCGCAGCGGAGTGACGTCCGCCGGTTCGTCCGCTTCCCACGCCGTGTTAAACGCCGATAGCGTCAACTTCTCACACTCGCGAAACTTCGGATCCGGGAAGACGCCGTAGATCCCACCAGGAACCACCTTCTCGAACAGATCGACAGGATCCGAGTAACGGATCACGTCGCGGAAGACGTCGTCGAGCGCGATCGAGATCGACGGCAGCGCGTAGTCTTTCGGCTTCGCCGTGACATCGATCTTCACGCCTTCTGGGACACACGCCGTCATCCAGGGTGCGACCGGAAGAACCTCCAGCTCGTCGAGCGTCAGACACCAGATCACCGTGTCGTTGTTCACTTCCGCGTTCCTGATCGTCCCGACGACGTTCGCGAACGACGTCTTTCCCTTCCCCGGCTTCGCGTGTGCGTGGATCTCGCGCCCGCCGTCCGACAGCAGCTCCAAGATACGCTCGTTCCCGTCCTTCGCCAACCACTCCATCACCTTCCGACGATTCCGGGGTGCGTCGTCGAAGTAGCCGAGATCCCCGCGTTCCAGCGCGTAGATCTCCGCGTCGTCGACATGGATCACCGCGTTCAGGTACGACGCCGGGAACTTGTACGCCGGGTGCTCGTCGCGCTCGGCGCGCTCCAGCACCTTCCAGAACGGCTTCATGCTGAAGTCCTTGTAGATCCGCTGACCGTCGTCGTGACGGTTGATCGAGTCGAACGACTGTCTCCCATTACGCGCGTGATAGACCGCCTGTCGGGACTTCTCCCACGGGGCGAAGTCGTCAGCGAGCAGCTGACGAACGCGCTCTTCACCCGTCTGTTGGCTTTGTGCTTGGCTCATGTATCCAGTGGTCCGTGAGTCACCCTGTCCTCCTCGACAGCCTCACGGGACGCTGTCGCCGTCTCTCTGATCGAGCGGTTCATCACCGAGATCACGTCTTCCGCCAGCAGCAGGTGAAGCGACGGACTCGACGGATCTCCCAGCAACGCCGACCTCCAGAACAGATCCCACATCGCGGATCGCGAGATCCCGCCGTCGACGCCCTTCGTCGAGCGGATCACTCCGCGTACCCACGACGAGATCTCGTCGTGTGACTGAAGCCCGCCCGGGTTCCCGTCCCGACCGAGCACCCGCTTCAGCGACCCTCGCTGTCGACGAACCAGATCGTCGAGCGCCGGGCGCATTGCGAGATACCGCTGGGGTCCGTCGATCGACTCGTCGTCGGGGTGCTCTTGTGCGAACTCCCCCAGCAGCTGCATCGCGTCACGACACGCCGTCAGCAGCTGATCGTCCCCGATCATCTGTCTCTCGCGACGAGCGCGCTGATCGTCCGGGGCGTACTTCGTCGCCCGACCGCGCTCGCAATCGTCGTCGAGCAGCGCCGCGACTCGATACCGATCCCCCAGCAGCTCCCGGGACCACGAGTCGGGGAGCTGACCCAGCGTCCGAACGTGAGCTTTGTGACACCACAGAACGACGTCGACGCGCGACGAGAACCCCGCTTCCAGATCCTCGTACAACACGCGCTGATCCGCCGCCAGCGTGTCGAGCGCCGGGACTGGATCAGTCACCGCCGTCACCTCGCAGCGCCTTCCAGTCGCTCTTCTGTCCGTCCTGAGATCCGATCGGTGACGGATCGTCCCCGCCCCCCGACAGCAGCCGGTCTATGCGCTCGCGCGATTGGCTGATGTACGCTTCCGCGATATCCAGCCCCCGCTCCGCAGCGTCCGCTTCGAGATCCGCGATCGCTTCTTCCAGCTGTCCGAATGTCGTTGCTACCGTGTGCTCGCGCGTCTCGGTGATTCTCGACGCCTTCGCGGGCGTCGTGTGAACCGCCGACGGGACGAACGTCGCGCTCCCGTCGTCGAGCTGCGCGAGCGACACCAGCAGCGGGACCGTCCCGATCGCGATCCCCGTGATCAGATCACCAACGAGCGACGTCGCGACGAGCGACCCGACTCCGAAGAAGAGGATCGCCTTCGAGATCCGATCCCGATCCCACGTCTCGACTTCGACGACTTCCCCGCCGTCTGTCTCGACGCCGTCCGCCGTCGCGGGCGAGTGCTCGACCGTCTTCCGCAGCGACGACGTCGAGATCTCCAGCGCCGGCCACTCTATCGAGATCATCTCATCGACGTACAACTTCTCGTCTTCAGCGTCCCCACGGTACTCGACGCGCGTCTGTAGCTCGCTCGTCGGAATCGTCGGGGGCTTCGCACCCAGCAGCACGATCAACCAGTGACGAAGCGACCCCGACGGCAGGATCGCCGTCGTTCCGTCGTCACGCTCGACCATGTTGTACGTCCGACCCCGCTCGTACTCGATATCGTGAACCGTCTTCCCCAGCGCGTTCTCTACCTTCTCGGTCAGCAGCTGCTCGACCCGCACCTTCCGCGACGGATCGAAGTACTCGACAGCCGCGAAGAACGCCAGCACGACAGGGATCAACCCCAGCACGATCGGGAGCGTCACGATTATCTCCGCCATCTTCCCGAGCGCGAAGTACCCCGCGAAGTACATCACGAGTCCCCCGACGATCACGTACCACATGGCACCCTTCCCGGGACCCCGCCCCGTCTTCTTCAGCGTCTTCACCGCCGCGCCGATCGCGACGGGAACACCGATCACGACGACGCCGAAAAACATCTTCAGGAACCACGGCAGGAACGATCCCCACGTGTTCCCGAAGGGCGTCTGTGACGCTGTCGCGACGGTGTGCTGCTCGAACACCCACCGAGCTTCAGGGTACTCCTCGATCCACATCGTCACCATGCGCGGATCTTCAGCCGTCGGCAGACCGACCTCAATTCGATCCGCCGCGCCCGTCAACTCGACTTCCTTCACCGTCTCAGTCACGTTCGCGGCGTACTGCTCGCGCGTCGTCGATCCGTTTTCAGTCTCGATCGTCCGCGTCTTCTGCTCCCAGGTGACGACGTGAACGTGAACCGTCTCGGACTCCGCGCCCTTCGTCCGCGTCGTGTGGAACGTGACTTCGTTCGTGTCGACGACTTCTCCCGGTGACACTACCTTGTCGACAGCCCACTCGGGTTCCGTCGGACCCAGCTCTTTGATAAAGTTCGTCTCGTCGTATGAAACGAAAACAGACCCTTCCGAACCGAGATACCGCGTCGACGGATCGGTTCCCTGGATCTGCTGACCGCGCTGTTTCAGCTCGTCGAGCGAGTAATCCCCGCCCGTCTCTTGCGCGCTCCCCACGATGGCGGGGAGCGCCGACGACAGCGCGAGAACGACGACGAGAACCGTCAGGAAGCGCCGACTCATCTATCCGCGAACCTCCTGACCGTCGATCAGTCCATCTTCGACGAGCGTGTGATCCACGAGCAGGATCACCGACGCGACACCCGCGACGAGCGATCCCGTCAGCGGGAACGTCACCGCCGTCGCTGCGGATCCCGACAGCAGCCACATACTCACGTCGACGACGAACGGATTCGCCGTCATCGTCGCCTCCAGACGAGTCCCACCAGGAGCAGCGCGACACCACCGACGACGACGCCCGTCACCGACAGCTGACCCAGGGCGCCTAGCGCTCCGACGCCGATCGTCGCGAGCTGTCCCGCGACGAGCGGTGACTGTCCCGCGAGATCCGCGAGTCCACCGAGCAAATCGATCGCCTGCCCCCCGATCGTCAGCACGATCGCGACGAGTCCCAGCACCAGCGCCGACATACCGTCGAGCAGACCGTCGGTCGCGTCGTCGAGTCGATCTGCTGTCTTCCCGACGACGTCGCCCGCGCTGTCGTCTTCCTCCGCCTCGCTGATCGCGAAGAATCCCAAGATCGCGAGCACACCCAGCCCGATCGCCAGCTCGCCAGCACCACCGACGAGCGACATGATCGCGTCGAGCGCCCCGAGCTGGAACCCGATCCACACGACCGCGAGTCCACCGACCGCTAAGGCCACCCGCATCCGGGGGTGGTATTCTCCAGGAGCGTCACCGGGACCGACCCCCACGACGTCCGCTGTTCATCGATCTGTCCGCTGTCTTACTCTGTTTCATGTCTCGTCTCTCTCGAAAAACGTCGTCACGCGCCCCAGCAGCTGGAACGACAGGTACGCCGCGTACACCAGCGCCGCGCCGACGAAGAGCTTCGACGTCAGCGCCGCCGGGATCGACGGGACCGCTCCGCCGATCGAATCGATCACTCCGAGCAGCGGGAACCAGATCCCCGCCGTCTGACCGACGAGCGTGAAGATCGGATCGATCATCCCCGCCGTGTACGCAAGCACCGCCCCCAGCGCCGTCAGTGGGTGCGTGACCGCTTCTTTCCAGTCCATCGTCTACTCACCTCCAGGAATCACGAACGCCAGCAGCGCCGCCACACGGGGCGATATCGTCTCGACGACGAGCGGCCCCACCTGCCGGACGATCTCCGCGATCACCAGCACGACGAGCGCCAGCACGACCGGCGCGAACGGTCCCGTCGAGATGATTAGCGACGTCACGACGTCCGCGACAATCTCGATCATCCCGAGTACGGCGTCACCCGCAGCGCCGAACCCCGAGATCACGATCCCAGCGACGTCAAGCGGGATCCCCGTCACGAGTCCGAAGACCGTCTGGAGGTTCCCCAGCACGCCCGCCGCGAGATCGAGTACACCACCGACCAGCAGCTCGTACACGATCCCCACGACCCACGTCCTCGGATCCTTCAGGAACGCGACGATCTGATCCGAGTACGGGAGCGACATGATCCACATCGGCGGATCGAAGTCAGCCATACAACGCCTCCATCAGCACGTACAGCGCGACGAGTCCGATCAGAACACCCAACAGCGGGGATCCGACTCCGAAGCCGTACAGGAACGTCAGCGCCGCGTTCCAGGCAGCGTCAGCCGCTTGGATCGGAATCGCAGCGAGTGATTCGAGCACGTCCGACACGAACCCAGCGACACCGCCGAAGAGCGCGACGTACGCCGCGCTGACCGCGTTCACCAGCGCCGTCGCCCCGAGCGTCGCGATCAGAAAGAACCCGCCCGTGATCGTCGTCGCGAGCGCGCCCCATCGAACCGACGTCCCACCGACAAAATCGCCCGCAGAGATCGATCCGCTCCAGCTCGACGAGCTTCCCGATCCGCCGCTGAAGGCGCGGGTGTCGTCACCCGGCATGAGTCACCCCCGCTGAAGCCGAGTCCCGACACATCACGATCACTCGTCCTCGTCCGCGATCCCGCTGTCGTCGTTGTTCGCGATGATATCCGGGAGATCGATCACGAACCCGAGCACGTCGCTGTCGGTGATATCGAGGAAGTACAGTACTTCCCACAGCACCAGCAGCCCGACGCCGATCCCGAGCGGCGTCTGGAAGATACCCAGGAACTGAAGCCACCCTGTTCCGAACGACGCAGCTCCAGCACCGAACGCCGCACCCAGGAACTCCGCGAGTCCCCCGAAGGTAGCGTCGTTGATATCGACGATCAGTCCCGCGATCGCCTGGAACGCAGTGATCGGAATCGAGAGAACCGCGTTGAACAGATCGATCCCGCCGAAGATCACCGCCAGCGCCAGCGTTCCGATCGCTGACTGACCGAGTCCGGTCCAGCCCATGTCCTGGATGATCCCCTGGGTTCGCGAGAGGATCGCGAACGGATCTCTGCCGCTGATTCCAGCCACGCGAGATCAGCTCCCGAGCTTCCGAAGGAATCCGAGCAGAACCACGACGATCCCGCCGATGATTGGCAGGTTCGACAGGCCGCCGCTCTTCGCCCCCCGCCACCGAAGCCGCCGGTCGACTCGATCGCGTTGTACTGCTGCTCGTCGAGCTTCATCCGGAACTTCACGACGTCGTGAGATCCCGTCTGAAGCGTGTCGTCGACGGTGACGTTCGTTCCCTCGCTGGAGTACAGCGACGTCTTGTCCGTGAACGCCGAGTCTTCGATATCAGCGAAGTCGGTGTCGTCGCTGACACCCTCCGCGTACTCGACAGACAGGATCCGATCCGACGTCACCGACTGCTCGTCCGTCCGCACCGCGTTCGAGTATGACAGATCGTAGCTGTCCTGAAGACCCATGTCGACGTAGATCGTCGCGATCCCGTGGTAACCGGGGAACTTGTCGGTCTTCTCCAGCTCGATCATCACGTCGTCGTCGGGAAGGTGCTCGGGAGAACCGACCATGTCGATCTCCAGGTTGTGAAGCTCGGCAGAGTCGAACGCGCTCCCCAGCGTTTCGAGCGAGTACAGCATCATCGCCCCGCCCGTCTTCTTCTCGGCGTACTCGACAGTCTCCAGATCGTCTTCGTCGCTGTCGGTGTTCTTCTTCGCGGACCCGAGATCGTACGTCGACATCTTCTCGACGTTCAACCCGGCGATCTCCAGATCAGCGTCCCCGTCGTGAACCGCGATCTCGACAGACTCGATATCGTTCCAGGAACCGTCCCCGTTCGTCGAGTCCGTCGCCATGTCCCCGAGCGCCCGCTGGTACACGACTCCGTCGCCCGAAGCGTTCGTCACGAAGTCTTCGCCCGAGCTGCGGGACGTGTTGATCTCGGCGGTCTTCACGTCGCCGTTCGAGTCGACGACGTTGAACTCGACGACAGTCCCCGCGTCGATCGACTTCACGTCGAGCGCGACGAACAGGTGTCGCTTCGACTCGTCCGACGTCACCGAGAAGTTCGAGAACGTCGCTGTCGCCGTGTCACCCGACGTCTGACCGCTCGTCGAGATCTTCACCGCGTCGACACCCGGCGCTGTCTCGACGTCGCTCGTCGAGATCGAACCCGCCGATCCGCTCGCGTCGGTCGTCCACCCGCTCGAATCGAGCGCGCTGACGTTGTCCTTCGCGTGGGGGAACGCGCTCCAGTCCGTCACGTTCCAGTCCGTCGGGACAGTCGAGAACGGGTTGTCAGCGGACTCGTTCACGCCCGCCTCGATCGTCTCGATCTCCCCGTCGTTCGCTTCGAACTTCCGCGCGTCTTCCATCGACGCGCCCCAGCTCATGTCGTGAACCGCCTTCGTCACCGTGTACGAGTTTTCGATGTTCGGCGCGGGATCACTCCCCCACGCGACACCGCCGCCAGCCGCAGCGCCGACGCCGCTCGCGACGACGAGCAGCGCGAGAAGCGACGCGATCAGTCGCGCCCGCATCGTCCCTCCCGAGTCTCGCTGTAGTCTTGCCATCTGATTGCTGTCTGTACCTCAGAACCGCCGTTTGGCTCGTCTGAGCCCTCTGTTTCCTGTTCGCCAGGCATAGCGATCTCCTCCCGACCCGGATGCGGGTAGGGGGGTTGTCCGGGGAATCCCGGATACGACGGTCGTTCACAGCCGCCTCGAAGTAGCTGTGGAACGGCTTGGGTCGAAGCGTCCGGGCGTATTGACGGGAGTAATCTTTTTGCACTACGGGGTGGCCAGCACATTCAGCAAATATGGCTGAATTGTTGAAACTCAGAAAATTAGGACAGAACTCCGCGGGAGATAACGGCGGAATCAGCCTCCCGAAAGACACGCTTCGCCTCGAGGGACTGATCGGCGAAGAGGGAGAGTTGGTTCAGCAGCCGTATCTTCGGGTTGAGTACGAAGGAGATGGCGAGTGGCATATCTCACGAATCGACGAACGGCGGTTTCCCGACCTCACTGACTGAGATGACTGGTGAATCGTGGAGAGAGCGGACTTTCGGTCTGACCCGGTGGGGTGCGACTCAGATGTATGCAGCATCCTCGATGTATGCACCCTCTCGGTTCCAGTCGAGCGGTCGGGTGCATAGAATCGGGGCCAGAGTCCAGGGTGACCGGCACGGCCGTGCCGTGGGTATGGGCCGAGTATATGAAGAATCGACGTTCAGTCAGCTCAGAACGACGCATTCACACCCCCGGTGCATACCTTCATTCACATGACTAAGCGAACAAGCCTCAAACTCACCGACAATCGGCAGCTGCTATTGGATCGTGCGACCGAGATTGTAGCCAACGGACCTGACGACGATCCACCGATGTCGGTTGTGCTCGACGCCGCGCTCACGCACCTGGTGGAGTCCCATGAGAATCTGGTGGAGGTTCGAGATCGTTACCCGCCGCAGGAGGTGAAGAACTGTTGTAATACGTCCGTTCTCGGGCTTCGGTATCGGACGAGTATTGAGAGCCGGTGGCGATGATTACGACTGATTCAGGTATTCAACCGCTGGTTTCGCAAGTTGCATGACTACACCATCTTATTCAATCGAATGTGTCTGTGTTAACTCCAGGGCATGGAGGATGTCCTTTCAGATTCGGGATTTCCCTTTTTTAATATCAGTATTCGATCGAGTAGTTCTTCACCATCTTCACTTTCTTTAGTAACCTCGTAACGGAGGTCATTAAACCGAGAGTAAGAGCGTTTATCTATATTATAAGCGTCATCAATTACACGCTCAAGCTCGAAGCCACGCTTTTCTGCTTCTGCGGCGATCATGAACGACGGGTACACGATTTGTGACCCTTCAGACCGATGTCTTCGAACGTCACCAATCACGATAATGGCCCAGCTGTCATCTGATAGCACGTGGTCTACTTCATTAAGCGTATCTTGTATAAATGACCGATAATTATCAAGTGCGGAGGTGAGATTCATATCATCACGTTCGGCTTTTCTATCCGCATCCAGCCACCAGAGACGCAACCAGTTATTCCAAGAGTAATCAAGCATATGCATGTAGGGTGGGGATGTAAGAAGCAGGTCCGCCTCACCTTCTGCAAATGGGAGATCTGTTGAGTCCCCTTGTTCTACCTTCACTTTCTGCTTTGGATACCGAGAACTATCTAATGTATTGAACTTAGTGTTCCATGATTTTTCGATGTTCCTATATTCTGGATGTATATCGTTTTTATCAATATATTTGCGGACATAGTTTGCACTTCCAGAGAATGTGTCCTTTGTCTGGAGAGATAAGAACATCTCAGAAGGACCATGGAGAACACCACAGGTTAAAGCATTAAGAAAATTAGCCTCGGTACCTCCACGTTTTTTTAGAATCTCTCGCACAGGTAATATCTCTTGAAGCGTTTTTTTGTGAAAGAAAAGAGCCACATCGTCATCAACATCTTGAATATCGATTTGGGTTAAAGCCTCGGCTTCAGTGAGCACATCGTCAACAGCAACTTCAAACTCTTCCTCGGATAGTGGATTACACTTGGCTGCTGTGAGGGTCTTTGCGTAAACAAAAGAGTCGCTAGCTAATGCTCGGCGATTCATCAAACTCGCTTCAAGCGGCGTTGTGCCCCCCCACAGAAGGGATCAAGAACGGTGTCGCCGGGCTCAGAGTATCGATCAATAAAATAGTGTGCTAATGCAGGTGGGAATCCTCCAACATACGGTGCGAGTTTATGAAGTGGGTTTCCCCATGTCCGAGGGGCTTCTCTCCAGGTTCCTGGTAAACTCTCTGTATCGATTGACTCGAAATCACCTACCGCTTCACGGTCAGCAGCGTAATTCTGGGTCATGTTCTTATCCAGTCGCGATGGATTGAAAAGGATACCGTAGAGGTAGTTCCAACACAATACTTTAAGTTGGGTGATTTACTTGACTCCGGTATGACAGGCGTCCCCGCAAGTTTAATCTCGCTGGAAAATATGTCCGTTGAAAATCTTCTTGCGGATGGATTAAAAGTGGGTGGTGTCTTCTCGACTGGCTACGATGAGTGTGACGTTCTAACCAACGATTGGTGGACACAAGAAGCAGGCGGGCTGCCTAAACATTCATTACTAGTTGCTAAGCCGCTGTTGGAAGGGAGTAGGCTAGTTGATGATGACGAAGTGCACACTGGGCACCGACTTCCCTCGAAATCTACCGATTCTGAAGACGAGTCTCGGTCGAGTAACGAAGCTTCTCATGCACTCTTACTACGTGTGAAAGGCCCTGCGGACCTTCCTGATGAGGGACGGTTGACCTCGAACCGTCATGATGCTATTCGTCAAGCGATTACCGCAGAAAAAGATGGAGAGCCGACAGACGATGATTTCGTAGATGTACTAACTCGCCGTGAACTGCAGTATTCCGGTATCAGAGCGAACGTTCTAGGTACATTCTACTACACGGAGAACGAGGACGGGAATCGAGAACTAACGTTTGGTAGTGACGTTCAGACCTTTTTTTCAGCGGGACATTATGTAGTTCACAAGCCTGCTCCAGAAGCACTGGCTTGGATTGCTAGCTATCCGACTTCGGATAGCGACTCCCCGATAAAACTGGGCGAAGTCAAATACACCAGTACTCGGATTTATGATGACAGGACGCCCTCTCCGGTCTATATTGATATAGAGGATTTCATTGGATCAAAGACAGCAGTCTTTGGGATGACTCGAAAGGGGAAGTCTAACACGATGAAAATCCTTGCGGCGGCGATCGCAGCCGGAGAGGCATCCGTTGGACAACTTGTTTTCGACCCAAGTGGCGAGTACGCGTACGAGAATGACCAAGACGAGTGTGCACTTGGTGAATTGTACGACGGTGGTGTGTCGATATCTACCGTTTATAAGTTCAATCCTGCTGAAGGAGAAGACGATTACAAACCCCTTCGAAGCAATCTTTTAGACCGAAACAATCAGCAGATTGTACAGTCCTACGTGAGGAGTCTTCTGGTGGGTGAGACTGCAGACTATGTTGGCAAGTTCCTTAGTACAAAAATACCAACCGAAAACGAGATTGACGATCTCGAAGGGGGGGAGAGAAATCGAGCCAAGTGGCTGCAGAGTGCGTACTACGCTGTTCTGTCCAAAGCGATCGGCGAAGATCGTCTCCCAGATAACTTCGAGCCTTTCTGGATCAAGGTCAATGATAATATCATCTCTCTAGTTAATGAGGCTGCGGATCTTGAGCATACAAAAATCAAAGGGAGTCTTCCACTGGGAAAATGGAACGGGGAGAACCAGATTGTTGACTTTTGGGAGGCTGTCGAAAAACGCCAAGACGATATAAACAAGGCATATAGAGATGAAGGAAATAATAAAGATTGGGTAGACGACGACTTAGCCAATGTGTTGGAGATGTTCAATACAGATGGCTCACAGTCTGGTTATGGCAAACTGACTGAACTTAGGCACTTCCATAATCCGGACTCAGAAGAAGATGTTGCTGCAGAGATATACGAGAAACTTGATCAGGGGGAGATGGTCGTCGTTGACATCTCCAACGGCCGTGAAGATCTTGTGGAAAGGGAGACGACTAGAATTGTCAATCACGTACGGTCTAAATCGCGTGAACGATTTAGAAGCACTGAAAAAGAAGACCGAACACTTCCAGAAATTCAGATATATCTTGAAGAAGCCCACCGCCACTTCGAGAAGGAAGAATATCGCGACGGTGAGTCAATGAGCCCGTACGTTGAGCTTGCGAAAGAGGGTGCAAAGTTCAATATTGGTATGACTTACGCAACTCAAGAAGTCTCCAGTATTGATCGACGAGTGCTCTCAAATACATCCAACTGGATTGTGACCCATCTCAACAGCGATCGGGAAATCAAACGACTTGCAGAATATTATAACTTTGAAGATTTCAAATCATCGCTGAAAAATGTAGAAGAAAAAGGGTTTGTTCGGCTCAAGACCTCCTCTGGTGAGTATATTGTCCCATTGCAGGTTGACTTATTTGACCGTGAGTGGATCACAACAAACACAGCTTACAGCATTCAAAAGAGAGAGGAAGGTGATGACGATGTGGAGTCCGGGAGCGAATAATGGCATACGATGATGAACCACCTAACAGTATTGGGCAGGTTGACGTAGCGAAGGACTCAGATATAGCTCAGCAACTAAGCGAACTTAGGTTTAATCCCCCATCAGACGAAGAACTGTTATCTTGGGAAACACTTTCAATGGGGAATCTTCCAGGGGCATCTGATTTAGGCCCTCCGTTTGAGACGGTTTTCAGTGTAGATGGTTCTCGTGTTGAGGTCCTTGTTGGTGACAGAAGACGGAACAAGCGAGTCGGATTCATCAATATTGCTCTGAGCGAGTTAGACATGACTGCTCTACAGGGACAAGAAAAACGCGCCTATGTGAACCCTGTAGAGGTAGAACATCTAGGAAAGAATCGCCATATCCGGATGGTACTTCCGAGCAGTAATACGCTATTTGAGTGTGGAACGACTCACGAAAGTTGGAGGCGAATGACCTATCGAAACTTCCGCCAGACCGCTCTACTTGGTCAATCATTGTTCGATATGTACTACACACTTTTGGAGCGTTCCGGTCGTCTCAGTAGGAACAACCGACTTAGATTAGAAATCTGTCCGGCTCAAGATTGCACCCATGAGCAGTTGTTCGTCAATTCAACACGTCCAGATAGCTGTCCTGAATGTGGCACGGTTACATACCCTACGGATGCTCTTCGCGTGCACGAACGCGTTACTGGTTCGCAGTCGAATGTTGCCGCGCTCAATGTCCTCATGGGAATCATTGAACACATGGTACTTCTTCGGGCTTGTCAGTACCTCTATGAGACTGAACCTGAGCGCCTCGAGACAACCGCATTCATCAAAGACGGTCCTCTAGCCCAGTTCGACACCGCTGCTTGGATTCACGAACCCATTCTTCACGTCATCAATGATGTTCAAACGTTTCTGTCACAGGCTGAAAGAGCACCTCTCGTATATGCTGGAATCCACAAAACAGGAGAGTTCGTCGCATTCGGACAAGGGATACGCGATGATCTTGGTGGACCTTGCGTGCTTCCCTTCAATAATGAGTCAATATACGAATACGTGATGCCGGGGGATAGAAGCAAGGACTACGGATACAAGACGTACTACGGCAAGAATTTTCTCTTCAAATCAGCAAAGGGGACTGATAGTGGGCACTGCATCCCGTTCCTGATACCCCGCCGATATGAGGCCGGTGTCAAAAATGGAGACATTGTTCAGAACCCTGAAGCATATCCCGAGTTAGCTCGAACAGTAACGATAATCGAACAGTTAAGAACAATCCAGTACCCTGACGCACTTATTCCGCTCGTCTTAGCACATAGTGCAGCGTCTCTGCCCGAAGATCTCAGTCGCAAAGTCTTAGGTAAACTAACTGAACTGGTGGCCGGAGAGAGCGAGGAAGAGTAATAGTTACAATGTATGAGCGTTTACAAATGAATAGGAGTAGTCCATTGAGGATTGACTATGTCTGAAGAACAGCGCCTACTTCAGCGCATTGATGAGGCGCTTGAGGACGCTGTAAAGTCACTCAATCTAAATTGGAGTAAGGCAACACGTATCAAGCGACAAAAGTACACTGAGCAGGCTATAGAGCACTTTTCATCTGACGACGATACCTACGAAGCACCAGTTACTCGGAGTTGGTTCAAATACGGGGGAACACAATCTCAAGCACCATCTGGTTCGGACCGCCTTGACTTTCCCGAGCCCGAAACACCTGAATCACTCTCTGGTCCGACTCTCGATGATTATGATGATGGTGAAGAAGCTCACCCAGAAACAAAACCTGATCGATCAGAAGTATCTAGTCAAGGATCTCCACGAAAGGACCCGATCTTTGAAGTCTCCGAAAATGACTTCATGATGTTCTTTATTGACCGAGCAGATGCACCTCCACTAGACCGGGTACACTGGGAAATGAAGGACTTGGAGTTCTTGAAAGAGTATTACGAAGAGAATGCTCCTCCGGGACTGAAAGAACTTTATCTTGCAAATGTAGAACTACGGCAAGTTCTCCGAGATGCTCGAGATGATCTCAAAGAGATACATGAAAACAGAGCGACGCTCTATACTGAGGGACATCACGCTGTACCGAACCTAAAAGAAAAACAGTACTATGAGCGGGCTGGTCAAGCAGCTGTTCAGCTTCGACTCGCCATGCGTAAACACGAGGAACTCTTTGACGCCTCAATTGGTCCAGTGTCGGAGTGTACTGATTTGATCGAAAATGTACTGATGCAACTACAGATGCTTCCTCCGACGGAAATAGTGCCTCCACATTCACGCATCGTACAAGAACTGAGCGACTTCTATGACTCTACTGTATGGCTACTTCCTGCTTATGAAATGTCCGAGCATACCGCAGAAGGGCCGCACAAAGAGGTTTTAAAACAAATTGCCGATGCTAATTACAACACGATTCTCAGCGGGCGCAATGACGATGACCCCGGTAAGTTTGAGGAAGAGATTGATCAAATTCGACGAGAATGTGCATCGTACAATTTGCTCCCACGACCTAGTGACTTCCCATCAGAAAGTCATGAGAACTCTCAAGATATAGATGAAATGATGAATATCATCGACTCCCCTGACACTGATGAGTGAAGCAGCATCACCGATAAACGTGAGTGCGACCTTCACGGACACTTCTGTACTCTACGATTATTCGAAAGATGAAACAGAAGAGGCAGCGATTTTCTTTGACGAGTACACTAACCTCAAGAAATACACAAGTGATTTTGGATATCGTGAATACAAGCGAGTCGCTCAGCGGAGAGCAAAAGCATATGCTGCATGGGAAGAAAGTGTTTCTGACGGAAACAGTTCTATCGGTGACTACCAGTTCGATACTCCCTCAAATCTCACCTCTAACGACAGAAGATCGTTGAATGACTTTCAAAGACAACTTGTTCAAGAACATGGTGATATCGAGGCTCTCCGGCTAGTTCGTGAGCGTTTACGCCAGTACGAGAGCGGGGTCGACCGGTTGTTTGGAAACGCTAACAGTGAGCCACTGGTTGAGAGACTGAATATTAACTATGACGTTAACCTCTACCGAGCACTTCAGATGGATATTAGTAACACATCTGATTGCAAGTTGCTTGCACAAGCCGCGAAATGGTATGCAACTGGGGGCGATGACGCTTTTGTAACTTCTGACAAAAATGATTTCGGGGACGAGGCTGAACCTACTGACGAGGATACTACCTCAACTGGTGGCCTTCCAGCTACTCTTGAAGAATTAACATCTGATCCGATATCGTTACAACAGAATATCAACCAGCACGTCAGTAGGGAATACTCAAATATTAATGGGCTATCTATTTATCAATTGAATAACTTTGTCGAGAGATACTCTCCGTAATCAGTAGGGTACTCACTTCTACCCGTATTTACTTAAAGTCATAAAATCCAGATTGGATTGGTCGCGAGCAGAGCCACAACCTCAATACAAATCTATTGAGTTCCTATATTCCAAAGCCCACCCACCAACCCGGCCTCACCTTATCGGGTGGCCGCGTTCCCGGCGTTGGCCTGTCGAGATTGGCGTCAACCTCTCCTTCTAAATACAGCATTCCCCACACCGAGATCTCGAACATCTCCACGCCGGGTTCGTCGAGGAACGGCTCAATCAGCCCAGCTTCACACAATACCCGACACCGCTCGTGAATCCGAGCCTCCGAGCCACCCACACGAAGATCCCGAGCCATCTGTGACGGCCACGAGAGACCCTCCCGAGCGAGCTTCTCAAGAATTCGGTCGTCGAGCAGTTGCATCCACTGGCCTGTCCGTCGTATCTTTCCCATCTATATTACGCTGAAGCAGCCCCGTTTTCTTCTTCCGTGTCGGACAACTCTTCTGCGTTCAAATCACCTGTGAGATATTCCTCGCCGGTTGGGGTAATGACGTAGACTCCGTTTCCAAGGTGCTGTAGCATTCCTTTCTCTTTCAGCCGCCTTAGGCGTCGAGAAATTTGGGATCGAGATATCTGAAAGAACCCTGACTTTTCCAATTCACCTGGGCTCCCTGACCCGTTCTCCTCGATAAATTCGAGGATTCGGTCATCCCAAATCGTCATCCAGGACCCGGATCTCCTCATCGTTATTGCATCTGTGCATCACCATCTCCTATTTGTACTGGTTGTTGTGTCCATGCACCATTCACAACTTATTTAGCTTGACCACAGCATTTATGCAAAGACAGTGTATCGGTGTGATTACGGGACCGAGTGAGATACCGTCGGCTACTGTTGATATCGTAGGTCCCGCGGGCGTCGCTGGTACCGACGTCCGCGGGTGGTCCCGCCCAGAACGATGAGCGAAACTACTAGCACGGGGCTTGGGCCCCGCACAGAGTCGGACGTAGCGCTCTCTCAAAAGAACCCCGGACCAGCCTCTTGTGAAGCCTGTAGTGACCGCAACGCCGTCGGCTTCAACGCACAAACACGAAAGCACGTCTGTCGACAATGCGCGCGACTCCGCGCGGACGGTGGGCTCGACTTCGAAGGACTCGCCGCCCTCGAACGGCAGGCAGACGCGCTAGAGCGACTCACTGACGAGATGGAGCACCAGAACGCGGTGCTCGCTGAACTCGCGCACGCGGTACACCAGGTGGCCGTGAACGCCGACGAGCACGCACACCCAGACGAGAAACGTAGTCGCGTTCCGTCGTACCGTGGGCTCCACGGTCGAATCGACGATCAGCGGTTCACTCGCGAAGAGGGCTACAGATGAGCGGCGATCTCGTTCCACTGGCACCCGCAGAGGGACGTCGGATGTATCTTGACGCGAAGCAGGACGAGCTAGCTGCCGAGACGATCGAGGGCCAGAGCTACCGACTCGCTGCGTTCGTCGCGTGGTGTGAGGAAAACGAAATAGAGAATCTTGGTGAACTCCGTGGACGGGATCTCTACGCGTATCGAATCTGGCGACGCGAAGGAAATTACGCGGCAGATGAAGACGAAGACCCGGAGCCCCTAGCGCCTTCGACGCTGAGAGGGCAGTTGGCCACGCTTCGGGCATTCCTCCGATTTTGCGCGACTATCGACGCGGTTCCGGCTGGACTCGCTGATGACGTTCCACTCCCGACCGTTTCAGATGGTGACGACGTGAGTGACTCGACGCTCCATCCAGCACGTGCCGAACCGATTCTGGACTACCTGGGTCGGTATCACTACGCGAGTCGTCGACATGCGGAAATCCTATTGGCGTGGCACACCGGGTGTCGCATCTCGGGGCTTCGCGCGCTCGATCTCCGTGACCTCTCCCTCGAGGGTGAGACACCGACTATCGAGTTCGTCCACCGACCGGACACCGGGACGTCGCTGAAGAACGGGACTAGTGGCGAGCGCGTGAACGTGATTTCTCGACGTATGGCGTCGGTCTTGTCCGATTGGATCGATGGGCCGAGACCTCGAGTAAAAGACGAGTACGACCGTCACCCGCTCTTCACGACCAAACACGGCCGTGTCCACAAGGGCACTCTTCGCACCGACGCGTACGTGGTCACTCGCCCGTGCTGGTACGGCGAGGAGTGCCCACACGACCGCGACCCCGAGACGTGTGAGGCGACGACTGTCCGAAAGGCGAGTGAGTGTCCGTCGAGTCGATCTCCCCACGATTTCCGGTCGGGTCGTGTGACGGCCTATCGGAGCGACAACGTTCCCCGCCGCGTCGTTGGTGACCGTCTCGACGCGAGTGAGGACGTCTTGGACAAGCATTACGACCGGAGAAACGCTCGACAGAGAGCTATTCAGCGCCAGCAGTTCCTATGACACCGATGACGGACTACCGTACGGAGAGAGAATCGTATCGGCCTGTCCCCATAGGGCCCATGATTCCTGCGAACGTCAGCGAGCGGTGAAATCTGTACCGCGGCGCGGTTCGAAGGTCCATACAGCCGGAAGCGGAACGGGCAAAGGCCGACGACACCAAGACCCTCGCGCATGAGCGGCGTTCCCGCGGGAGTGCTGACCGCTTCGGCGACGACTGCGACCTCGCTGACCACGACTGCCGGCGGTTCTCGGGCAGTCGCCCCGTTCGGTGACTCCCCGCCCCGGACCTCGCCTCGCACGTTCGTGAGGCGAGTCGCCAGTCCCCTCTCGACGGACCGAGCGGAACGCTCGATGACGAGACCGGCCGTGTCGCCGTCGACGGGGACGCCAGCCAACGCATGAACACGAAAACACTCGTCCTCGGAGCCGTAGCGCTCGTGCTCGTCGGATGCGTCGGTCTCCTCCTGGGCGGGTTCGGCCCGGCACCTGCCGCCGACAGCGACGACACCGGGTCGTTCCCGACGGAGACGCCGGACCGAACGCCCAGCGGCGAGCAGGGCGGATCAGCGTCGGACGCGACGGCCACGGCGACACCGCTGCCACCGTTCGCCTTCACCGTCGACGGGACCGAAGAGTGCGGCCGCACCTGTCGCGACGTGACGTCGACGGTGACGAACCAGCAGGAGACGACCGCCGAGGACGTCACCGTCTACACGCGTGTCTACGCCGGCAGAGGAACCGATGGGGGCGTGATCTGGGAGGGGCGAGAGCGCGTCGGGACGCTCGACGCCGGTGCGTCCTACACCGCGACCAGGCGCGTCGAACTCTCCTTCACCGACGCCATCGCGATCCAGCAGAACGGCGGGTGGGTGACGGTCCAGACGACCGTCCGGACCGCCGACCGGACGCTGACGCTCACCGACCAACGACAGGTGGGCTGATTCCCCCCGTGACAGCGGTACGCAGTTCGTTCGAGACGGCGAGGACGCCCCCGCCAAGCGGCGGACCGCGTAGCGTCTCCTCCGTGGATGGGACGGCCCACTACTCGACGACGCTCGGGCCGCCCTGGTGCTCCGAATCGCGCTTCCCGTCGTCGGCCCCGGAACCCGCCGCTGGACGTCCCGACGAGTCCGGTTGCGAGCGCCATCGCGCCGGTCGCCACCAGGTCGCGTCTGCTCGGGTGCCTCGGTTCGAAGCCGGTCTAACAATTAACGAGTCCACCGGTGTTTCGGTGGCCTACACTCAGCGACGTACTCGCACCGGCGACTCGGCGCTGATGAACGGTTCGGTCCCCTCGCTTTCGGCGAAGGCCACCCCGGTGTCCGTCCGGCGCACCGTCCACTCGGGGACCGTTGGGATGCCGTACTCCTCGGGGTCGTGATAGAGCGAGGCGATGGCCCACCTCCGAGCCCCCATCCGGGACGCCGTGTCGCGCTTCGAGCGACGATTCGACCGCGTCGGTTGCTCTCGACCGCCGCGCGTTCGGGATGTGGGGTCCTCGTCGCGCATCGTCAGAACTCCCCCGTGACGATGTCCGCAACCCGTCGACGGTCGAACAACCGCTCGTCACTCGTTACCTCTCCGAACACCTCGGGGTACAGTTGCTGTGCGCCACGCTCGGTCAAGAACAGGTTCTGAATCGGTCCCTGAAAGAGGTAGCCACCGCGGTAGACCCGGCCGTTCTCCACGGCCGTCAGTTCGCTCGCGACCGGGTGTTCTCGCATGTACCGAAGCACCGTCTCGCGGAACTCGGTCGCGGACTTGCGCTCGTGCGCCCGGAGCATGATCACGTCGGGGTCGACTTCCAGCATCGTCTCGTAGTCGATTCGACCCCTGTCGGTGGTGCTCAAGCCTTCGACGCCGGTTCCCGCGAGCGCGTCGCTCACGCCGAGGTCGCGCCACTGCTTCTTGCTCGTCCCCTGGTCGTTGAGACGGTACGGCGAGAACTCCTCCGGTTCGTCGCTCCCCTCGTAGACCAAGAGGACGTTCGGGCGTTCGTCCGCGGGCGGCAACCGTGTCTGGACCGAGGCGATGAACTCGTCGTGGAGCGATTCGAACGCCCGGTAGCGTTCGGTTTCGTCGAACACCGCCGCGACCTTCTCGAACGCCTCGTACAGCGTGTAGTAGCGGTAGTCGTGCCACGCGTCCTCGCGGCGGAAGATGAGGTTCCCGAAGAACGGGCCGACGTTCGTCGCGATCTCCGCGACGTCCTCCTCGCTCCAGTCGAACCAGTTGACGAGCATCCGGGGGTCCATGACGTGGACGTCGTTGTCGAGTTCGTAGAACACCTCCTTCGACATGTCCGCGTTCCCCAGGTCGTTCGATTCGAGGATGTCACGGTCGACGTCTACGCCCGGCAACTCGTCGTAGACGGAGGTGTAGTAGCGACCGGCGCTGCCGATACCCGTCATGCCGTCGCCCTTGCCGAGCGCGACGCCCATGTCGGCGTAGCCGCCGTCGTAGGCGACCCACCGCTCGGGCACCGCGTCGAACTCGACTGCTCCCATCGGCGCCATCGACACCGAGTAGGAGGTGTTTTGGGTCTCCGTCTCGGTCGCCGACGCTGTCGGTTCCGGCGTCGTCTCCGTCGGCGCTCGCGTCGTCGTGGCTTCCCCGGCCGACTCTGCGTCGCCGCTCCCCACACATCCGGCGAGGAGGCCGCCTCCGACCACGGCACCGTACCGGAGGTAGTCCCGTCGCGTCGAGGCTGTGGTGTCGTCCGTTTCGTCTCTCATACGATTTAGGCTCGCCTAAACCGTTATAGCTGCTTCGAATTTTAGGCGGGCCTAAATAGACGGACAGGGAGGGGCCTCTCCTGGGAGGGTCAGACCATCCCGTTGATGACATCCGCGACCCGTTCGCGCTCGAACAGCCGTTCGTCCTCGGGTAGCTCCGGATACGGTCCCCCCTCGTAGGTCGGCCACTCGCCGAACCGCTCGGGGTAGAGCTGTTTGGCCGTCATCTCCAACTGGAACAGGTTGAGGATCGGTCCCTGGTAGCGCGCTCCCTGCGCGTACACCCGGCCGTTCCGGACCGCCGACAGTCGGCTCCCGACGGAGTGGTCTTCGAGGGTCTCTCTGACTGCCGTCACGTCCATCGACGGCGACATGCCACCCAGCACGAAAATCACGTCCGGGTCCGCCTCCAGCATCGCCTCCATGTCGATCTTGACACCCGAGTCGACGTCGGAGCCGAGCGCCTCTCTGGCCCCCAGTGGCCTGATGTGCGCGTTCAGGAACCCGGGACTCTCGGTCTTGTACACCCAGGGGTTCGTGATATCGCTCGCGCCCGCCATCAGGGCGGTGGGGCGTTCCCCCGCGTCGGGTAGGTCGGCTTCGATGGTCGCGAGGACGTCCGCGCGAACCGCCGCGAGCGCCTCGTAGCGGGCTTCCTCCCGGAACACGCTGGCCACCCGCTCGAACATCTCCCAGAGGTCGTAGTACTCGTACGCCTCCGCCCACTCTGCGGGTGGTTCCTGGTGCGTGTCGCTGTAGCAGTTCCCGAACCAGGGGCCGAGGTTCTCGTCCACCTCTCGAACGTCGCCCATGTCCCACTTGTCGAGCGCGAATATCCCCGCCGGGTCGGCGAGGTGGACGTCGCTGTCTAGCTCGTAGAGCTTCTCCTTGCTCGGCGTCCACGAGGAGTACAGCCCCTTCCAGTCCACCGAGACGCCGTCGAGGCGGGGCGTGAACTGGTTCCAGAGCGCGTGGTAGTAGTCGGGGGCGTGCATCGCGTTGACGTCGTCGCCGCGCCCGAGGGCGAACGCCATCCCGGCCAGATGGGTCAATCGGGTGAAGATTCGCTCGGGGACCGTCTCGAACTCGACTGTCCCCATCGGAGCCATCCGTACCGAGTAGGACTCGTCCGCCGGCGTCGCAGTCCCGTCTCTCACCTCCGTCTCGGTCGTCGTCGTGGTCGTTTCCGTCGGTTCGGGGGAGGTGCCGGACCCGGTATCGCCCGCGCACCCGGCCAGCAGTCCGCCGCCGAGGACCGCGCCACCGTACTTGACGTACTCGCGTCGTGTCGGTGTCTCGGTCGTGCTGGTGTCGTCGCTCATGGTCAGATGTCCCCGTTGATGATGTCCGCGACCCGCTCGCGGTCGAACAGCCGTTCGCCTTCGGGCACTGACTCTCCGGGCTCTGGCGGCTGGCCGAACAGTTCGGGGTAGATCTGTTTCGCCGAGAGTTCGAGCTGGAAGAGGTTCATCAGCGGGCCTTGCAGCGCCGACCCGGTCGCGTAGAGGCGACCGTTCTCGACCGCAGTCAGTTCACTCGCAACCGGATGCTCGTCGAGCGCGAAGAACGCCTCCGTTCGCTCCCTGGGGTTGGTCCAGTCGAAGTTGTGGAGGATGACGTCGGGGTCGAATCCGAGCATCGCCTCCATGTCGTAGTCGCCCGCATCGTTGGCGTAGGTCCTGTCCCCCTGCGCGAGCGCGTCGTTCGCCCGGAGCGGACGGGTGTGGGCCTTCCCGAAACCGGGTCCGTTCAGCTGGTACGGCCCGAACGCCTCCGTATCGGGGACGTACACGACCAGGGCGACGGAAGGGCGGTCTTCCTGCGGCGGCAGTTCGGCGTAAACCGACTCGAGCATCTCGTCGCGCACTCGTTTGAGCGCCTGACTCCGGCTCTGAACCCGGTACACCTGCGCGAACTTGTCGAGGAGTTCCCACAGCGTGTAGTACTCGTACGACTCACGACACTCTTCTGGTGGCTCGCTGTGGGCCCGACTGAACCGATTGGCGAAGAACGGTCCGACGTTCTTCTCTAACTCGTCGAAGTCCGCCCGGTCCATCCCGGAGTCGAACGAGGTGAACCGACACGGGTCGATGTGGTGAACGTCGGCGTCCAGTTCGTAGAACTGTTCCTTGTCGAGCCCGCCGTCCCACATCCCCGGGAGAGCGCCTGTGTCGAACGAGACACCCGAGAGTTCGTCGTAGTAACCCGTGTAGTAGTTGTCCGGCCAGCCGAGCGAGACGATTCGCTCTTGCTGTCCGAGCGCGACCAGATGGTCCGCCCACTGCGCGTCGTAGATGACCACGTCCTCGGGGACGGACTCGAACTCGACTGTCCCCATCGGCGCCATCGTCACCGAGTACGTCTCGTCTCCGTCGGTGGTCGTGGTACCGTCCTCCGGGGTGCGAGTCGGTGTCCTCTCCTCGGAGGCGCTGGTCGGACTGTTCGTACCCTCGCCGGAGTCGCTGCCGCCGGTGCATCCGGCCAGCAGTCCGCCGCCGATGACCGCGCCTCCGTACTTGACGCAGTCGCGCCGCGTCGACGCGTCGCGCGCCGAGTCGTCTTTCGACATGGTTTTAGGCTCACCTAAAACAATATAAACGCTCCGATTATTAGGCCGGCCTAAAAATCTCTCGTCGGTCGATGGGACGCGCGCTCGACGAACTCGTCCGGGAGGTCGTCGACTTCGCCCGCTTGCACGCCCCAGAGGTTCGCGTACAGTCCGTCAGCCGCGAGCAGTTCGTCGTGCGTCCCGCGCTCGACGATCCGTCCACCTTCCAAGACGAGGATGGTGTCGGCGTCCCTGATCGTCGACAGCCGATGAGCGATGGCGATCGTCGTTCGCTCGGCTGTCAGCCGGTCGAGCGAGCGCTGGATGAGGTATTCGGTTTCGGTGTCGACGCTCGCGGTCGCCTCGTCCAACAGGACGATCGACGGGTCACGGAGGATCACCCTGGCGAGTGCGACCCGTTGACGCTGGCCGCCGGAGAGTTTGACGCCGCGCTCGCCGACTCGCGTCCCGTAGCCGTCCGAGAGGCGTTCGATGAACTCGTGAGCCTCGGCCGCTTCGGCGGCCTCGCGCACCGCCTCATCGTTCGCGTCGAACCGACCGTAGCGGATGTTCTCCGCGACGGTCCCGTCGAACAGGAACGTGTCCTGGCTCACGTAGCCGACGGACCCTCTGAGGGCCGACAGTCGGACCTCGCGCACGTCGTGGCCGTCGACTCGAACCGCACCGTCGGTCACGTCGTACAGGCGGAGGAGGAGCTTCGCCACGGTGGACTTCCCCGCGCCCGTGGGGCCGACCAGGGCGACTGTCTCGCCCGCGTCGACGGCGAAGTCGACGCCGTCGAGGACCGTCGCCCCGCCATCGTATCCGAACGTCACGTCGTCGTACTCGACCCGGCCGTCGATGTCGTCGAGCGCGACCGGGTTGGGGGCGTCCTCGATTCGGACGGGCACGTCCATCAGCCCGCAGATGCGCTTGCCGGAGGCCCGCGCGTTTTGGTACCAGTCGACGATGTTCGCCAACTGCGCCATCGGTCCGGTCAGTTGCTGGGTCAACAGCATGAAGACGACGAAGTCCCCGGTGGTGAGTTCGCCCGAGAAGAACAGCGGCGGTCCCGATAACACCCAGAGCCCTCCGAGAACGAACGTCGCTACCAGCGCCGCACCGGTGACGAGTTCCATCCCGGGCCGGTAGAAGTAGCTCAGCTTCAACACGTCCATCTGGGCGTCGAAGACGTCCCGAGAGACGCCGCGAACGCGCTCGTTCTCGTACTCCTCGGTGCCGGTCGTCTTGACCAGTTCGATGCCGCTCAGCCCGTTCTCGATCCGGGTGTTCAGGTCGCCGACCGTCTCGCGCTGATGCGTGTAGCGGGGTTCGATCACCCGCATGAACCACCACGTGAACCCGACCAACAGTGGCACTGCCCCGAGCGTCACCAGCGCGAGTTGCCGGTTCGTGTACAACAGCGCACCCGTGACACCGAAGAGGATGACGCCGATACGGACGCTGTCGCCCAGCGCGTTGTCGAAGAGGACTTCGAGATTTCCCGTGTCGTTGTTCAGGATGGAGATGATCTCGCCCGTCTCCTTGTTGTCGAAGAAGGTCATGTCCAGACGCTGCATCTTCTCGTAGGCGTCGACCCGGATCGTGTACATCACGCCGTGAGCGAAGAAGTTCATCGACACCCCACGGATCCACTGCAGGAGTGCCCCGCCGAGGAGTGCCCCACCGACGACCGCTGCCGAGAACCAGAACTGTGCGGTCGGTCCGGTCGGCAGCCACGCGGTCGGAACGAGCGGCAGCGCGTACGCACCTTCACCCGTGAACAGGGCGTCGATGGTCGTTCCGAGCACGATTGGCGTCACGAGAACCGTCCCGTACGCGAGCACGCTCGTCACGAGACCGACGACGAGCCACTTCCACTCACCGCGACCGTACGCGCGAAAAAGCCGGAACAGCGGGTGTGAGACGCGGTCGCGGTAGACGTCCAGCGCCGTCTCGAACTCGTCGGTGTCGGTCACTCCTCGTCTCCGGCTCCCCTGGAATCGTCGTCGTGTCGGGCGCGGAGCGGTTCGATCCGCGGCCCCCGGTCGGTGTGTTCCACCTCGGCGTCGATCTCGAACACCTCCGCGAGCAACTCCTGGGTCACGACCTCCTCCGGCGCCCCCCGGGCGTGAATCGTCCCGTCCTTGAGTGCGACCATGTGGTCGGCGTACCGTGCGGCCTGGTCGATGTCGTGCAGGACGAGGACGACCGTGATGTCGCTCTCGTCGCGCAGCGTCTCGACGATGTCCATCACTTCGAGCTGGTGATGGAGGTCGAGGAACGTCGTCGGTTCGTCGAGCAGCAGAACGTCGGTCTCCTGTGCCAGTGCCATCGCGATCCACACCAGCTGTTTCTGTCCCCCGCTGAGACTCCCGACTTCGCGGTCACGGAGGTGCTCGACGCCCGCGAGCGATATCGCCCGGTCGATGGCCTCGCGGTCGGTCTCGGAGAGCCCGTCGAAGAACCCGCGGTGGGGGTAGCGGCCGTGTTCGACCAGTTTCTCGACGGAGATACTCCCGGGGGAGGTGTTCTCCTGGGAGAGGAGCCCGAGCTTTCGGGCGATTTTCTTCGCTCCGAGCGTACTGATGTCCGTGCCGTCGAGGCGGACCGTCCCCGCGTCGAGTCCGAGCTGGTCGGCGAGTCCCTTCAACAGCGTGCTCTTCCCGCTCCCGTTGGGCCCGACGAGCGCGGTCACCGCCCCCGGCGGCACCCGGAGCGACTCGCCGTCGATCACCGGCGCGGACGTCGACGGGTAGCTGATGACGAGCTCCTCGCCCACGAACTCGCTCGCGGAGCTGTCGGTGTCCTCGGTCGGCCGACGGTCGTCTCGGGCCGCCCGCTCCCGTTCGACCGCCGACCCGGCTCCGCCGTCCGGTCGTGTCGTCCGCTCGTCGGTCATCAGATCTCACCCATCTTGTCCTGCTTGCGCATCAGGTAGAGGAAGTACGGCCCCCCCACGAGCCCGGTGACGATGCCGACCGGAATCTGGACGGGACTCAACGCGAGGCGGGCGCCGACGTCGGCGGCGACCATGAGCGCCGGCCCGGCGAACACGCAGCCGACGACGAGCTTTCTGTAGTCGCTGCCGACGATGTTGCGGACCATGTGCGGGACGATGAGGCCGACGAAACCGACGATGCCCGCGACGGCGATACTCGCGGCCGCGGCGAGGACCGCCACGCCCGAGAGGGCGAACCGGACCTTCTCGACGCTCATCCCGAGCGACTTCGCCGTGTTCTCACCGAGCAGAAGCACGTTCAACTGCCGCGAACTGACGAGCGCGAGCAGCATCGCGACGGCCGTCCACGGGAGCGCCATCCGGACCTGCTCCCAGTCGGTCCCCGTCAGCGATCCGGTCGTCCACGCGATGGCGCTCTGGACGACGCCGATGTCGTCGGCGAAGAAGAACAGCGCCGTCTGGAGGCTGCCGAAGACGGTCCCGACGATCACGCCGGCGAGGACGAGTCTGACGGGCGAGGTGCCGTTCTTCCAGGCGATGGCGTAGACGACCAGGAAGGCGATGGCCCCACCGATGGAGGCGATCAGCGGGAGGAACGCCGACAGCCCCGAGAACACCACGAGCGTGAGGAGAATCATCAACCCGGCACCCGACGAGACGCCGAGGATGAACGGGCTGGCGAGTTCGTTCCGCGTGACGGCTTGGAAGATCGCTCCCGAAACAGCGAGGTTCATCCCCACGAGCACGGCGACGAGCACGCGCGGGAGGCGGATGTTCCAGACGATGAGGCTCCGTCTGTTCATTTCCGGAACTCCCCCGCCGAACAGGAACGCCTCCCACGCCTGCGGGTTCAGGACGACCTCCGGGTTCACCACCGCCTGCCACGCCTCGACGACCGTCATGGAGAACGCGCCGAAGCTCACCTGTACGAGTCCGCCGAGAACGACGACGGCGAGGCTCCCGACGCACAGCGTGAGAAGCGAGCCGTCGAGCCAGCCGAACCAGCCTTCGCGAGACGACCCCGTCGCCGTCCCCGTCGTGGGCTCGCCGGCCATGTCAGCGGCTCGCTCCCGTGTGTCCGTCCGCGTGTTCGCTCGTCCCGTTGGCCGGTACGCCGCTTTCGACCCCGCCGCTCGCGTTCTCGTCTCCGCCGCCGGACTCGATTTCCCGTGCCCGCTGAACGACGAGGTCGTCGTCGACGTGGTCGAGCAGTCGGCGCTGACCGCGCTCTCGTCGTCGGTCGATCCGGGCGCTCGAGAGGTACATCCCGCGTCGTCGGTCGATGTCGCGCTCGCGGACCGCCTCCCACCGGTCGTCGTCGACGCCGTCCGGTCGCTTGGCGTCGTACCACTCGCGCCACCGGTCGCGGTCGTCCCACTCGCTGTCGAGCGTGGCCTCCCGACGCAGCCAGTCGTAGTGGGGCGCGACGGCGTCGGGGACGCCCCGTGTGCGACGGACGTCGCGGACGACGGCGAGGCCGACGCGCGCCCCGCGGCCGGCGGCCACGATGGCCTGTCGGTCGGTCTCCTCGGACGGAGAGGCGACGTACAGCCCCTCGAACGGCGTCGTCCCGTCTGACTCGGGATAGGTGCGGTCGAACCGTTCGTTCGTCCCGCCGCCGCTCGTCTCGAACATCTCCTCGTCGCCGAGCGGTCGGAGGTACTCGCCGTCGTACCGGGTCGCCGCGACGACGCGGCGGGTCGTGACGCGCCTCCCTTCCTCGGTTTCGACGACGAACCCCCTGTCCGAGCGCGACACCGCGTCGACGAGGTCTGAAACGAGTTCGCCGCCGGCTTCCCGGACGTGGTCGTGCATCAGGCCGTACAGCGTCTCGACGTCGATGCCGGCGGGGAACCCGAGGTAGTTCTCCAGGTGGGCACACCGCTGGATGGACGAGCGTCCCCGGTCGAAGACGACGGTGTCGAGTCCGTACCGGGCGGTGAAGACGGCGGTAGAACAGCCCGCCGGGCCACCACCGACGACGACCACGTCGTACTCGGTTTCGGTCCGGACGTCGGACGTGGCCCCGTCTCTCATCCTCAGACCTCCCCGGCGACGACGGCCGCGACGCGTTCGCGGTCGAACAGGTCCTCCTCGACGTCGTACAGTTCTCGGGCGAGTCGCTCCGTGCCGACGAGGTTCGTGATCGGACCCTGGTACAGCGGGCCGGCGCGGTAGACGTCCCCGTTCTGGACGGCGGTGAGTTCGCTCGCGACGCCGTGGTCCTCCATGTACGCGACGACCGTTTCCTCGAACTCGGCCCGCGTCTTCGCCTCCTGGCCGCGGATGAGCAGCGTCTCGGGGTCGACCTCCAGGAGCGTCTCGTAGTCGATGGCGCCGCGGTTGCTGTAGAAGTCCTTGACGTCGGTCGCCGCGAGCGCGTCGTTCACCTTCAGGTCCCGGAGGTGCTTGAAGCTCGTTCCCTCGTCGATGACGTACGGGTAGAACTCCTCGGGCTCGTCGCCGCCGGCCCAGACGACCGCCGCCGACGGGCGCTCGCCCTCGGCGGGAACGGCGGACGCGAGGCTGGTCTGGAACTCCTCGTGGAGCGACGCGAACGCCTCGTATCTGTCCTCCCGCTGGAACACCTGTGCGAGCTTCCCGAACGCCTCGTACAGCGTGTAGTACTCGTAGTCGTGCCAGGCGTAGCCGCGCGAGAAGATGCTGTTCCCGAAGAACGGCCCGACCTGCTCGGCGATCTCGTCGATGTCCGACTCCGCCCACTGTCCTCGGTTCAGGAGGAAGTTCGGGTCCGCCACGTGGACGTCGGCGTCGAGTTCGTAGAACTGTTCCTTGCCGACGCCACCCTCACCCCACAGCTCGCGAATCCCGCTCGCGTCGACGCTCACGCCCGGTATCTCGTCGTAGTACCGCGTGTGGTACCGGCTCGGGAGCCAGACGCCCTTCGGCGGTTCGAGACCCAGCGCGACACCCATGTCCGCCCAGCTCCCGTTGTTCGCGACCCACGTCTCGGGAACGGCCTCGAACTCGACGCGGCCGACGGGCGCCATCTCCACCGCGTACGTGGTGTTCTCGGTCGTGGACTGAGCGGTCGTCGTTGCCGTCGACGTCGCGGTCGCGGTCGCGGTCGACTGCGCGTCCGTCGACGACGTGTTCGTTCCGGTGTCCCCGCTACAGCCGGCGAGCGCGCCGGTGACGAGCGCCGCACCGGTCGTGAGAAGCGTTCGGCGTGTCGGACGTGGAGGGTTCGAACCGTTCGTCATGCCTTTTTGGCTCGCCTAAACGTTGAAACCCCTTTCGGTTTTTCGGTGAGCCTAAAAACCGTGACGTTCGTCCGACGGGTCGGTGTGTCCCGACGCCGTATCGGTTAGCCGTGGGTGGCCTCGACGCGCTCGACGAGCGTCGTCAGCCGGTCGTCGTCTTCGAGCGTCTCACACAGCGCGTCGCCCCCCATCGGGAGGACGTACGCGGGGCGGCCCTTCCCGACCGCGGAGGTGTCGCCGACGTCGCCCCGTTCGACGAGGCCGGCGTCCTCGAGTTCGTTGAGCGCGCGGGCGACGTCGGCCTCCGAGAGACTCCCGACGACGTCGCCGTCGACGTCCGCGAGGTTGTCGATACAGACGCTCACGATCTCGCCCGCGTGTGCGGGCACCTCGTCGCGGCCACCCAGTTCGGCGACCCCGAGCAGGACCACGCGGTGTGTGAGCGTCGTTGCCTCCACGTCGGTGAGTTCGCTCATAGCCCCTACGTTACCCAGACGTGACAAAACGGTTGTGGGTTCTCCGTTTCGCGTTCGACGCGTGGCCGTACCGAGCGATGGGATGTGTGTAAAGGGGCGGCCATCGAGTGAGAATCAGACCGCGACCGCGTCGCGTCTCGCGCGGCCGTGGAATCCGGCCGTCTCGCGGATGAGGACGCACCGAACTGCCGCTCCGTACACACACTCTCATAGCTCGGTCTCGGGCGAACGCTCAAATACGAACAGGATGCCACTCCGCGGCGTGACCTGACCGCCAGCACACGGTGGGACGCGGCCGTCCGGCACGACGCCGTGTGGCGCGAGCGTGCCGGCTGTTCGCCCCTTTCGGTCCTTCCCGGGTTTCTGCTGTCAGCGGTTCGCGTCGCGTGTCGCCTCGGCCAGCCAGCCGGCGGCAGCGTCGGTCAACTGCTCCTCCCGGACGCGCCACGCCCAGTTGCCCGCCGTCGTCCCGGGAACGTTGAACCGCGCCTCGTTCCCGCGTCCGAGCACGTCCTGTATCTGCGCCAGCGCGAGGTTCGCCTCCGAACCCCACACCGCCTCGATACACGTCTCGTGGACCGTCTCGGCAGCGACGGGCCCATCGAAGTACGCCTCGAAGCACGCCCGCTGCTCGTCGGACAGCGACTCGTACGCTCCACGGGCGGTCTCGGAGTCGTGCGTCGAGGTGTAGGCGACGGTGTCCGCCGTGTACCGGTGCGGCTTGTGCGGGTGGTCCTCCTCGCACCAGTCGACGAACGGGAGGAGCTTCAGCGACGCCAGTCCGTACCGGGTTCGAAGGTCGTCGACCGCGTCGGTCGGGTGGCCGATGTCCTCGGCGAACGCGCGCGCCGAGAGGTCGCCGAACTCGCGGCTGAGCGCATCGAAGAACGCCTCGCTCGGCACGTCGCGCCACTCGCCCACGTTCGGGTCCGACTCGTCGGCGGGAATCGCCCAGTACCGCTCTAATCCCCGGAAGTGGTCGATTCGGACGATGTCACACTGCGCGAACAGCCGTTCGAGTCGCGAGCGCCACCACGCGAACCCCGTCCGCTCTAGCGCTTCCCAGTCGAACAACGGCATCCCCCACCGCTGAGCCGAGAACACCTCGTCGGGCGCGTCGGGGACCCCGGCGACCGCCGTCGGCTGTCCCTCCTCGTCGAGTTGGAACACGTCCCGGTTGGCCCACACGTCCGCGCTGTCTCCCGCGACGTAGATGGGAACGTCGCCGACGAGAGACACGTCGTGCTGGGTTGCGTAGGATCGGAGCGCCGACCACTGCTGGTCGAAACAGAACTGACAGAACTCGCGGAAGGCGATTTCGCCGGACAGTCGTCCGCGGGCCGCCCCGAGCGCGTCCGGATCGCGGTCCCGCTCGCCCCGTGGCCACTCGGTCCATGCAGCGCTGTCGTGGTCGCGTTTGAGCGCCCGGAACAGTGCGTAGTCGTCCAGCCAGTCGTTCGACTCGCGGAAGGTCGTGAACGCCTTCCGTTCCACGGCCGTCGCCCGCTCCTCGAAGCCGTCGTGGGCACGACGGAGGTGCGTCTCGACGTGGTCCGTGACCCGTTCGTACTCGACGCATTCGTCGTCGAACGGTTCTCCTTCTACCCTCTCGAGCCACCCCCGCTCGCGGAGGTCAGCGAGGTCGACGAACAGCGGGTTACCCGCGACGGCCGACAGCGCCGAGTACGGCGAGTTGCCGTAGTCGACGGTCGTGGGCCCGATGGGACAGAACTGCCACAGCGACTGGTCGGCGCGAGCGAGGAAGTCGACGAACCGTCTCGCGGGCGCCCCGAGGCTCCCGATGCCCTGCGGTCCCGGAAGCGAGGCGACGTGACAGAAGACGCCGCTCTGACGGTCGAGTGTCATGACCGATGTGAGTGCGGCGGGGACCAAGAACTCGTGGGTCGGAACCCCTCGTCCGTTCAGGCCTCGCCGTACACCGGCACCGCCGCCCCGCTCGTTACCCCCGAGGCGTCGCTACAGAGGAAGCAGATGACTTCGGCGATTTCCTGTGGCGTCGGCCACGAGTCGTGGTCGGCGTCGGGCATCATCTCGCGGTTCGCCGGCGTGTCGATGACGCTCGGCATGATCGCGTTCGCACGGACCTCACCACGATTCTCCTCGGCGATGCTCTCGGTGATGAGGCGGACGCCCGCCTTCGACGCGCGGTAGACGCTGTCGCCCTCTCCTCCTTCGAGCGACGACCGCGCGGAGACGGAGACGACCGCGCCCGCTGCCGACTCTCGCAGGTGCGGGAGCGCGTGCTTCGACGCGAGGAACATCGTCTTGAGGTTGACGTCGAAGAGGAAGTCGAACGTCTCGACGTCGGTCTCGTCGACCGGCGTCCCGCCCTGCCAGGTCCCGGCGATGTTGACGAGCGCGTCGACGCCGCCGTGGGTTTCGACGACCGCCTCGACCGTTTCGGCGACGTCGTCCTCGTCGGTGAAGTCCCCCTGGTAGTACGTCACCCCGTCGGGCAGGTCGACGTCGTCGGGGTCTACGATGTCCGCGGCGGCGACGGTCGCTCCGCCGTCGACGAACGCCTCGACGACGCCGCCACCGAGCGCCCCGCCCGCGCCGGTCACCAGTACTGCCTGCCCCTCGAAGTCATACGTGACTGACATACATCCAGGAGAGGGAGGGGACGGGATAAATGGTTGGGCCGTGTGCGACCGGACCCTGTCACTCCCGCTCGGTCTCGTCGCTCCCGTCGACCAGCACGACGGCTTCGCCCTCGACGACGGGTTCGCCGTCGTCCCCGTTCACGACCGTCCGGAGGCGGAACCGGCCGCCGCCGAGCGCGTCGACGACTTCACAGACGGCAGTCACGCGCTCGCCGACCTCCACGGGACCGACGAACCGGACGCTCTGTGAGAGATAGATGACGAGGCCGGGGAGACGAGCGAGCGCCGCGCTCACGACGCCGAGCGTGAGGACGCCGTGGGCGATACGGGTGCCGAACCGCGTCGTTCCCGCGTAGTCGTCGTCGAGGTGCAGCGGGTTCTCGTCGCCCGATGCGCGGGCGAAGGCCCGGACGTCACCGTCGTCGAGTCGCTTCGAGAACCGAACGACGTCGCCGACGTCGATGCCGGGCGTGGCGCGGTCCTCGTACGCGTACTCCCCGCTGCTCCGCGTCGTCACGTCCGACAGCGACAGCCCCGGCAGGTAGTACGACAGTTCGCGCACGGAGACGACGCCGACCAGCGCGCCGTCGTCGAGGACGGGTGCCTGGTCGATGCCCTGTTCGCGGAGCGCTTTCGCGGCCGTCTCGATGCCGTCATCGGCGTCCACAGTGACGACCGGCGCGGACAGGCAGTCGGCAACCGTCGTCCCCTCCAGCGATCGGCCGGCGACGACCAGCGCGAGGACGTCCGAGTCCGTGACGATACCGACCGGCGTCCCCGCCTCGTCGACGACGAGAACCGAGCCGACGTCGGCCTCGTGGAGACGGCGGACCACCGTCCGCGCCGACGCCGACGGTGTGACGGTTTCGACGTCCCGCCGCATCACTTCGCGCACGGTGACGTCGAACAGGGTCGGCCGTCCGGTCCCCGCGGGGTCGTCAGCGTCTGACGGCATGACTCTCTCTTCCACACGGGCTCACTTAATCCGTTTCGCCGTGCGGGCGCTGCCTCCCTGCCTCCCTCGACCCCCGTCGCGCCCGTGTGCGCTGGTACTCCGTCACGTGCTCCCGTCCGGGATTCGGTCCGTCGATAGAAAAGTACATCAACGACCATGAGTAACATCCGACCCGAGGAATCTACACATGACTGACACGAACGACTGCGACACCGACGCCGTGGGGAAAGGTCGGGACGCAGCCCCGTTCGGTCTCGATCTCGGGCCCGAACCCGACGCGGACGCCGAGACACACGTCTGTGGGCACCTCGAAGAGTACGACGACGCCCCGGACGAGTACACTATCTTCCCGCGGGTCGCCTCCGAGGAACTCCCGCGGACGACGGCATGGCTGACCGCACAGGAAGGGTCGTACCTCTCACTCGACGAGTACCGGTGAGCCGCGCTCAGTGGTCGTGGTCAGGGTCGGGAACCGAGACGAACTCGTCGACGGGCATCACCGAGTAGTCGACGCTTAGGGTGTCCTTCGTCGCCCGGATACGGCCGACGAACGTCGAGATCTCGTCCAACCGCCCTTCGAGGACGAACAGTTCCATACAGAAGTGGCCACCGACGTGGCTGTGGATGTTCGAGGCGACCAGTCCCTCGTACTCGTGGCGGATGTGCATCATCCGCTCTTCGACGCTCGTCGTCTCGTAGTCGAAGATGACCGTCACGACGGCCATCAGTTCGCGGTCCTCGAGTCGTCGGTCCTCGAACTCGCCGAGCAGGTTCCGTGACGCCTCGCGGATGACCTCGCTCCGCCCGGTGTAGCCGTGTTCGTCGGCGAAGCTGTCGATTCGTTCGAGTAGCTCCTCGGGCATCGAGACGCTGACAACGGTCATGTATTAAACCAGTCCCTTGTGAATATTAAGGATTAGCATTCTATCGACCGTTCCCCGCCCGTCGTGCCGCGGTTCGACCGTCTCCATCCACAGGAACTAACCGCTCGTCCGACCATCCACGGCTATGACTCTCCTCGGACCACACGACCGCTCGTCGGAGTTCACTCGGCCCCCCGCGACGCTCCGGCGCCACCGACCGCTCCGACCACCTGATCGGGTGATCTGCCGATGACGGGCGTCGTCCCCGCGGCGATGGCCGGTCTGTTGACGATGACCTCGCTGACACGGGCGGCGAGCCTGATCACACGAGCGGCGTTCCCCGCACAGACGGCGAACGACAGCGTCATCACCCCTCTCACGGTCGTCCTCGGTGCCGTCGTCATCGTCGTCCTGCTCGGCGTGAGCGCCTTCTTCTCCGGGAGCGAAATCGCCATCTTCTCGCTGGAGCGCCACCAGCTCTCGGCTCTCTTAGAGACCGACGAGGACGTCGACCCGCGCGCCGTGGTGCTCCAGCGCCTCCGCGAGGACCCCCACCGCCTTCTCGTCACTATCCTCGTCGGGAACAACATGGTGAACATCGCGATGGCGAGCATCGCCTCCGTCCTCCTGGCGGCGACGCTCTCACCCGAGTTAGCCATCGTCGCGACGACGCTCGGCATGAGCGCGCTCGTCCTCCTCTTCGGCGAGATAACGCCCAAATCGTACGGTGTCGCCAACGCCGAACGCCTCGCGCTGCGGGTGGCTGGTCCCATCCGAATCGTCGAGCGCGTGCTCTTCCCGCTCGTCTTCTGCTTCGAGGTCGCCTCCCGCGGTCTCAATCGACTCACCGGAGGGGGAAACGACATCGAACGCCCCTACGTCACCCGCGAGGAGATCGAGGCGCTCCTCAAGACCGGCGAACGCGTCGGCGCCATCGACGAGGCCGAACACGAGATGGTCGAGGGCGTCTTCGAACTCAGTTCGACCACGGCACGGGAGGTGATGGTCCCGCGCGTCAACCTCATCGCGGTCGACGTCGAGACCCCCTCGACGAGGTCATCGAAGTGTGTGCGACGAACCGGCTCACCCGCGTCCCCGTCTACCAGGGCACGCTCGACCACGTCGTCGGCATCGCCGACATCCGCGACGTCGAACGCGCCATCCGCGAGGGGAAGACGCTCGACGACGTCCTCCTCCCCAGCCTTCAGGTCCCCGAGGGGAGAGAGATCGACGACCTCCTCGCCGAGATGCAAGCCGAGCGCGTCACGATGGTCATCGTCCGCGACGAGTTCGGCGAGACCGAGGGCATCCTCACCGTCGAGGACATCCTCGAAGAGATCGTCGGCGAGATATTCGAGGTCGGCGAGGAACGGTTCATCCGTCCCACGACCGACGGCCTCGTGGTCAAAGGCGAGGTGACTGTGGGGGAGGTGAACGACGCGCTCGGCGTCGACCTCACCACCGAAGGGGAGTTCGAGACCGTCGCCGGCCTCATCAACGCCGAACTCGGTCGCATCGGCGACGTGGGCGACCGCGTCGTCGTCGCCGACGTCGCCCTCGACGTCGAGCGCGTCGACGGCCACCGCATCCGACGGGTTCGCGTCCGTCCGATGGTCGGGGAGTCGTCCGAGGGCGAAGCGGAGGCGATGGCTGTCGACGAGGACGCACCCGGAGAGCCCGACCACGGCTCGGGCTCGGGAGCCGACGACGACCACAGTTCGAGAGCTGACGACGACGGTGACGACGCTCACGTGGACTCCACCACGGACGTGGACGCGGAGACGGACCCCGAGTCCGACGAGCGCTAACGACACGCGGGTCGGGGCCCGGGCTGCCACAACCCGTTTGACGGTTCGGTCCTTCGCTCACCTCGTGTCGCTCGAAATCGAGTCGCTCGCCGCCCACTCGGAGCGCGTGATGCGGTGGCTGGAGATGGGTGCCGCGTACTTCCTCGTGGCGCTCTTCGCCATCGGCGTCTTCGACCTGGGACTGTCGCTGTACGAACTGCTCGTCTCGGGACGATTCACCGACCCCAACGCCGTCATCGACCTCATCGACACCGTCCTCCTCTTGCTCATCATCGTCGAGGTGTTCCAGACGGTCGTCGCGTTCAGCCGGAACGAACCGGTGATTCGGATCGTCATCAACGCCGCGCTCATCGCCATCGCGCGGAAGGTCATCAGCTACCGCCCCGACGAGTACGCCTCCGTCGACGACGCGTTCGTCGCGGCGGGGTCGTTCGCGCTCCTGCTCGCCGTCCTCATCGCGGCGTTCCTCGTCGTCCGCCGCGTCGACCTCGACCCCCTCGAACCCGAGGTCGATTGAGCCCGGATTGCGCGTTCGGTGTGCGGACGGCTCGAACGAGGGGGACGTGACTGGACTGACGTCGAGACACGCGGAAAGAGCGAGCGAGTGAACGCACGAGGTCTTCATCGAGGGGACCAAGTGCAGGCTCGAAGCGACGAAGTCGCTTCGGTGGGTGAGGCTGGGCTCCACCGCGTCCGTGTGCCATACCGCCTTCCAGAACTCATCGACCGTCTGGGCGACGACTCCTCACGCGTTCGCCGCTGCACACACTTGGCCTCGACGCTCACGCCCCGACGAGTCGACCCATCACGACTCTCGCAGTTCAGCCTTCGCCTGCCGAAACAGCCCGTCCAGAATCTCCGGCGTCGTCGGGTGGTACGCCCGGTCGGGTATCTCGTGGACGTCCAGTTCCATCTCCACCGCCATCTGCATCGTCTTCGCCATCACGTCCGCGTGGTAGTGCAGCCCCTGATACCCCAGGACGGTCCCGTCCGTCCCCACGACGAGCGTCGCCAGCCCTCTCGGAGTCGCCTTCGTCTTGAACACCCCGTCGTCGCTGGCGCGCCGGGTGACCGCGACGTGGTCGAGTCCCGCCTCGACGGCCGACGCCACCGAGTGGCCCACCCGGGCGTAGGGGTAGACGCCCCCCGCCGAGAAGACGACGTGGTGGTGGACGTTCTCGTACTCCACCAGCTTCTCGCCCGCCGCGTGCGCGAGGATGTTGTCGGCGGCGACGAACCCCTGTTCCTTTGCGACGTGGAGGATTGGCTCCTTCCCGTTGACGTCGCCGACGACGAACGTGTGTGCGAGGTCGCGGGCCTGCATCGTGTCGTGGACCCACTCGCCATCGGTGTCGAGGGCGGTGTTCTCTATGCCGAGCCCCGCGAGGTCCGGCCGTCGGCCCGTGAACAGAAAGAGCGCCTCGGCCTCTCTCGTCACCGCCTCCCCGTCGTGGTCGAGGTGCATTCGGACACCCTCCCCTGCCGGTTCCACCCGCTTCTCGTACGTGTTGGTGAGAATCTCGACGCCGAACTCCTCGCGGTAGATGTCCAGGAGTTCGTCGCCGAAGTCCGGGTCGGCCTCGTCCAGCGGGCGCGCGTCGTGTTCGACCACCGTGAGGTCGACGCCGGCCTCCGCGAGATACGGCACGAGTTCGAGTCCGACGTAGCCGAACCCCATCACGATGCCCGACTCGGGGAGGTCCGTCGCGTCGAGGACGTCCGCGCTCGTGACCGGTTCGACCGCGTCGATTCCTGGAAGGTCGGGAACGTTCACCACCGAACCGGTGGCGACGACGACGTAGTCGGCCGTGAGTTCGTCGCCGCTCGGGTGGAGTCGCAGGGTGTGGTCGTCGACGAACGTCGCCCGCTCGTGGCGGAACTCCGCCCCCTCGCGCTCGGCCATGTCGTGGACCGCCGCTCGGCGGTGGCGCGCGAAGTTCTCGATGTGACCGTCCTTCGTTTCGACCACTCGGTCGAGGTCCATCTCGGGCGTGCCGATCAGTCGGTCGTCGTGACGGGTCTGGTAGCGGTGGCCCGCCGCCGAGATGACCTCTTTCGACGGCATACACCCTCTGAGGATGCAGAGCCCCCCGCCGGGCTCGCCGTCGTCGATGAGCGTCAACTGCGTGAGTTCCTCGCCGAGGTGCTCGACGAGGCGACCGGCGACGGCGGTTCCGGCACTCCCGTACGCACCGATGAGCGCGACGTGCATACCCGGCCTCCTCCGGGGAACACGAAAGCGGTTACGGCGGTCGTGCGCTTCGGTCACACGTGCCGCCCCGCGACCGCTCGCCGCGTCTCCCGATGCGAGCCGTCGTCACCGCGAAATCTCGCCGCTCTCTTCGGCGATGACGGCTTCGACCTCCGCGGGCGTCACCACGGCGAGGTCGCCGTCGATGGTCCGCTTGAGCGAGGCCGTCGCCGCCCCGTAGGTGAGACACCGCTCGATGTCGCCGCCGTCGGCGCGGGCGGTGAGGAAGCCGCCGACGAACGCGTCGCCCGTCCCGATGGCGTCGAAGGTGTCGGCCTCGAACACCGGCCGCTCGAACACCTCGCCCTCGCGGATGCCCACTGCTCCCTTGTCCCCGCGGGTGAGGACCACGGTGTCGGAGTCGAAGTCGGTCGCCAACCCGTGAGCGAGTTGGACCGCGTCGCCGTCGCGGTCGAGCACCTCGCGGACGTCGCGCTCGGCGGCGAACAGCAGGTCGACGTGGGGCAAGAGCGCCTCGTACGTCTCTCTCGCCTCGGCGGGCGACCAGAGCTTCGACCGGTAGTTCAGGTCGAACGTCGTCGTCGTCCCGCTTTGTTTCGCTACCTCGAACAGCGTGCCCGTCGTCTTCCGGACGGTCTCCGAGAGCGCCGGGGTGATGCCGCTCGTGTAGAACGTGTCGGCGTCCGCGACGACCCCCGTCGCCAGTTCCTCGGGCGTGACGGTCGTCACGGACGAGTCGGCCCGGTCGTAGACGACCTCGACCCCACGCGGGGCACCGCCGTGTTCGAGGTAGTACGTGCCGAGACGCTTCTCGTCGGACGTGTCCCACGCGACGCCCGTCCGGACGCCGTGTCCGCGGAGTTCGCGGACGATTCGCCGTCCGAGCGGGGAGTCGGGGAGCTTCGAGAGCCACACGGCGTCGAGGCCGAGGAGGGAGGCCGCGACGGCGACGTTGCTCTCGGCCCCGCCCGCCTGCACGTCGAACGAACGGGTCCGTTCGAGTCGGTCGCCGCGCGGGGGCGAGAGCCGCAACATCGTCTCGCCGAAGGTCACGAGGTCTGTCATACCCCCGGATTCGACGCTCCCGTACAAAAATTCGGGCGATTACGGTCCGGTTCGCTCCGGTTCGCCCCCGTTCAGTCGTTCGCCTGCGGCCCGTCGAACTGCCGCGGCGGGAGCCGAAGTTCGTCGAGGCCGGGCAGGTGCTTGACGTTGAAGACGACCTTTGCCTCGTCGGTGGTCGGCGCGCTGATACACGACAGGCGGATACCCTGGTCGATGAATTCGGGCGTGAGAATCTGTCCCGCCGGCATCTCCATCTCGCCTTCGACGACCGCGACGGCGCAGTTCGCGCAGGCCCCGCCGCGACACGAGTACGGCCACGTGAAGCCGCGTTCCTCTGCGGCTTCGAGCAGCGATTCCCGGGGCTTGACCAGGACGCGCCCGTAGTCCTCGGGCGCGAGGTCGGCCTCCGACGCCTTCTCGAAGAGGTCGTCGTCGTCGAGCGACCAGCCGTGGTCCGACAGCACGTCGTAGTTGAGGAACTCGACCCGCTTGCCGTCCACTCCCGCTTCGGGCTCGTCGCGCTCGTCATCGCCGTTGTCCTCGTCGCCGTCGTCCGTGTCGGCGCTCTCCGTCTTCGCCTCGCCGTTCGTGGCCGCCTCCGGGTCGGGCGTCGGCGACTCCCACCCCTCTTCGAGCATCGCGCGCTTCTCGCCCGACTTGATCCGTTCGTACGCCCGCCTGACGCGTTGAAACTCCTCCGCGGACCCGCCCTGGTCGGGATGCGTCTCCAGCACTCGTCGCCGATACGCCCTGTCGATCACCTCGTCGCTCGCGTCCGGATCGACCTGGAGAACGTCGAAGGGGGTGTCCACACGCGCTCTAGCGAACTCGGGGGCTTAACTGTTCAGATGCCAGACGCGCTTACCCGCCGCGTCTCACGCCGACACCGCGCCCCGCTGATACTGGCTCCCGTGCGCCGTCGCTACTCCTCGCGCCGCCGTCCCGCGTGTCCCGGGTAGTCCCGCTCGAACCGGTCTTCGATCTCGTCGCGGTCGACTCTGATGATCGTCGGCCGGCCGTGCGGGCAGGCGTAGGGGTTGTCGCAGGCGTCGAGCGCCTCCAGGAGGTCGACGACGCTCCCCTCGGTGAGCGAGGTGTTGCCGGTGACGGAGGGATAGCACGCGAGGTCGGCGATGAGTTCCTCGGCGGCCGCGTCGACCGTCTCTCGCCCCCCGCCGTCCTCGTCGGTCACGAACCCGGTGAGGGCGTCTCGAAGCCGGTCGGGGTCCAGCGTCGCGTCGAAGACCGCCGGCACCGTCCGCACCTCCACGACCCGCTCGTCGACGCGTCCGGCGTGGAAGCCGACCCGCGCGAGCGCCTCCTGGTACCGGTCGAACAGCGCCGCCTCCCGCGCGGTGAGTTCGAGTTCGACCGGCGTCGCCAGCGCCTGCGTCGGCGTCTCGCCTTCCAACTCGGCTTTCAGCCGCTCGTAGTTCACCCGCTCGTCCGCCGCGTGCTGGTCGACGAGCACGAGTCCCTCCTCGCTCGCGGCGACGATGTACGTCTCGTGTAGCTGACCGAGGACCCGAAGGCGCGGCAGTCGGTCGAACGTCCGGTCGAGGTCGACCGCGCTTCCCGCGAGCGTCCGCTGTGTCGCGGGCCCGACGACGGGCCCCGCCTGTGCGTCTGCCGACGGCGACGCTGCTTGCGCCGTTGCCTCGTCGTCGCTGTCGCTGTCACGGTCGCTGTCGACGCCGTCCGCTGCGTCCCTCGCGTCCCCCGCCGGCGTCCCCGCCGAGTGGGCCGACGCGGACAGAGCCGTCTGTTCCCTCTCGTCGGTTGCGTCGGCTGTTTCCTCCGCGTCGTCCGGCGCGTGGGGGTCTGTCACCGGTTCCCGGCGGTGCCACGCTCCCGTCCCCGACTGCTCGTCGGCGTCGCCGCCGTCGTCGGCCGGTTCGACCTCCCGTTCGCCGTCGGCGCCAGCGGCTTCCGCTTCGGGTTCCGGTGGCGTCGCGTCGGTTGCGGTCGACGATGTCGACTCCTCCTCGTCGGCTGTCGACGACGTCCCCTCCGACGTCGACTCCTCGCGTTCAGTTCCCGTCGACGCCGGTCGCGAATCGGCCCGTGACGCCCGTTCCGGGCGGCGGCCGTCCGTCCGTCCGCCGCGGCGTTCCGGTTCCCCGACGGCTTCCGAATCCGGTGGCTCGGGTCTGATCTCGGTCTCTGCGGCCTTCGACCGACCGCGCGGCGCCGCCGAACGGATCAACCCCGATTCGATGAGCGCGGACTCGACGCCCTCGCGAACGGCGCGCCGTACGCCCTGTTCGTCGTCGAACCGCACCTCCATCTTCCGGGGGTGGACGTTCACGTCGACCGTTTCGGGTGGAACCTCGACGAAGAGCACCGCGAAGGGGTAGCGGTCCGGGGCCAACTGCCCGCCGTAGGCGTCCAACACCGCTTCTCTGAGGACCGGGCTCGTCACGTACCGCCCGTTGACGAACGTCGAGAGGTACTCCCGCGTGCTTCGTGTGGTCTCGGGGTCGGAGACGAGGCCCTCGACGCTCACCCCGTCGGTCCCGCCGTCGACGCGCGTCATCGACTCGGCGACTTCCCTCCCGTACACCGAGAGCACCGCCGCCTCGCGGCTCCCCCGACCCTCGGTGGCGAACACCTCGCGGTCGTCGTGTTCGAGCGACACCGCGACGTCGGGGTTGGCGAGCGCGTACTGCGTGACGACGGTGTTTATGTGGTCGAACTCGGTCGCCTCGGTCTTCAGGAACTTGCGCCGGGCGGGCGTGTTGAAGAAGAGGTCGCGCACCTCGACGACGGTGCCCTCCGGACAACCGGCGGGGCTCACCGACTCGACCGCGCCGCCCTCGTAGACGAGTTCGGTTCCCCGAGCGCCGCCGCGCGGCTTCGAACGGATGGTCATCCGCGAGACGGCGCCGATGGTGTGGAGCGCCTCGCCGCGGAACCCCAGCGTGCCGACGCCGGCCTCCAGGTCGTCGATGTCTCGTATCTTGGAGGTGGTGTGCTCCTCGACCGCGGTTCGAAGCGCCGACTCCGTCATCCCGACGCCGTCGTCTCTGACCCGCAACTCGCGCGTCCCGTCGCCCTCGACGGCGACCGAGACGCGCGAGGCGTCGGCGTCGAGGCTGTTCTCGACGAGTTCTTTCACGACCGAGGCGGGTCGCTCGACCACCTCACCGGCGGCGATGCGCTGGACCGTCCCCGCGTCGAGCGCGCGGATGTCGTGGTCGGGCGCTTGCTCATCCCCGCCAGCGTCTCCCCCGTCGCTCATCGCTCGTCGTCCCCGTCTCCGCCTCTCGCGCCCTCTCCGTTCGTCAGCGACTCGCTGCTCCTGTCGGTTCCAGTCGCGTGAACGGCCGTCCGCTCCCACCGGGGTTCGTCGACCGACTCCGCGAGCACCCGGCGGAGGCTCCGGTACTCGTCGACCTGTTTGAGGGTGGTCGCCCCGACTTCAGAGAAGTCCCGCCACGCGAACGCGACGTGTTCGTCGCTGAGTTCGACTCCGTCGCCCTCGAACGCACACCGGTAGACGACGGCGAACTTGCCGCGTTTCTTCTTCGGCTTCAGCTTCCGAACCGCGGTTTCGACCGGATCGGCCGTCGTAATCGAGAGCCCCGTCTCTTCGAGAACCTCCCGTTCGAGGCTCTCGAACGCCGTCTCGCTGTACTCGACCTTCCCCCCGGGGAGTTCCCACGTCCCGTCGGGGTTGCGGAGGACGAGCGCCTCCCGGTGTTCCTCCCCGTCCCGCGCCCGCGTGAGGATGCCGCGCTGGACGACCCGCGCCCACATGTTCTTGCCCATCATCGACCCTCCCGGGGCCGTGGGGACTGCGCCGCCGACCGGGACCGAGGCGGAAACTGGAGCCGGGATGAGGACCGAGTCGCGTTCATTGCCCGATGGGACGGGCGAGTCACGTATCAATCCCGTGGCTCTCTCACCCCGACCGAAGGCCCTACCCCACCCGTCCGCGTGAACTCTCGTCCTCGAACAGTTCAACTTGCCGAACAGTTGTTCGGGCCGAGTTCCAGTTCCGCGGCCTCGTCGGTGAGCGGTTCCTCGCCCCAGTTGATCGCCTTGATCTCCTCGTAGTTCGAGGGGGTCGAGCCGAGGCTGTCGACGATGGCGTCGACGAAGTCGCTCTCGTCGTCGATGGCGACGACGTCGGTGTTCCGCACGAGGCCGTAGAGGGTCGTCGCGAGCGGTCGGAGTTCCTCGTCGCTCATGTGTCCGGGCAGGACGAGCGTGTCGTCGGGGAGTTCGCGGAGTCGCTGGACGCTCTCGTAGAGTTCACGCGCGGCGTCGCGGACGGCGTCCTCGTCGTCTCCTTCGAGGTCCGGTCGACCGACGCTGCGGTGGAAGAGCGTGTCACCCGACAGCAGCGCGGTGCCCACGTGGAGCGCGACGCTCCCCGGCGTGTGACCGGGCGTGTGGAGCACCTCGACCTCGCGGCCGCCGACGGACACCGTCTCGCCGTCGGACAGCGGGGTGTACTCGGTCAGTTCACCGCTGTCGGCCTCGTGAAGGTAGTAGGGGACGTCGAGTCGGTCGGCGAGGACCGGCGCGCCGCTCACGTGGTCCGCGTGGGCGTGCGTATCGATGGCCCCGACGATTTCGACGCCCAGGTCGTCGGCCAGGTCGACGTACTCGTCGGCGTAGAGGCTGGGGTCGACCGCGACCGCCTCACCTCGGTCGTGGACCAGGTAGGAGACACACCCCGTCCCCGGTCGGATCACCTGTGTGACGCCGTCGGCACCGTCGACGTCGAACCGGCGGTGAACCGATCCCCACCCCTCCATTCCGTCCGTCACCGTCCGCGCCTCGTAGCCACGGTCGCGGAGGAACTGCGCCGCCCGGGCCGACGTGATACCGGCGACACAGACGACGGCGAACTCCTCGTCCATCGGCAGTTCGTCCGTCGCGTCGTCCAGTTCCGCGAACTCATGATCCAGGAGTTCGTCGTAGATGGGCACGTTGTGACTGCCCTCTATCGACCACTCCTCGTACTCGTCCTCGTTCCGAACGTCGAGGACGAACAGGTCCTCCCGACGCTCCGCGACGGTCTCCGGACTGATCTTGGCCGGCGCGTCGACAGCACTGTTGTTTGACATACACAATTCTACGAACACCCTTCAAAAAGACGTTGGGCCTGCAATCGCCACGCGTCGGTCGTCCGGCGTCGAGCGACCCGTCCCAGCAACCTCGTCGCGCCGAGGAGACGGGTTCCTCTGGAACAAGACGAGCACGACGGCGAGGGGACTCGACGGGCACCCGGGCCGTGCCGACTGTCGACGTGACGACCCAGCGAGGGACGCGGCCTTCGAGAGCCGACGTCTCCCGCCGTCGCAGCTACGCTCCGTCGGCACGCTCGAATCGAGCGTACGGTCGGCGGTGTGTGTTCCGAATCAGGTCCTCGTCCGAGACGCGAAGCCCCAGGTCGTCCAACTCTTCACCGATTCTGCTCAGGTCGTCGCCGTCGGCCCCGACCGCCTGAACCAGGACGTTCCCTTCCCCGGTCATCACCTCCAGTACTTCCACGACACCGGGGACGTCTGCGGCCGCCTCGGCGAGGTTCTCACGCTCGGGGATCGGGGCCGTACAGACGATGAGCGTGAACAGCTGATACCCCGCCGCTTCGTAGTCGACGTCCGCGTGGTAGCCACGTAGTATCCCGTTCGCCTCCAGCCGCCGGGTTCGGTTCCGAACGGTGCTCGCCGACACGTCGAGCGTCTCCGAGATGTCGTTCGACGACGTGCGGCGCGCGTCCTGCTGCAGTCTGTACAGTATCTGTTTGTCGAGATGGTCCAGTTCCAGAGTCGGCACACCTCATACCGTGCCGTGCCCACGGTTAACTTTGGGTGTGATATTGTCGGTTTCTCAGCTGAGGCGGGTTTCGTAATCAGATTCGCAACAGGGTATATACTTGCAAAAACAACCACAGCATTATAACGCGTCGAGCGGGAACGCATGGGTACCGATAATCGATGAACCCAGTAGAGATTAGTCTGCGTCTCGTCGCCGGCCTCGCGCTCATTCTGACGAACGGCTTCTTCGTCGCCATCGAGTTCGCGTTGACGCGCGCCCGGCAGTTCACCGAGGACGAGTTCGTGGACGGCAACCCCAAACTCGAACGCGCGTGGAAGATGACACAGGAGCTAGAGCTCTACCTCACGACCTGTCAGGTCGGTATCACCGCGTCGAGTATCGCGGTGGGTATCGTCGCCGAACCGGCGCTGGCGGCGCTCTTCGAGCCTTTCTTCGCCGGAACGACGCTCGCGACGGTCGGTGCCGGTGCCCTCATCGCGTATCTGATCATCAATCTCGTCCACCTCACCCACGGCGAGCAGACCCCGACCTATCTGGGCGTCGAGCGTTCGCGGATGGTGTGTCGGTACGGCGCGGCACCGCTTCACTGGTTCTACGTCGTCATCTCGCCGCTGATCACGCTCGGTGACTGGGTGGCGAAGTGGACGCTCCGACTGTTCGGCGTCGAGATGACCGGGGCGTGGCTCGAAGCCGAGGAGGACGCCATCGAGTCCCGAGCGCAACTCCGCAATCGACTGAGCTCTCTGCTGGAGCGGGGGGAGATATCCGACGAACGGCACGACGAGGTGGTGGGCGCGCTCGAAGCCGGCACCACCGAAGTCAGAGAGGTGATGGTCGACGAGCGGGACATCGTCTTCCTCTCGACCGAGTCGTCGGTCGAAGAGAACCTCCGACGGATCTCACAGACGCCGCACACTCGCTACCCGCTCATCGGTTCGAGCGTCGAGGAGGTCGAAGGAATCGTCTACATCCCGAGCGTCGTCGACCGGACCGAGGACCTGAAAGCCGGGACGGTGACGTTCGAAGAACTCGCGGCGCCGCCGATGACGGTTTCGGCGGACACGACGATCAGCGACGCTATCGACCGGTTCCAGGCCGAACGGCAGGAACTGGCGGTGGTTCTCTCGGAGGGGGAGGTCGTCGGACTCCTCACGGCGACCGACGCCTTCGAGGCGGTGATGGGAGAACTGGAGGACCCGCTCGACGGACGGGGGGACCCCGACCGGTCCGACCGGGGGCAACCGTCACCCACGTAGGGACGACGACCCGGACGTCGCAGCCACCGGGTATCGAGTGGCGGCAGGCGTCGGACCTCACTCGGTGTCGAGCCGCCGCTGCCACTCCTGTACTCTCCCCATGAGTTCCAGCGGTGACGTGTCGTTCACGTCCGTTCCGCGCAACTCGTCGAGCACGGCCTCGAGTTCGGGGTCGAGCCCCCCGCCGTCGCTGGCGGCTTCCTCCGTCGCCGTCGCCTCTGTCGTCTCCGTCGTCCTCCCCGACCCGCCTTCGGCGGCGAACTGGCCGCTCCCGAGGTCGAACACCGCCTGGACCGGCGCTCCACTCGACCCGCCCTTCGCCTCGATGGCTTTCTCCTCGCGGAGACGGTCGAGTACCTCCGACGCTCTGGCGACCACTGGCTGCGGGACACCGGCGAGGTCGGCGACGTGAATCCCGTACGAGCGGTCGGTCGCACCCTCCTCGACGGTTCGGAGGAACGTCACGTCGCCGTCGCGCTCCTCGGCGGCGACGTGGACGTTCGCCACCCGCGGGAGGTGCTCAGCTAGAGAAGTGAGTTCGTGGTAGTGGGTCGCGAACAGCGTTTTACACCTGATCTCGTTGTGGAGGTACTCGGTGGCGGCCCAGGCGATGGAGATACCGTCGTACGTCGCCGTCCCCCTCCCCACCTCGTCGAGGATGACGAGCGACTCGTCGGTCGCGGAGTGTAGGATGTTCGAGAGCTCCTGCATCTCCACCATGAACGTCGACCGGCCCTGCGCGAGTTCGTCGAGCGCGCCCACTCTGGTGAAGATGCCGTCGACGACGCCGACCCGTGCCGACCGGGCCGGAACGAAACTCCCGACCTGTGCGAGCAGCGTGATGAGCGCCGCCTGCCGCATGTACGTCGACTTGCCCGACATGTTCGGGCCGGTGACGATGAGGAAGTCCCGTTCCTCGTTCGCGTGCCCGCCCGCCCGCTCTCGGCTGGCGGCGACCCCTCCGCCCATGTAGAGGTCGTTCGGGACGAACTCCGTCGTCTGCTCGACGACCGGGTGTCGTCCCGCCTCGATTTCGATGGGCCCAGGCTCGGTGAGGGTCGGTCGCGTCCAGTCCTGTCCGGCGGCGTGAGTCGCCAGCGAGACGAGCGCGTCCACCTCCGCCAGCACGCGCCCGACGTCCTGCAGCAACTCGGCGCGCTCCCCGATGCGGGTTCGAAGCTCGCAGAACAGTTCGTACTCCAGGTCGGCGCGAGCCTCCTCGATTCGGAGGACCTCCCGCTCTCTCTCCTCTAGCTCGTCGGTGACGAACCGCTTCGAGTTCTTCAGCGTCTTGATCTCCCGGTAGTGCTCCGGCACCTGGTCGGCCACCGACTTCCCGACCTGGATGTAGTACCCGTCGGTGCGGTTCCGGTCGACGGTGACGTGACTGAGGCCGTGTTCGCGTTTCTCCCGGGCGGCGAGCGAGTCGAGCCACTCTCGGATCTCGGCGTGCCGCTCGATGAGTTCGTCCAGTTCGTCGTCGTACCCCTTCCGGAGGAGTTCACCCTGCGTCACCGTCTTCGGCGGGTCGTCGGCGAGCGCCGCGTCCAACTCGCCGTGGAGGTCGCGGGCGGCCTCGCGGTCGGGACGCCCGACGACCTCGGCGAGCGGGGAGTTCGCGAGCGCCGACTCCTCGATGGCCTCCGCGAGCGAGGGGAGCAACGCGAGCGTGTCGCGGATCGAGAGGAGGTCCGACGCGTCGGCTCGCCCGCCCGCGGCACGGGAGGCCAGCCGTTCGAGGTCGTAGGCGCCGTCGAGCGTGTCTCTGAGACGCTCGCGGGCCAGCGCGTGGGTGGCGAGCGCCTCGACGCAGTCCAGCCGTCGCTCGATTTCGTCTCTGTCCCGCCGCGGGCGCGTCACCCACTCTCGCAGGAGGCGACCCCCGGCGCTCGTCACGGTGTGGTCGATGGCGTCGACGAGCGACCCCGAGCGGTCGCCGTGCATCGTCTCCGTGAGTTCGAGGTTCCGCTGCGTCGTCGCGTCGAGCGTCAGGTGGTCGGTCGGTTCGTAGGTTCGAAGGCGCGTCATCGACGCCGTCACGCCCGCGTTCGTCTCGGTGACGTACGCGAGCACGGCCCCGGCGGCCCTCACGGTCACCCCCTCGCCGAGACCGACGCTCTCGGCGGCGTCGCCGAACTGTTCGCGGAGGGCGTGTCGCGCCCGCCCGGGGGCGAACGCCTCCGTCTCGAACGTGGTGAGCTTCACTCCCTGGTCGCGGACGCGCCGGAGGAACGCGTCGTCGCTTCTGACCTCGGGTCCGGGGAGGAGTTCGACGGGGTCGAAGCGGTACAGCTCCGACCCCGCCGCGTCGGCACCCTCGACGCTCGTCACGAGGAACTGGCCGGTCGTGACGTCCGCGAACGCCAGCCCGTAGCGGTCGCCCTCGCGGACGACGCTCGCGAGGTACTGGGCGTCCTCCCGAGAGGTTTCCAGCAGGGTCCCGGGCGTGACGACGCGCGTCACCTCGCGGGCGTGACCGCCGTCGGTCTCGTACTGCTCCGCGACGGCGACCCGGTACCCGCGCTCGACGAGCGCCTTCAGGTAGGGCGTGAGGTCGTCGAGCGGGACGCCGGCCATCGGATACGACGACCCGTGAGAGGACTTCTGTGAGACCTTCAGATCCAGTTCCCGACCCACGGTCTCGGCGTCGTCGGCGAAGAACTCGTAGAAGTCGCCGCACTGCATCGCCAACAGGTCCGCGTCCGTCTCCTCCTTCAGCGAGAGAAACTCGCCGACGATCCCTTGCGGCATTGTGGATACCTCCGGCGCTCGGCTGGTAAAACACTGTGGGTCGACCGCTGCTCTCGTCCACGGTCCGCGTCGGTGTGACCGCGGACGCGTTCAGCCGCGTCGGTACGTCCGGACGTAGTCGAGCGCCAGCGCCCGGAGGGTCGGCACGGCGAGGATGCCCGCGACGAACGTCACCACCCCGACGAGAACGACGCCGACGAGGCCCGGAACGTCGGAAACGGTGACGACCGACTGGACGCCGACGAGGACGCCGCCCATGACGGCGGAGACGGCAGTCACGCGCAGGACGTTCCCGACGGGGAGTCGGTAGGCAATCTCGGTCCGGAGGTACCACGCCCGCTGGACCATCCCGACGGTGAAGGCGAACGTCGTCGCCACCGCGGCCCCGATGAGACCGTAGCGAGGGATGAGTGCCACGTTGAGCACGATGTTGAGGACCGTCGAGACGACCGTCGCGCGGGCGACGAGGTCCGGGCGGTCGATGCCGAGGAGGACGCGCCCGACGACGGTCTGGACTGCCTCGGGGACCTTCCCCGCGATGAGAACGACCAGAACGAGGCTCGCCGCGGCGTACTCCGGACCGAACAGGAGACCGAGAATCTCCCTTGCGAAGACGAGCGTCCCGAACACGGCCGGGATGACGAGCGCGACCGACGGCAGGAGGGCGTTGCTGATGAGCCGACCGACGCGCTCGCGGTTCCCGCTGGTGCTGAACGCGCTCGCCTGTGGGAGGAGCGAGACGCCGAGCGCGTTCGGAAACAGGAGGGTGATGGCCGCGACCCGCCAGGCGACCTCGTAGGCGCCGACGTCGGCCTGTGTGAGGATGAGCCCGATGATGAGGACGTCCGTCCAGCTGTGTACCTGAACGCCGAGCGCCGGGATGATGTTGTACTTCGTGTACGACAGCAGCGAGCGAACCGACGCCATCGACGGCCGCGCCGGTCGGGTGTCGAGTTTGGCGATTCCCCAGAGGAACGAGACGACACTCCCGACGATGACGCCGTAGATGAGGCCGATCGGTCCCATCCCGAAGCCGAGGACGAAGACCGCGCCGAGCAGGGCGTAGACGACCTGGTTCGCGAGGAACAACACGGCCGTCTCGCCGACGCGAAGCTCCCCGCGCAGGGTGGTCGTCGCGATGGTCGCCAGCTGTGAGGCCCCGACGGTGAGTATCAACAGGCCCGCGACGGGTTCGCCCACGTAGCTGTTCACGGGCCCGCGGAACGCGAGGAGGAGCGCCACGACGCCCAGGAAGCCGGCGAACTTCAGGACGATACCGCTGCCGAGTATCGTCTCCCGGGACGCTCCCTCGCTGAGCCGTTTCTCGATGGCGGTGTTCAGTCCGAGGTCGATGCCGGACTCGAGCACGCGAAAGAGCGCCTGGAAGAGGAAGAACGCGCCGATGCCCGCCGGGCCGAGTTCGCGGGCGAACACGGTGACGGCGAGGAAGCCGATACCCGCGTTCGCCACGTTGACGACGAACAGTTTTGAACTCGACCGGGTGACGCTCATCGGGGACGTGTGCCCGATTCTTGGCGGATGGAATAAACACACCGCCTCGCGCATTTCCCCTCAACCGACTGTAGTCTCTCGGTTCTGGTCGGAACGGCCCGTGGCTCGGGGCTGCTGTGCGCCCGCCGTCCGAACGGACAACGCTCTTGCGGGTGCGTCCCTCACAGCCGTGTATGAGCACTGACGTCGACGCCGACGCGGACGCCGAGACGCCGACCATCACCGTCTACTCGGACTACGTCTGTCCGTTTTGCTATCTCGGTCGCGAATCCCTCAGTCGGTACCAGGATACGCGCGAGGACGAGTTGGAAATCGACTGGCACCCGTTCGACCTCCGGAGTGGGAAGCGCAACCCTGACGGCAGCATCGACCACTCGGTCGACGACGGGAAGGACGACGCGTACTACGAACAGGCGAAACAGAACGTTCGTCGACTGCAGGAGAAGTACGACGTCGAGATGAACCTCGAACTGGCGACCGATATCGATTCACTCCCGGCACAGGTCGCCTCGTACTACGTGAAAGAACACTACCCGTACGAGACGTGGCTCGACTTCGACGAGTCGGTCTTCGCGGCGCTGTGGCGAGAGGGAAGAGACATCGGCGACACCGAGGTGCTCGTCGAACTCGCCGAGGAGGCGGGAGTCGACGGCGACGAGGTCCGGTCGGCGCTCGCGGACGACGCGTTGAGAGCGGAGGTCCGCGAGCGGTTCACCGAGGCCCAGCAGGTGGGCGTCACCGGCGTCCCGACGTTCGCGTACGACGGCTACGCCGCCCGCGGTGCCGTCCCGCCCGAGCACCTCGAACGACTGGTCGAAGGCGTCTGAGCCTACTTGCGACACGGGGTGGAGCGCGAACTCGCCGGCCTGCCTCTCTTCGGTCGCCATCGACTCGATGAATAACTATATTCATTGATGCACCGTTTTGGTTATTAATGAATATAAATGGTCTCTGATTCTTCCTACGAAATCGAGGACTTCGCGTTCATCGGGCGGACGCTCCCCGAGTACCGGCGGATGCTGAATCTGGATCCGAAGTCGCTCCGCGGGCAGACCGTTCTGGACTGTCCGTCGGGCACGTGTTCGTTCGTCGCCGAGGCGTGTGCGCGTGGGGTGGACGTCACCGGCGTCGACCGACTGTACGACCGCACTCCCGCGTCGTTAGCCCGGACGGCCGCTCGGGACATCGCGCGGACGAGTGCGGCGTTCGCCGGCGTCGAAGACCGGTTCGTCTGGGAATTTTACGACGACGTGTCGGACCTCCGGACGTACCGCGAGGCGGCCGCCTCGGCGTTCCTGCACGACTACGCCCACCACGGTGAGCGATACGTCGAGGCGTCGCTTCCGCACCTCCCGTTCGCCGACGACGCGTTCGACGTGGTCCTCTCCGCGCACTTCCTGTTCCTGTACGACGACCGGCTGTCGACGACGTTTCACGTCGATTCGGTTCGGGAACTGCTCCGCGTCGGCCGCGAACTCCGCGTCTTTCCCCTCCACAACCTCGACGGCTCGCGCTCGTCGGTCGTCGAGACGGTGGCCGAGACGTTCCGAGACGAGGGGCGCTCCGTAACCATCGAGCCTACTTCGTTCGAGTTCCAGAGGGGGGCGAACGAGCTTCTGAGGCTCCGCTGAGCGGCCTGATCTCCCGACCGACGGAGTGGCAGTCGCGACGACACGGGCTTATCGCGGCGTCTCCGTCCCCCACTTCTCCATCGCGACGGCGAGTTCAGGGTAGTCCGTCGCATACTCTTCGAGCGACACCCCGGCGACCGTCGCGTCCGTCGCCTGCCGGAGCGCCTTCGCGCCGTCGTGAGTCCCGCCGGGGTGGCCGTGGATGCCGCCGCCGGCCTGGATACAGACGTTCGTCCCCACCCGGGAGACGAGTTCGGGGACGAGCCCCGGATGCAACCCGCCGGAGGCCACGGGGAGCACGTCGCGTAGCCCGTACAGGTCGGAGTACAGCCACTCGTTGATGCCGACGGTGTCCTCGTTCGCCAGTTTGCCTAAGTCGGCGGTACCGGTGTGGATCTGGTCGACACCGCACAACCGTGCTAGCTGGGCGATGACGCGCATCGACACCCCGTGAGTCTCGATTCGGTCGAACGCGGCGTGCATCGCGCGGTGGGCGTGGATGGCGACCCCGTGGCTCTCGCAGGCGTCCCGAACCGTCTGGACCGCGCCCCACCCCGTCGTCACCACGTCGACCATCACGTACTCACAGCCCTCCTCGGCCGCCCTGTCGACCCGTTCGAGCATGTCGTGGGTCGGTCCCGTGACGTTGACCAGATAGGACTTCGACTCGCCCGTCGCTTCTTCTGCCTCGTCGCGCGCCGCCAGCGACTCCGTCAGGCGGTCTTCGTAGGGGTTGAACGACTGGTCGGTGAGGTTCTCGTCGTCCTTCAGCAGGTCGATACCGCCCAGCCACGCCTCGCGGCCGACGCGGACGTGTTCCTTCGTGGGCAGGCCGACCTTCGGCTTCGGCACCGTCGCGAGGATGGGCCGGTCGCCCGCGTCGAAGATTTCGTCCCGCACGCGCGACCCGAACTGCGGCCCCGGGAACGAGGTGGCGAGCCCTTCGGGCCACCGACAGTCGAGCAACCGGATTCGCTCGACTGCCTTCATCCCCATGATGTTCCCCGCGATGCAAGAGAGCACCTGCGGCATGTTCCCCGGCTCGAACAGCGCGTCGGGGTAGGCGACGGTCACCCGGGAGCCGTCGATGTCGCAGGCCGTCGCGCTCAGGTCGACGCATTCCTCGACCTGGAGTTCGGCCCACGTCCCGTTCGAACTCTCGGACGCGACTCGGGAGGCGGCGGCCTCTATCTCCATGTCGGCCGCCGGCTCGACGTGGAACTCACAGACGAGGTCGGCGTCCGACGGCTCGTACGAGAGGTCGAGGAAGTCCTCGTAGGTGATCCCTGTCATGTGTTCTCGTCCAGCACGTTCGAGTAAATACCCACCGATGGTCGGGTCGCTCGCGCGCCCGTCCGCGCGCCCGACTCACCCGCTCGCGTCGTCGAGTACCCGTTCGATGTCGGCGATGGAGTCGAGGACGTAGTCCGGATCGACCTCCGACCCGGAGAGCGCCGCGTCGTCCGTCACGCCGGTTCGGACGAGGACGGTCGTCATCCCCGTCTTCGAACCCATCTCGATGTCCGTGTCGAGGCGGTCGCCGACGAGGAGACACCGCTCGCTCGGGACGCCGAGTCGGTCGAGCGCGAACCGGGCGGCCACCTCGCTCGGTTTGCCCGCGACGACGTCGGGTCCGCGGCCGGTCATCCCCTCGACGGCCCCGATGACGACCCCCGCGCTGGGGAGGATGCCGTCCGTGCCGGGCTTGGTCCGGTCGGGGTTCGTCGCGACGATGGGTGTCCCGGGCGTGACGGCGCGGAGCACCCGGGTGAAGAGGTCGTGGTCGAGGCCGGTGTCGAGCGAGAGGACGACCACGTCCGTCGCCGCGGGGTCGTCGGTGAGAGAGAGCCCCGCCTCCGAGAGCACCTGCTTCAGGTCGGGTTCGCCGACGACGAACAGGTTCTCCTCTCGGTGTTCGCGTCGAAGGTAGTCGGCGGTGACGACGCCCGCGGTGACGATGTCCGCGGGGGAGGCGTCGATGCCCATCCCGGCCAACTTCTTCACGTAGTTCTCGGGCGACTTCGTCGGGTTGTTGGTGAGAAACTGGACGGCGACGCCGGCCTCACGGAGCGTGTCGATGGCTTCTCTGGCTCCCTCGATGGGTGTGTCACCACGGTACAGCGTACCGTCCATGTCGACGAGCGCGCCCGCGAATCTCGACTGCATGCGCCGGGCTATGGGTGCAGAGACATTACGTGTGGGGGCTCCGTCCCGGTCTCCGAACGGACGCCGCTGGCCGCGCCGGTTTCGGCTACTGGGGGGGTGTCTGCCGGCCGTTGGTCCGTCCGGCGGTGTCGTCGTCAGCGCCGACCGGCGCGTTCTCCGCCGACCCGTGACCCCCGTCGTGTTCGCGGCCTCGGTTCGCGGCCCCGGACGTCAGGCGGACGCCGTGTGCTCCCTCGCGTTCGGCGGCACTGGGGGAGACGCGGACGAACTCGGCGTTCGCGCGCGCCTCCGCCAGCGTGTGACCGCCGCAGTACGACACCCCCGAACGGACCCCCAGAGGAACTCGGTCGTCTTCGGTTCGAGCGCCCCCGCGTACGGCGTCAGTCCCTCGACGCCCTCGTCGACGCCCGGGCCGTTGTCCGTCTTGTCGCTGCGGGCCTCGTTCGCGGCGGTCGTCGACATGCCGCGCGTCCGTTTGAACCGCTGGCCGTCGGCCGTGACGACCTCGCCGGGTGCCTCGTCGGTGCCGGCGAAGAAGCTCCCCAGCATCACGGCGTCGGCCCCGGCCACGAGCGCCTTCACCGCGTCGCCCGAGGTGCGGATGCCGCCGTCGGCGACGATACCGACGTCGAGGTCGGCCGCGGCCTCGGCGCAGTCGTCGACCGCTGTCAACTGGGGCATCCCCGCGCCCGTCACCTGTCGCGTGGTGCAGTGTGACCCCGGGCCGACGCCGACCTTCACGGCGTCCGCGCCCGCGGCGGCGAGGTCCTCGACGCCCGCGGCCGTGACGACGTTACCGGCGACGAGGTCGACGTCGAACGCCTCGTCGAGTTCGGCGACGGCGTCGAGACAGCGCTCCATGTGTCCGTGGGCGACGTCGACGACGACCACGTCGACACCGGCGTCGACCACCGCTGCCGCTCGGGCGCGGTAGTTCTCGTCGATGCCGACCGCCGCGCCGACCTGTGCGCCCGCGTCGCTCGCCCGACGCACCGCGTCGGCCTGCTCGTCGACGGTCAAAAAGCGGTGGACGACGCCGAGTCCACCGACGGCGTCGAGGGCGACTGCCGTTTCCGTCTCGGTGACCGTGTCCATCGGCGCCGACAGCACCGGCGCGGTCAGTTCGACGTTCGGGGTGAGGCTCGTCGTCAGGTCGACGTCGCTCCGGCTGTCGACCGGCGACCGCTTCGGTACGACCAGTACGTCGCCGTACGAGAGTCCCTCTCTGACATCCATCTGTGACCTCGACAACACAAGCGGCTCTCCGGTATATGTCTGTTGGAACGGAAGCCAGCGTCGCTCTCGATAATCGCACTCGCGTGCTCGCGCTCGTCTCCTCGGCGAACCGTTCTCACGGGATTCGAATCTCAATTTTGAAAACCAGTGGCGAGGACTTATCAGACTCTCGACGGTGAGCCACTGTATGTTCGACGCATTGCGAGGCTGGCTCGCGTCTCTGGGGGAACGCCAGCCCGACGCCGAGGCGGACGGCGGCATACGACTGAACGAGACGGGGACGCTCGCCGCGAGCGCACGCGAGTTCGAACTCGACCAGCTACTCGACGGGGTGGGGGCCCCCCTGTTCGCACTCGACGCGGAGGGGCGCGTCGTCATCTGGAACTCGGGAATCGAGGATCTCACCGGCGTTCCCGCCGAGGACGCCCTCGGCATCAGCCACGTGAGTGAGGCGTTCTACCCCGACGGTCGCCGCGCGCAGACGCTCGCCGACAAGGTCCTCGAACACCCCGAGGACGCCGACCGCGAGTTCGGTCTCGACCGGATGGAGGCGGACACGCGCCTGTACACCGACTCCAGCGTCATGACCGACCGCCACGGCGTCGACCGCCACATCAGCTTCAACGCGATGCCGATCTACGACGGGGACGAACTGACCGGCGTGGTCGAGGTGGTCCACGACCGGACCGACGAGGTCGAAAAGAGCCAGCAGACGCAGGCGCTCGTCGACGAACTCGGCCGGACTATCCGCTCGGTCGGCGACGGAAACCTCGACGCCCGTGCGTCGTTCGTCGACGACAAGGGCGTCCTCTCCGACGACCTGCTCGTCGTGCTCGACGAGTTCAACGAGATGGCCGAGCGGTTCGAGACGCTCACCGCCGAGGTCGACGGGACGACACACACACTGAGCGACGCGATTCACCGCGCGGCCGACGCCGCGAGCGAAATCGAGTCGCAGGTCCACGACCAGAACGAACTCCTCGAGAAGGGTGCCGACGAGATGCAGGACCTCTCGGCGTCGATGGAGGAGATCGCCGCCACCTCCGACGAGGTCGCCTCGGCGGCCGAGCAGGTTCAGACGGCGGCAGAGGACGGACAGCACGCCGGCGAGAGCGTCCGGGCGGCCACCGACAACGTCATCGGCATCTCCGACGAACTCCTCGCGAGCGTCACCGAACTGCAAAAGCGGATGGGCGCCATCGAGGAGGTCGTCGAGGTCATCGCCGAGGTCGCGGACCGGACCAACCTCCTCGCGCTGAACGCCAACATCGAGGCCGCGCGGGCGGGCGAGGCCGGTGACGGCTTCTCCGTCGTCGCCGACGAGGTCAAACAGTTGGCGAATCAGACGCACGAACACACCGAGGAGATCGCGACGAGCATCGAGAAGCTCCAGTCGCAGGCCGACAAGACGGTCGAGGCGAGCGAGGCCTCCCACGAACAGGTCGAGGTCGCCTCCGGGGAGATCGAGGACGTTCTCGACTCGCTCGAGGACATCGCCGAGGCCGCCGACGCCGCGGCGAACGGCGTTCAGGAGGTCGCCCGCGCGACCGACGGCCAGGCGACGAACATCGAGGAGGTGACGACGACCATCCAGACGATCCGCGAGCGCGCCCACGAGACGGAGGACGCCAGCAACGACATCACCGACGCGACGAGCCACCAGTCCGTCGCTATCGACGACCTCCAGGCGCAGGTCGACGAACTCTGCGGCCGAACCGACTCGACGATGGACGTCTCCGAGGACGCCCAAATGGCGCGCTCCGACGGTGGTCGCCCCGAGCAGTCCGGGTTCGACTTCGACCGCTGACACGGCTTCTTCTGGGTTCGTCCGCTGCTCCGTTCCGACCGGTTCGTCGACGTTCTCGACTCCTCTCCTCGGGGCAGACAGCGGACGTGGCCTCACCGCGCCCGTGTCTCGCGGGACCGCTGTCGCCTCCGCCACTCCCACGGCGCTGCACGACTCACACCCGCTCGCTCAGTCGTTCACCCGCTCTCGGCGTCCGATTCTGTCCCGTCCACGGGGACTCGCCGGGGCTGCTCGCGCGTATCAGTGACTCACCGTACAGCCGCCGCTGTACTCGACGTTCGCCACGCTCTCGATCGGGTCGTCGCCGCAGACGGGACAGTCGGGGTTCTGCCGGTAGGGGACGGTCTCGAACGTCATGTCCATCGCGTCGTAGAAGAGGAGCCTCCCCGCCAGCGTCTCACCGGCGTCCAAAAGGAGCTTCACCGCCTCGGTCGCCTGGATACACCCGACCGTGCCGGGGAGTACCCCCAGCACTCCGGTCGTCGCGCAGTCGGGGACCGTTCCCGGTTCGGGCGCTTCGGGGAACAGACACCGGTAGCACGGGCCACCGGGGTGGATGGTCGTCACCTGTCCCTCGAACTTGTAGATGGCGCCGTGTGCCAGCGGCGTGTCTGTGAGCTGGCAGTAGTCGTTCAGGAGGTAGCGCGTCGGGAAGTTGTCCGAGGCGTCGACGACGACCGCGTAGTCGTCGACGACGTCCACCCCGGACCGGTCGAGCCGGGTCTCGTACGTCTCCACCTCGACGTCGGGGTTGAGCCGCTCGACGAACGACCGCGCGCTCTCGGTCTTCGGGACGCCGACGTCGGCGTCGGCGTGGATGACCTGCCGCTGGAGGTTCGACCGCTCGACCACGTCGTCGTCGACGACGCCGAGGCGGCCGACGCCGGCCGCGGCGAGGTACTGGATGACCGGCGAGCCCAGCCCACCGGCACCGACGACGAGGGCGCTCCCGTCGAGCAGGCGCTTCTGTCCCTCCGGTCCGACCTCGTCCATGATGATGTGCCGCGAGTATCTGTCCAGCTGTGTCGCGTCCAGAGAGAGGCTCATACCCCCGGATTCGAGACGCGCGCGTATAAGCTCCGTCCCCCCTCTCGTTCCTTCGCCAGTCCCCGCTGCTCACTGGCCTCAGAACAACGCCGCGGCCAGGAGTGCCCGGACCAGACTCGCGACGGCGTGGGCCACGACGGCCGCGGCGAGGTCGTACCGCCAGTAGAGGGAGCCGAACACGACGCCGCCGACGAACGGGCCGACGGCAGCGGCCCCGATTGCGAGGAGGTCGACACCGCCGACTGCCGCGGCAGGAACCGCCGCGGCGCCGCCCAGTGTCGCCGCCGCGAGGATGCCCGCCCACACGCTCGTCCGCGTCACCCCGCCGTCGGTGGCCGGGCGCGTCGTCCACGCGACCCAGACGACGAACGTCATGACGCCGAACCGGAGGACGAGTTCGGTGACGACGCCGCCCGCGACGCTCGCGAGGACGGCGAGCGCCCCGCCGTCGACCCACCGGTCGAGGAGGGCCGGGTCACCACCCGCCGCGGCCACGACACCGTGGAGGCCGAGCGTGAGGAGCGTCACCCCCACGCCGACCAGCGCCGGGAGCCGGTAGGCGCGGACGCCGTCGCCGGGGAGACGGTCGGGAGCGAGGGTCCGCAGCCCCACGTCCGGGGCGAGCGCGGCACCGACGAACGCCGCGAGGCCGACGCCCCCGACGCCGCTGACGATGATGACGACCAGCGCCAGCCACCGCGGGACGTCCGCCAGCGGCTCCAGCGCCGTGACGAACGGGATGGTTCCGAGCACGGCTAACACCCCGACCGCGAACGGCGGGCCGACCCGCCGTGGGCTCACGAGCCGTGTCTCCAGTGCCATATCGGTGTGCAAGTCGTCGTCGGTTAAGAAGGCACGTACACGCGGCCGTCGTCGGAGCCGTGTCTCGGTTCGAGACGCGACGGAGCCACGACTCCGCGTGACGAGCGAACGGCGTGAGAACGGAGGGGGTTCTACTTGCCGCGGCGGCGGCTCGAACCCTGGCTCGGGCGGATGTGTTCCGTCCCCTTGCCACGGTTGTTGAGACCGCGGTTCGCCTTGCCGGCGTTGGTCAGTCCGCGGAACGCGCGCCCGGTGTGGTTGTCGTCACAGATCCAGTTGAGCTCCGAGTCGCTCTGGATGGCGGGATGGACGGGGTCCACGAGGATGACCTCGTGCCACTTCTGGGAGCCGTCCTCGCCGACCCAGTAGGAGTTGAGCACGCGCATGTTCGGGTGCTTCCGTGCGGCGCGCTCCTCGGCGATGCGCTGGATGTTCTTGCGACGACCGATGCGGTTGACGCCCTGACGCTTCGAGCGGCGACCGGCCTTGTGCCGCTGCTTGCGGGCGTTCCCCTTGCGGACGGAGACGCGAACGACCGTAATGCCCTGCTTGGCCTTGTAGCCGAGTTCGCGCGCCTTGTCCAGCCGCGTGGGTCGGTCGATGCGGACGATAGCGCCCTGGTCGCGCCACTCCTGCTTTCGTTGCCACTGCAGCTCGGCGAGTTTCCCCTCCTTGGGGTTTCGCCAGGCTTCCTTGATGTGTGAGTAGAAGCTTCGTGCCATGATTTACACCGCGGGCGCTTGCGATTCAACGTCGGCTCTCGCCTCCCGGAGACGTCGTGTCTCCCGTGTCACATTTCGTCCCGTATCCCCGGAGGGGCTCACGGGTGCCCACTGGCGTGCCCGCGGGCCAGCGAGTTACCCGAACTTTCCCCGTCGCGCTGTTAAGGACTTCGAATCGGCACGGCTCCGGGTCACGTTCCGTTCGCGGGAACCGAGGACGCCAGCGGGGACGCCAGCGACGGGGCGACAGAAGAGCGCGTCAGCAGGTCGCGACGAGTTCGAGCCACGCCGCGACGGACGTGCCGCTGTCCGTGAGGACGACTGCGTCGCCGTCGCGGTCGACGAGGTCGGTTCGTTCGAGTTCCGGGAGGACGAGGTGGTGTAGCGTGACGGACGGTGTGCTCCACTGGTTCGTGTCGTCGTCTTCGAGCATCGCCGAGAGCGAGTCGAACGGCACGCTCCCGCCGTGACGACGAAGGACGGAGAGCACGTGTCGCCGCCGCTCTGTGGTGATCACACCGAACAGTTCGTCAGCGGTGAGTCCGGTCTCTGCCGTGGGTAGATGGGCGTCTACTGTCGTGGGTGGGGAGGGCATGTCGGTACGATCACCTCGTCTACGTTCTCTCCTCAACCGGTATGAGAAATTGGGCTAACTGATTAGGTTCTTCGACTCGTAGAGCGCTTCGAACACGCGACGCTGTGCGAGTCGGAGGTGCTTGTGGAACGTCGGCGGGGTGATGTCCATCGTCTCCGCGAGCGCCGCGCCGTCGGTCGTTCGAGGCCAGTCGAAGTAGCCGCTGAAACACGCGAGTTCGAGTGCGGTCGACTGCCGCTCCGTGAGTCGGTCGTTCACGACCGATCGGAACGCCGCGGGCGTCCGCGCCGACCGGGTCGTCGTCCGCTGCGCTTGCAGATCGAGGTCGGGGTACGTCTCGGTGATCACGTCGACCGCCTCGCGGACGTTCGTGGCGGGTACCTCGACCGTCAGCGACAACTCACCCCCCTCGACGCGCGCCGAACGCATCCGGCTGTCGAACCGCCTGAACTGCGAGACGAGCGCCGCACCCGTGGTCCGGAGTTGGACGCGCGGTCCCGTCCCGTCGGTGTCGATAACCCTCGTCCCCCTGACGGTCTCGAACGCCTCGCAGGCGGCGGCGAACTGTGTCGGTTCGACACCGCTGACGCTGTAGTGCGCGACGTAGGTGTCGTCGCCGACCGGGACGATTCGGTCGACGACGAACTCGAACGAGGCTTCGGGGCCGAGCCGTTCGGTGAACGGCGTCGCGAGGGCGTTCGAGGTGAACTCGAGGCTGGCGACGCTGTCGTTGACCAGGACGTTCTTCCGTTCGAGCGCGCTGACCGCGAGCCCGACCGCCGTGCCGAGTTCGGCGAGCAACGCGCGCTCGTTCGGGTCGAACCCCTCCCGGCCGGACCGGAGGGCGAGCACGCCGAACGTCCGGTCGTCGTACCGAAGCGAGAGCGCGGCGGCGTCGCCGTCGGTCACCACGCGCCCGGCCGCGTCCGTCGCCTCGGCGACCAGCGACGGAACCGCCGCCCGCCATCCCGTCTCGTGCCACGGTTCGCCGCTGCCCGTCGTGATCGGGTCGCCCGTCCAGCGCTGGGTGCCGATGGCCGCTTCTTGGTACGTGTCGTCGTCGACGAGCCGCTCGCAGACCAGTCGGTAGATGCCGTCGCGTGTCTCCGCGCGCATCGCGCCGTGGATGGCGTCGAAGACGCGGAGCGCGAGACGGTTGAGCCGTTCGACCCGCTCGCGGTGCTCTCTGAGGGCGTTCTCACGCCGCTTGCGGGCCGAGATGTCCCGGACGACGCCGATTCGCTCGTATCCGTCGCTCGTTTCGAGCAGCGAGAACGTCGCTTCCGCCGGAAACGACTCGCCCGCTCTGGTTTCGAGCCTCGCCTCCAGCGTGGCCTGCTGGCGTCGTCCCTCGACGAGTGCGCTCTCCAGTTCCTTCGCCGTCGTGCGGACGTCGTCGTCGACGACTGTGGACGCGTGCGACCCGAGCAGCTCCGCGCGTGGCCACCCCGTCATCTCGACGTACGCCTCGTTCACGAGCGTGAACCGTCCCTCCGGGTCGACGGTGTACACGCCGTCGCTCAGCGTCTCGAACACCGTCTCGTACCGTTCGAGTTCGCGCTCGCGCTCGTGGCGGTCGACCGCGCTCGCGAGCAGGGCGGCGACGCTCCTGACGAAGTCGGCGTCCTGTCCGGAGAACGACCGGCTCGTGGTGTCGTGCGCTCCCAGTATCCCCCACGGCTCCTCCAGCGAGCCGATGACGGCGCTGATCCCGCTCTCGACGCCGTGGTCGGCGAGGAGCGGCGGATCGGTGAACCGGGTCTCGGTCGACAGTTCCTCGACGCGAACCGGTTCGCGCTGCTGGAGCGTGTAGCCGGCCTGCGAGTTCGTGTCCGCCGGGACGGTCGCCGTGCCGACGACACCGGGGTCCCACCCGACGCCCGACCGGAGGTGCAGTTCGCTCTCCTCGTCGTGCAGGTCGAGCACCTTGCAGCAGGCGACGTCGAGCGTGTCCACGACCGTCTCACAGACGTGGTGCATGAACTCGTCGATGTCGGTGGCGGCCAGCGCACGCTGTCCGAGTCGCGCGACGACGTGCTGTTGACGGACGTGCGCGCGGACCTCCCGCTCGCGGCGGACGCGTTCGGTGACGTCCCGGAAGTAGACCGACAGCCCCGTCTCCGAGGGGTACGCCTCGACGGCGAAGGTGGTGTCCAACGGCGGGTAGTGCTCTTCGAAGGACACCGACTCCTGCGTCTCCATCGCTCGACGGTACTCTCTCTCGAAGGTGGACCCGACCGCCTCGGGGAACGTCTCCCAGATGGGTCGCCCGCGGAGTTCGTCCGCCGTCCGGCCGAGGAGACGCTCCGCCTGGTCGTTGAGGTGGGTGAACCGCCAGTCGGTGTCGACGGCGAAGAACGCGTCCGTGATTCGCTCGTACACCTCGGCGTCCGGTGGCGACAGCCACCAGACGCGGGCGCGCGACCCGACCTTCTTGGTCTCGACGTCGGCCTCGTCGGCCAACCGGGAGAGGTGTTTGTGTGCCGTTCGGCGCACACAGCCGACGGTCGTCGCCACCTCGGTCGCCGTCATCGGCTCTCCCGGGTGTCGCTGGAGGCACCGATACACCCCCGCTCCCACATCACTCATACCTCCCGTTCCGAGTCGGAGACGGTAAGTGTTCCTTCGAAGGAACGGCCCGCCCGTGGTGCTTAATCCCCCTCACGTCGTAGGCTAGCGAATGACGGACGACCCGGCCGAGCGGGACGACCTGAAGCCACACCAGCGGGTCGTCGACGGCCGCGGCGTCTACGACGAGCGCAACCGCCTCAACGACCTCACCGGCCGCGAGTGGAAGTTCGCCACCAAGTCGGTCATCACCGAGTCGTACCCTCCGGACTTCCAGCACGACTTGCGTTCCGAACACGGGGGACAGAAGCCGCCTCGGCTCTGCCTGGACCTCGTCGAACGGTTCAGCAAGGCCGGCGACCTGGTGTTCGACCCCTTCGCCGGCGTCGGCGGCACGCTCTTCGGGGCGAGCCTCGCCGAGTACGAGGGCACCGGCCGTCGGGAGGCGGTCGGGTTCGAGCGGGTACAGCGGTGGGTCGACCTCTATCACACGGTCCTCGACCGGGAGAACGCCGACCGCGCGGCGCGCGGGGAGGGACCGTTAGCGGCGGGGGAGATGCGCCACGGCGACTGCTCGCGACTCGTCCGTGACCTCTCCTCCGAGAGCGTCGACCTCCTCCTCACCGACGTCCCGTACTGGTCGATGGACGCCGTCTCACAGACGCGCAACCCCGACCGAACGAGAGCGAGTAAACTCGGTCGGTTCGACCTCGACGGCGACGACGCCCCACAGTCGAAAGCGGAGTGGCTCTCCGAGATGGCCGCGTCGTTCGACTCGTTCTCGCGGGTGCTCCGTGCGGGGGCGTACGTCCTCGTGTTCATCGGCGACATGTACCGCGAGTCGTCGTTTCACTTCCTCTCGGCGGACCTCGCCCGGGCGCTCCAGTCGACGGGGCTCACCCTGAAGGCCGACCTCATCTGGTACGACCCGACGAAGTCGTTGCACGTCTACGGCTACCCCTTCGCGTTCGTCCCCTCGATGGTCCACCAGCACGTCCTCGTCCTCCGCGCGGAGTGAGTCTCTGAACGGGAGTCGATCTCAGCGGTAGTCGAGGTCAGCGAGGCTCTCGGCGAGGACGCCCGCGGAGTCTTCGAGCGCCTCCCGTTCCTCCGCAGGGAGGTCGTGTTCGACGACGTTCCGGACCCCGTCGCGGTTGACCACGCACGGGACGCTCGCGTACACGTCGTCGATGCCGTACTCCCCTCCGAGGAGGGTGGAGACGGTGAGGATGGAGTTCTCGTCGCGGAGGACGGCCTCGACGATTTCGGTGGTGGCCAGCGCGATGGCGTAGTTCGTCGCGCCCTTCCGCTCGATAATCTCGTAGGCGGCCTCGCGGACCTCGCGTTCGACCTCTTCTTTCGCCTCCTCGGAGACTCCCCCACAGTGTCTGGCGGCGTAGGTCTCGTAGGGGACGCCGGCGACGTTCGTCGAACTCCACAGCATCACCTCGCTGTCGCCGTGTTCGCCGACGACGTAGCCGTGGACGTTCTTCGGGTCGACGTCGCACTCCCTGCTCAGGACGTGTCTGAACCGCGACGTGTCGAGGACGGTTCCCGACCCGATGACCCGCTCTTCGGGCAGGTCAGACACCTCCCAGGAGACGTACGAGAGGACGTCCACCGGGTTGGTGACGACGAGGAGGACGCTGTCGTCCGCGAGTCCCTCCGTTATCTGGGGAATCATCTCCTCGAAGATGCCCGCGTTCCGCTCCAGCAGGTCGAGTCGGGACTCGCCGGGGCGCTGGTTCGTCCCCGCCGTGACGACGACGACGTCGGCGTCCCAGCAGTCCTCGTACCCGCCGGTCGAGATGTCGACGGGCGGCGTGAAGTACGCCCCGTGGCTGAGGTCCATCCGCTCGCCCTCCGCCTTCTCCTCGTCGATGTCGACGAGGACGAGTTCGCTCGCAACCCCGCTGCTCATCAACGAGAACGCCGTCGCGGCCCCGACGCTTCCGACGCCGACGACGGCGACCTTTCCGCGGGTTCGAGTGGTGGCCATGCTATTCACTCGAACGAGAGTAAAGATATAGGTTGGGGCCGTCGACCCGGTCAGGGGTCGACGACGGTCGGGAGAACGGAAAGGTCCGTCGCGCGTCGCTCTCTCGCGGAGCGAGCCTCAGTCGTCGGTGACCACCGCCGTGTTCGTCCCCGAGACGAACCCGTCGTCGGTCGCCCGTTCGGCGATGTGTGGCTGGAACACCCACGCGGCTAAGACGAGGATGGGAATCATCGAGGCGGCGACCACCGAGTAGCCGATGTGGAGGTTCGCCAGAAACGGCGCGGCGTACACGAGCGGGTAGACGATGCCCCCGACGGTTCCGATACCGCCGACGACGCCGGCGACCGCCCCGGAACTGTTCGGGAACATCGCGGGCACCTGCGCGAAAATCGCCCCCTCGGCGAACGCACAGCCCATCCCGACGAGGAATCCAGCGGCGACCGCGAGCATCACCTGACCGCTCAGTCCCGCGAGAGTCATCCCGAACATCGTCAGGACGACGAAGCACAGCGAGACGAACGTCCACTGCTCGCGGTACCGGCCGGTGAAGAAGGGTAGAATGTCCTTCTCCTTCCGCGCGAGTCGGTCGCTCATGTAGCCGCCGATCGGCCGCAGGAGGCCGGCGGCCACCGAGAACGTCGCCGCGAACGTCGAGGCCAACACGAGGTTCTGCGTGTTGAACCCTTCGCGGTAGTAGGTCGCGAGCCAGCCGTTCATCGACAGTTCCAGCCCGAAGGTCATCACGTACGCCAACGCGAGGACGACCGTGCCGTATCTCGTCGCGGTGTGGAGCCAGTCCGAGAGGCTCGCGTTGTCCGCGGTCGCCTGGCGTTTCTTCTCGTCTTTGGCCGCCTCGCCGAAGACGTAGTAGACGACCGCCAGGCCGATGGCGACGACGCCGGTGTAGAAGAAGGCGGCCCGCCAGTTCGTCTCGAACAGCGGCCCGCTCCACCCCGTGCCGAACACCCGGGGCAGGATGAGCGCGCCGCCCGCCGCGCCCGCGTTCCCGATGCCGGCGTAGATGCCCTCGGCGGTCCCGAGTTCCTCCTCCTCGAACCACTCGGAGACGTGCTGGATGCCGATGACGAACGTGATGCCCGCCGTGGCGACGATGAGCCGCGTCACGAAGAAGACGGTGTACGACTCGGCGAAGGCGCTCCAGATGGAGAAGACGCCGACGTACGTGAGCACGATGGCGAAGACCACCGGCGCGCCGAACTTGTCGGAGAGCCACCCGGTCAGGATGCGACCGAACGGCGCGAGCCAGATGGCCGCGCTCGCCAGAATCCCGATCTCCGCGAGCGAGAGGCCGAACTCCTCGGCCATCGGCCCGGTGAAGGGAGCGAAGGAGAACCAGATCAGGAACGAGAAGTTGAACCCGACCGTCGCGAGCAGCAGCGTCCGATACTTCGTCATCTCGATGGGGCTCTTCATCCCTGGACACCCCCCGCCCGTCGGCTCTCATCCTGTGGACGGGCCGCGACGTCGTGATCGTCGTCCGAACCGGCCGAGAAGTTCCGGTTCGAACGGCCGCCGGCCGGCCGACGTTTCGTTTCCTGCACGATGCGCGCTTCGATTATTCCGTTTTTGCACTTCAACACGGTTCTGAGATATAGATGGGTAGTTAATAAGATATACGATTGACAAATATGTAGATTTGGGCGTATTACTTGTCTTGTGTGCAGAGTCCGGTTTGACGCGGTTAGTTTCTTTGTTTGGTAGGAGAAATAAAATATCACGGTGCATTTCATGTTCGTGGTGGACGAACACGTTCGGTCGTTCTCTCTAACTAACAATTATTACGATTTCGCGGACTGAAGCGGCCATCGCTCGGTCATCGAACGGTTCCGGGGCGGTTCGTGCGAGCGGACGGTCCGCGCGAACGTCTCCGTCCGGGCTTACGATTTCGACAGAACGAGTCGCTCGGTTTCTGTGCGTGACTCCTTCGGCGCCCGGAGTCCGACGGCGCACTGTTTGAGGTTCGGTTCGGCCGACTCGGGGTCGACCTCCGCGAGCGTCAGTTCGTTGGCCGCCGCGTTGTGAATCGGCAGCCAGATGACGCCGGGCGGAACGCCGTCGTTGGGTGCGACGTCGACCGTCACGCTGGATCGGCGGGACTCGATCACGGTCTGGCCGCGGTCGAGCACGTCCAGGTGGTTCGCGATGGTCTCCGGATGCATCCGCGCGGTCGGTGGGTGTTCGTCCCCGTCCTCGCTGTCGCGTGTCCGGACGCCCGTGTTGTACACGTTGGAGAGTCGACCGGTCGTCAGCGTGAGCGGGTACTCGTCGTCGATCGGTTCGGGGACGCTGCTGTGGGTGACTGTGGAGAACCGTGCCCGCCCCGAGTCGGTGGAGAACGACCACTCCCCGTCGTCGTAGTACCGGTAGCCGCCCTCGCTCTCCGCGTCCGGTGCCGGCCAGCGGACTGCGAGTTCGTCGGCCAGTCGGTCGTACGTGATGCCGGAGAGGTCCGCCGTCGTCCCGGCGGTGAGTTCGCGTATCTCGTCGAAGATCGATTCGGGAGACACGGGCGGCGCGTCGAACAGGCCGGGGTCGATCCGGTTCCCGATGGCCGCGATGATATCGACGTCCTGCCGGACGGCCGCGGGCGGGTCCGTCGCAGCCGTGACCCGGGAGACCCGGCGCTCCATGTTCGTCGCTGTGCCCTCAGACTCACCCCAGGTCGCCGCCGGGAGGACGACGTCGGCGGACGCGACGGTGTCCGAGTGGAACGCGTCCTGGACGACGAGGAACGTGTCGTCGAGCGCGCTCTTGACGTGACTGGCGTCGGGCATCCCGGCGACGGGGTTCGTTGCGACCGTCCAACAGACGTCGATGTTGCCCCGGGCGAGTTCGTCGACGATGCGGACGAAGCCGGGTCCCGGAGACTCCGGGAGGCGACCCAGTGGCACGTCCCACGCCGCCGCGACCGCCTCCCGGTTCGCCATCTCGGTGAACTCCCGGTGACCGGGCCAGGTCCCTTTCGAGGCGCACACGCGGTTCCCCATCGAGTTGGCCTGCCCCGTCAGCGAGAACGGGCCGGTGCCGGGTCCGAGATTGCCCGTCGCCAGACAGAGGTCGATGAGCGCACGCGCCGTTGCAGTGCCCTGAATGCTCTGGTTGACGCCCATCCCCCAGTACAGTATCGTCGGGTCGGCGAGCGCCGCGGCCAGTTCTTCGACCTGCTCGACAGGTACCCCCGCCGTCGCGGCCGCCGCCTCCATCGACGGCAGGGACTCGACCATCTCCTCGAAACCGTCGGTGTGTGCGTCGACGAACGCCTCGTCGACGGCTCCGGCGTCGACGACCGCCGCGAGGACGGCCCGCGCCAGCGCGAGGTCGGTGCCGGGTTCGGGCTGGACGTGACAGTCGGCGGCCGAGGCCGTCATGGTCTCGACGGGGTCGACGACCACCAGTCGACCGCTCTCGTCGCCCGCGCTGTCCGTGATCCATCGGTGCATCACGGGGTGGGCGGCCGCCGGGTTCGCGCCCCACACGACGTGGGTGTCGGCGCCGGGGATGTCGTCGTACGTCGGCGGGGGCGCGTCGCTGCCGAACGCCTGGTAGTAGGCGGTGACTGCCGACGCCATACACAGCGTCGTGTTCGCGTCGTAGTAGCGGGTGCCGAACCCGCCGCGAGCGACCTTGCCGAGGGCGTAAGCGGCCTCGTTCGTCTGCTGGCCGCTTCCCAGCACCGCGACGCTGTCGTTTCCCTTGCGGAGCGCCTCGATGAGCCGCGTGGTCACGACGCCGAGTGCCGTGTCCCAGTCCGTCGGCTGGAGCGTCTCTCCACGGCGTATCAGCGGTTCGGTCAGGCGATTGCCGTCGGGAGCGACCGTCTCTCGGACGCCGCGTCGACACTTGAGCCCCTCGTTCGTCGGGTGTTCGGCGTTGCCACACACGTCCGCGACGCCGCGCTCTTCGGCCGCCCCTCGCTGGAGATAGCCACAGCCGACCGCACACCGCATACACGTCGTTGGTTTCCAGTCAGTCATTCTCGTCTTCGAACGGTGGCTTCCGCCACGCTCGTTCGTCGTTCTCTTCGTCCATCGTTCGTGGCCCGGTTCCGCGCTTGCTCTGATGCTGCTACCCAGAATAATAGCTGTTGTTATAATGTCGATAACCGTCCTCTAATTCGATTATATGCATTAGTCACGACGCACGGTCGACGGTCCGCCCGGGCGTCACGGGAACGCGCTGTCGGTCGTTCCGGCACCGACCGCACGCCGCCGTGAATCGAACGGTACGACAGTCACGACGGACCGTCTCAGTCGTCGCCCGCCGGCGCGACGTCGTCGGAACTCGCGATTCCCTGGTAGGTGAGCGGGTTCTCGGGATGGGGTGCCCGCACGTCGACCGCGCACTGCTTGAGGTTGGGCTCGTCGGATTCGGGGTCGACGACCGGGAGGGTGAGCGCGTTGACCGCCGGGTGGTGGATGGGGAGCCAGATCATCCCCGTCGGGACGCCGTCGTCCGGTTGGACCCGCACCGTGACCGACGCGCGCCGCGAAGCGACGACGGTCCGGCCGCGGTCCAGCGCCTCGATGTGTTCGAGCGTCGTCTCGGGGTGGACGCGCGCGACCGGGAACTCGTCGGTCTCGCCTCCTCGGCTTCTGACGCCGGTGTTGTACGCGCCGGGCCGACGGCCGGTCGTCAGCGTGAGCGGGTACTCCTCGTCGGTCGGTTCGGCGAGTCCGCCGTGTCCCCCCGTCGAGAACCGCGCTCGACCCGACGGCGTCGGGAAGTCCCAGCCGTCGCCTTCGGAAGCGTAGTACCGATACCCCCCCTGCCCCCTCGGTTCGGGGGCCGGCCAGCGGACCGCGTACTCGGCGTCGAGGCGGTCGTAGGAGATGCCCGAGAGGTCCGCGGGCGTCCCGGCCGTCAGTGCGCGGAGTTCGTCGAACACCTCCCGAGGGTCGATCCGTGGACCGTCGAACAGTGCCGGTTCGAGCCGACGGCCGACCGTCGCGACGATGTCGATGTCCTGTCTGATCTTCGGCGGGACGTCGGTGGCCGCACGGACCCGCGAAACCGTCCGCTCCATGTTCATCACCGTCCCTTCGGACTCGCCCCACGTCGCCGCCGGAAGGACCACGTCGGCCACCCCGCAGGTCTCGGTCCGGAAGGTGTCCTGGACGACGAGGAACGCGTCCGAGAGCGCGTCCCGGACGCGGTCGGCGTCGGGCATCCCGGCGACCGGGTTGGTCGCGACCGCCCAGCACGCGTCGACGTCCCCGTCGGCGATGGCGTCGACGATGCCGACGGGACCGGGACCGGGGTCGTCGGGGAGGCGTTCGACGGGGACCCCCCACGTCTCGGCGACGGTCCGACGGTGGTCGGGGTCTTCGAAGTCTCGGTGACCGGGCCAGGTCCCCTTCGACGAACAGACCCGCGTCCCCATCGAGTTGGCCTGTCCCGTCAACGAGAACGGGCCGGTGCCGGGTCCGAGATTGCCCGTCGCCAGACAGAGGTCGATGAGTGCCCGTGCCGTCGCGGTGCCCTGCACCGACTGGTTGACGCCCATTCCCCAGTACACGAGCGTCGGGTCGGCGAGCGCCTCCGCGACGCGTTCGACGGTTTCGACCGGGACGCCGGCGGCGGCGGCGGCCGCCTCCACCGACGGGAGGTCGGCGAGGAGGTCGTCGAACCTCGACGTGTACCTGTCGACGAACGCCTCGTCGACGGCCCCGGCGTCGACGACCGACGCGAGGACGGCCCGCGCCAGCGCGAGGTCGGTGCCGGGTTCGGGCTGGACGTGACAGTCGGCGTCGTCGACGGTCTCGCTCTCGACGGGGTCGACGACCATCAGCGTCCCGTCTTCGGCCGAGTCGACGATCCATCGGTACATCACGGGGTGGGCGGCCGCCGGGTTCGCGCCCCAGATCAGATGCGTCTCCGCGTCGGGGATGTCGTCGTACGTCGGTGGGGGCGCGTCGCTGCCGAACGCCTGGTAGTAGGCGGTGACCGCCGACGCCATACACAGCGTCGTGTTCGCGTCGTAGTAGCGGGTGCCGAACCCGCCACGGGCGAGTTTTCCCAGCGCGTAGGCGGCCTCGTTCGTCTGCTGACCGCTTCCCAGGACGGCGACGTTGTCGCTTCCCTCGCGAAGCGCCTCGTCGAACCGCGTGACGACGATGTCGAGCGCCGTGTCCCAACTCGTTGCCACGAGTTCGCCGCCCTCCCGGACGAGCGGCCGGGTGAGCCACTCGCCGTCGGGGTCGGCGGTCTCGCGAACGCCGCGCTGGCACGCGAGTCCCCGGTTGACGGGGTGGTTCGCGTCGCCGCGGACGGTGTCGAGCCCGTAGCCGCTGTCGACGCCCTGCTGGAGGTGTCCACAGCCGACCGCACACCGCATACACGTCGTCGGCGTCCACTCGCTCATCGGCCGCTCCGCCCCGCCACGGGATACCCTGGTCGTCCGTTCGATCCGCTCGCGAACGCCGTCCCGCCTGCCGCGTTCGCCGGGACGTCGTGACCGTGTGTGTACGCTCCCATTGCTCGGTGGTTCCTGCCCAACATTTTAATAAATCTCACTATAGGCCTTTCGATATGGATTATTTGTTCTCCTGAGTCAAATAAATACACACATGTGCGTTCGCATACGTACACGCGATGGAGAGTGGGCAGCGTCGGTCGTCGACGAACTTCGATATCGTCCAGTTGTCGTCGCCCTCGCTCGCCGAAGATAAATTCGTCCCATCGTGTATGAAATATACTGCCTCTTCGGACCCGAGTTTGTGTCCGTCTGCTTCTCCCCTCGAAATTCCGTATTTGTTAAATGAGAACTACTTTATGCCGCTATGAAAACTTCTGACCATGCAAACGAATCAATCCGAAACCATGTTCGAAATTGAGTTCCCGTTCGGTCTGATGGGGGGTGTCTGACTCGGATGGCGAACGAGAAAGAGGCGTGGAAGGAGGAGATGTACGGCGACGAGGTCCGTGAGAAGCTCATCGAGTTCGCCGAGAAGGGGTGGGACTCCATCCCCGAGGACGAGCGCGACATGTGGTTCTCGCGGTTCAAGTTCTGGGGGGTGTTCCACCACCGCTCGGGCCAGGAGAGTTACTTCATGATGCGCCTGGCCAACACGAACGGCGTGCTCGAACCGGGTCAGTTGCGCGCCATTGGCGAGGTCGCCCGCGACTACGCCGTCGGCCCCGTACGGAACCCCGAGTTCGGCGACGCCTGGATCGACCTCACGACGAGGCAGTCCGTCCAGTTACACTGGCTCAAACTGGAAGACATCCCGGCTATCTGGGAGAAACTCGAAGCCGTCGGCGTCACCTCCCGCTCCGCGGGCGGCGACACGATGCGCAACATCTCGGGCTGTCCGGTCGCCGGTCGGGACGAACACGAGTTCGTCGACTCACAGCCCGTTCTGGACGAACTCTCCGAGAAACTCCGCGGCGACGACGCGCTCGCCAACATGCCCCGGAAGTTCAACATCAGCGTCACGGGCTGTCGCGAGGGGTGTGCGCAGGACTCGATCAACGGCATCGGCCTCGAACCCGCCGAGAAGACGGTCGATGGCGAAGCGGTCCGTGGGTTCAACGTTCGCGTCGGCGGCGGACTGGGCGGTCGGCAGCCGCGGCGGGCCCGTAGCCTCGACGTCTTCGTCGAACCCTCCCGTGCGTACGACGTCGTCCGGGGGTTCGTCGAACTCTACTACGAGCACGGCAACCGGGAGAACCGCCAGAAGAACCGGAGTCGCTTCTTCGTCGACGAGTGGGGTACCGAGGACATTCGCTCGCTCCTGCAGGAGGAGTACGTCGATTTCGAGTTGCTGAGCGAGGGACGGAACCTCCGCGAGGAGTACACGTACAACGCCGGCAGGCCCGACGAGGCGGGCAAACACGACCACGTCGGCGTCCACGAGCAGACGGACGGCCGATACTACGTCGGCCTGTCGGTCCCAGTGGGTCGGCTGACCGCCGAGGAGACGATCGAACTGGCCGATCTCGCGGACGACCACGGCTCCGGTGCCGTGCGGCTCACCCGGCGGCAGAACCCGCTCGTGATGGACGTTCCGGAGTCGGAACTCGACGCGCTGCTGGACGCCGACCTGCTCGACACGCACAGCCCCGACCCGAGTCTCTTCACCCGCGGGTCCATGGCCTGTACGGGGACGGAGTTCTGCTCGCTGGCGCTGACGGAGACGAAGGCGCGGATGGCGGTCATGCTTCGCTGGCTGCGCGCGAACGTCGAACTCCCCGACGACGTCTCCCAGGTCAAGATGCACTACTCCGGCTGTACGGCCGACTGCGGACAGGCGATGACCGCCGACATCGGCTTCCAGGGGATGCGCGCCCGGAAGAACGGTCAGATGGTCGAGGCGCTCGACGTCGGCGTCGGCGGCGGCATCGGCGCCGAACCCTCGTTCGTCGAGTGGATCCGCCAGCGCGTGCCCGCCGACGAGGTTCCGGGCCTGCTTCGAAACCTGCTCGAAGCCTTCGCGGCCCACCGCGAGGAGGGACAGACCTTCCGGCAGTGGGTCGAGTCGACCGGCGAGGAGGCGCTCGTCGAGTTCGCCGAACCCGAGGAGACCGACTACGTCGACCCCTGTCTGACCGACGCGAAGCAGTCGTGGTACCCGTTCGACGACGGGCAGAGCCCGGCTCCGACCGACGCACACGGCAACCCCATCTCGGCGGACGACTGAGATGCGTCGCCGCCTGCTCGACGTCACGGCGTACACGACGCTGGATTTCGTCGACGCGAGCGCGTACGGTATCGACTGGACCGACGAGGCACCGGCCGTCGTCGACGTCGACGCGCCCGAGGACCACGAGGAGGGGGCGGACGTCGTCAGGCTCAGCGTCGAACTCGACGGGACCCAGTTAGCGGGGGTGACACCACACGTCGACCGGCTTGAACTCTCCCCCGCGCAGGCGCGCACGCTCGCGGAGGACCTACTAGAGTACGCCGACCGCGTGGAGAGCGAGCACGACTGACGTGGTGCCGACGTCCCTCGACGCCTCCGACGTTGCCGAACGCGTTCTAACCCGGGGTGGCTGTGGTGTCGCTCCTGGTCCAGGGGATTCGCTCACCAGACGACGTCGTCGTCGACGCTGACGGTCCCCGATTCGACGATACGCGCGTCGAGTCCGCCACGGTGTTTGAGCGACGTCACCGCGTCCGGTTGGTCCGCGAGGGACTGCATGTAGCCACAGGGTTCACAGAGACCCGTCCCCTCGAACACCGCCTCCCCGACGCGGAAACGCTCTCCGACGAGGTGGTTGAGTGCGACGCCCTGCGTCGTGATGTTCCGACGGTGTGCGCCGGGGTCGAACTCCACGCCGTAGTCCTCCGCGGCGGCGCTCAGCGCCTCGGCTTCGATGAGCGTGACGTCGCTCGGTTCGAGGTCGTCCCGCTCGTTGTAGAGACCGTCGCCGCTGAAGTATCGGTCCCCTTCGAGACCCCGGCCCGCGACAGCGCTGACTGATTCCCGCGATTCCGGACCGCCACCCGTCTCCGGAGCGATATGAATACGCTTGACTTCCCCTACCCGGGTCCCGCACGTCTCCTTCTGCTGCGTCATGGGTCGTACCACCCGGTCGGAGGACAAAAAATCGCTGCCCCGTCGAGAGCGTCGCTCGCGGCACGCGTCGCCACCCTCGTACGACGGGTTCTGGACATTTTGTATCGCGGTATTCAGTTTATACGCACCGCGAGACGCCCCGGTCGTGACCGGTCAACACTCCCGAGAAACGGCGATGTGAGCCTCAGTCGTCGCGGACCGACTCGAACGTGCCGTCGACGATCCGATCCGTCACCCGCCCGACGTCGACGTCAGGCACGGGGCGCGGGTATTTCCGCCGAAAGTAGCCGGCGACGTTCCGGACGTCGCGTTCGAGGAGTTCGCGCGCGTTGTCGTGGTCGGTCGCGACGGCCTGCGGCCAGTCGAACACCGTGATCCCCTCCTCGCTCACGGCGACGTTGTACTCGGACATGTCCGCGTGGACGTAGCCCGCCTCGTACGCCTTCTGTAACTCCCGGAGGACGAGGTCGAGGACGCCCACCGCCTGGGAGGGGTCGAGTTTCGCTCGGCCGAGTTCGACGCCCGCGAACTTCTCCATCACGATGGCGTGACGGTTGTGGTCGACCGGCCTGGGGACCGCTACGTCGGGGTAGAGGTCGGTGAGCGTCTCGTACTCGCGCTCGGCGGCCTTCCGCGCGGTGTAGAGCCACGAGACGTGGTGGTGGTCGGCCGTGTACTCGCGCTCTTTGTTCACCTCCCGGAAGTTCGTGTACCCCTCCCGGTGGAACTTCAGCGCGAGCGGTTTGTACGACTGTACCTCCAGGACGTCGCTCTCCTTGCCGACCCCCAGAGGGGCGCCCACGCCATCGACGGTGTCGCGCTGGGCGAACGTCCGCAGCGCCAGGGCGTCGTACCCCTCGAAGGTGAGTTGGTACCCCTCGTACTGGATGGTCTTCCGCTGGACGAGGTCGCGACTCATACACCGGTCGAGCCGGTAGTCGACGTTCTCGGCCGTGAGGTTGGCGAGAGCGGGGAGTTTGTCCCGGTTGACCCACTCGGAGAAGCGCATCCCCTGCTCGACGCCCGAGAGCAGATAGAAGTCCTCGGGTTCGAGTTCGGTCATCAAGGGGGCAACGTTCCGCACCATACCTGAGGATGAGCGAGCACGCGGTAAAAGCCCCGCGTGTTACCGGTAGGACCGAGTTTCGGGTCGAATCTCGGAGTGGCCCCGAGAGCCGGTACCGGATGCGATGTATCCTATACTGCTATACGAAACCTTTCGAAGCCGAGCCAGAACGTGGCCGTTTGGAAGCGTACACAACTGAACTCCCGCCGTGTCCTACCGTGCACCCCGCGGACACAGTTCACCGGTCGTCGCTCAGAGCACGGCTCTCGTGAAAATGACCCGCTCTGACCGGCGGATGAAGAGAGGAGTACCGTCCGCTTCACCGAACTTCTCCAGCAGACAGCTGATACGTTCAGTGGCGTTAGTGGCTCGAAGGGATCATTTTTAATATTATTCAGAATACATTTAGGTGTGAAACGGCGACGCTTCGTCCGTGCCGCCGCTGGTACCGCTCTCGTGACCGGTTGCACGGGACGAGAGATGGCTGAATCTACACGAATCTGTCACACGACACCGTTCACGGACGGTACCGCAATCGTCGAAGCAGACCCAACGGATTTCGTGCTAATTAATTCCACGTCCGAGACTCTGACCAGCCAAATCACAGTCACTCGACTTCCAGAGGACGTTACCGCACGACCACCAGCGGACGCCCCACACGAAATACTGCCTCTCTCGGGAGAACCGGCGGTGTTCTCGACCACTATCGAGCTTTCGGCAGGTGATGGGAGGCCGTTTCGCTGTACTGGGGTGCGCGACTCGTCGACGGCAGATATGCGAGAACCTCCAGACGAGTTCCAAGTCGCGGTCGATGTCCAAGACGGTCCGAGCGGTGCATTCGATTGGCGGGCCGGGATGGGTGCGCTCGATATCGACCTCACAGGTTCGTCGATCGACTTCTCCTTTACGAACAAATGACCGACAGTTCACGCCTCATTGCTCGATAATACTGACGCGGTCGAACGACGCACCGCAACTGCGCTCTGTCGGTCCGGCGCGTCGGCGGACAAGCCGTTCTGCGACGGGACCCACGTGTCGGTCGGATTCGAGAACGGAGACGGCGTATGACCCGGTGGTGGCGGCGTATCCCCACACGGTCCTGAACGACGAAAAAAATCGAGGGCTTCGTTTACTGGACCGGGTTTCGCTCCTCGAACGGCTGGATGATGACGAATCCACCCTCTTGTGAGAAGTCGAGTTGGAACGTCTCGCCCGAGGACCTCCCGATGAAGCTCTTGAGGTTGAGGTCCCGTTTCGTCCCCGGAGAGACGTTGCCGCTCCACGCGACGGTCGCCTGCGGGTCCGTCCGCACGGGGGTCGGCACGACGATGGGCTTGCCGTGGGTCGTGATGGCTACCTGCCCCGGCCCTTTGAGGTAGACGTTGAACAGACCGCCGGTCGAGGTCCCGGCGATGCTGTCCATCATCTTGATGTCCCAGTCGACGTCGCTCTCGAACGCGAGGATGTCGTTCCCGTTGACGCTGATCTCCTCGCCCGCGTCGAGTTCGAGCACCTGCACCTCCTTGCCTTGGTCGGCGAGATACAGGTGGCCGGTCCCCGAGGCCTGCATCATGACGCTTCCCTCGCCGGTCACCTTCTTCTTCAGCAGCCCCGAGATGCCGCCTTCGGTCTTCCGCTCGAACGAGATGTCGCCCGTGTACGCGACCATCGCGCCGGCCTTGGCCATGACGCTCCCATCGAGTGAGACGTCGAGCAGTTTCGAGTTCTCCAGTTGGAAGCCGTCGCCGCCTTCCTGCGGTGCGTTCTCGCTGATGAATTGATCGAGATCCATGGATTGTACTCCCGCCACCCGTGTGGCTCAGGTGAACGTATACGCCCGACGATATAACCTTGTGTTCGTGACGGTGTCTCACGGCTGAGAGTCGCGCGGGTGGTCCGTTCGTCTGTCTCCCGCCGTGTGCTCCGGTCGACAGCGGGAAACGGTCGCGCTCGGGACCGGGAGGCACAACCGCTTTGCCTCCGTCGGTCCAGTCTCCCGCCATGGACGAGACACCTCCGCCCACCGGCGAGTGGCGGCTCATTCGCGAGGAGTCCCGACCGGGACCGATGCAGATGGCGCTCGACGAAATCGCCGCGGAGACGGCCGCAGCCGGGGGTCCGCGGACCGTTCGACTCTACCGCTGGGACCCGTCGTGCCTCTCGCTCGGCTACCACCAAGAGCCCGACACGGTCGACTGGGAGTGGTGCGCGGCGGAGGGCGTCGACGTCACCCGCCGGCCGACCGGCGGCGGCGGCATCTACCACGACTCGTTCGGCGACATCTCCTACTCCATCACGGCCCCGCGCGAGGAACTCCCGGGGAGCCTCATGGACTGTTATCACTACCTGCTGGCCCCCGTCCTCGACGCGTTCGAATCGCTCGGTGTCCCCGTCGAATTCGTCGACAGCGAGGTCCCGGCGCTGTACGAACCGGCGTGTTACCTCCGGGCGCTGAACCCCGCGCACGACCTCGTCGTCTCGGGGACGAGTCGAAAGGTGAGCGGGAACGCCCAGTACCGCCAGCGCGACGCCGTCGTCCAGCACGGTTCGATCACCTTTTCGACCCGTCCCGACAGGCACCTCGCGACGTTTGCTGACCCGGCGGTGACGAGCGAGGAGTTCGCCGAACGGGTCACCGGGCTCGACGAACACACCGACGCCTCGCGCGAGGAGACCGTCGCGGCGTTCGAGGAGACGCTCGCGACGTGGTGCGACGCGAGCGAGGGGTCGTGGACGGACGACGAACTCTCGCGTGCGCGCGAGCGTGCGGACGAGAAGTACGCGACCGACGAGTGGGTCCGCCGGCGGTCCAGGGCTCGTTCGTAAGCGCCGCGCCGACGCTCCGAAGCGCCTTTCTCCCCCTGCCTCTTGCCCCACCACATGCGAGTAGGCGCACACGAATCTATCGCTGGCGGCGTGTTCAACGCAGTGGACTTGCTTCTCGACGACGGCGGCAACTGCGGGCAGATATTCACGCACTCCCCGCAAGTCTGGCAGGACCCGAACATCGCTGACGACGAGGCCGATCAGTTCCGAACGCTCTCCGAGGAGAACGGCGTCGGCCCCTGGGTCATCCACTCGTCGTACCTCGTGAACCTCTGCACTCCCAAGGACGGCCTCCGCCAGAAGTCGCTCGACTCGATGCAGAAGGAGGTCGACGCCGCTTCCTTCCTCGACATCGAGTACGTCAACGTCCACCTCGGCGCGCACACGGGAGCGGGCGTCGAACAGGGCCTCGACAACGCCGTGAGCGTCCTCGACGACCTCTCGATTCCCGACGACGTCACGGTGCTCATCGAGAGCGACGCCGGGTCGGGAACGAAACTCGGCGGCGACTTCGCACACCTCGCGTACGTGCTCGAAGAGTCCGCACAGGACCTCGACGTCTGCGTCGACACCGCCCACGCCTTCGCGGCGGGCTACGACCTCTCGACCGCCGAGGCCGTCGACTCGGTCGTGACGGAGTTCGACGACGTGGTGGGGCTGGAACACCTCCAGTGCATCCACCTCAACGACTCCAAACACGCCTGCGGGACCAACAAGGACGAACACGCTCACATCGGCGAGGGAGAAATCGGCGTCGAGGGGATGCGCCGCATCGTCACTCACCCGGACCTCGCGGACGTCCCGTTCGTCTTGGAGACGCCGAACGGGGAGGACAAGGGGTTCGCGTGGAACATCTCGCGCGTGCGAGAACTCGCGGACGAGGCCTGACACTGAGTTCGCCCCACTGGACCCAACGCGGTTTTCCCCGCCGACCGAGTACGCGACCTGTGCGCAGGTTCACCGCCGACTACCTCAGACGGACGCGCGAGGGGATGTGGGACGGGTCGCGTGCGGCGCTTTCACCGCTGGAACTCCCCGAATGCGAGCGAATTCTCGACGTCGGCGCGGGGACGGGCGAACTCTCGCGCGTCCTCGCCGAGGAGTCGGGCGGAGCGGTCGTCTGTCTCGACGCCGACCCGCGGTTGCTCGACGTCGCACGCGCGGAGACCGACCTCCCGGTGGTCGTCGGCGACGCCACGCGACTCCCGTTCGCGAACGACTCGTTCGACCTCGTGGTCTGCCAGGCGCTGCTCGTGAACCTCCCTGTCCCCGAACACGCGCTCCGTGAGTTCGCCCGCGTCTCCTCGAACCGGGTGGCCGCGGTCGAACCCGACAACGCCGCCGTCGGCGTCGACTCGACCGTCGAACGGGAGGTCGAACTCGAACGACGGGTTCGAGAGGCGTATCTCGAGGGGGTCGAGACCGACGTCGCCCTCGGCGACCACCTCCCCGAACTGTTCGCCACGGCCGGCCTCGGCGACGTCCGAACCGAGCGATACCACCACGACAAACGCGTCGAACCACCCTACGACGCCGTCGACGTCGAGGACGCGAAGCGGAAGGCCACCGGCGAGGGGCTCGATACCCACGGGACTGAACTCCGCCGGGCGCTCACGGACGTCGCGTACGACGACCTTCGGCGCGAGTGGCGTGCGATGGGACGGACGGTCGCCGAGCAGATGAGCGCCGAGGAGTACCGCCGCGCCGAGGTGGTACCGTTCGACGTGGTCGTCGGCCGTGTCCCGGACTGCACGGCGTTCGAGAGTTTCTCCGACGGTGTCAGCTAGCAACCAACGTTAAGCCGTCAAGTGGCGATCTACTGTCATGGTTGGGACCCCTGCGGTGAAGACGTACGAGGTTGCGGCCGACTGTACCGGGCCGAAGGCCGCGACGGTGACCGTTCGCGACCTCGCGGTCGAGATCGACGCGCCCGAGTCTTCGGGCGGTGCGAACCACGGACCGACGCCCGTCGAGTTCCTCCTCGGGTCGCTGGCCGGGTGTTTCAACGTGACCGGGAGCTACGTGGCGCGGGAGATGGATCTCGATCTGACCATCCGGGCCGTCTCGGCGTCGGGCGACCTAGACACGACGACGTACCTGACCGGAGAGGGGACTCGCGCGGGCTACGGCCGCATCCGCGTCTCGGTCGAGGTCGAGACCACCGCCACGGCGAAGGAACTCGAAGCGTGGCGGCGCGAGACGGAGCGGCGGAACCCCGTCCTCGACACCATCGCTCGGCCGACGCCGGTCGGCGTCGACGTCGACGTTCGAGTCGACGACTGACGGGGGGCCGACCTCAGCCCAAGAAGAGGTCGACGAGGTTCCCGCCCGACTGTCCTCGGTAGAGTTCGGAGTAGCCGCAGTTCGTACACGAGACGACCGTGAACGTTCGGTTCTGGATGTCGAACATCTTCGAGAGTCCGGTTCCGGACGTCGCGATGTCGTCGACCTCGGTCTCGGTGTGGCCGCACTTCGGACAGCCCGATCCGTCGTCGTGATGTGCTGGAGGGCTCATCCTCCCGAACTCGTGTCGGCTCGATGAAAAACTCGTCGCTCGGTCGGTGTGAACAAGACATACACCCCCCGCGGCGGAATCTGCTCCCGTGGCCGAAGCCGCCCTCATCTTCGCTCTCGCCCTCGTCGTCGGCGCGCCGCTCGTTCTGTATCTGCTCGTTCAGGGGGAGACCCGCGGACGGACTGAGATGAACCGGGCGGACGCGGAAGCGTACGCCCGCGAACGTGCGAGCGAACGATACGGCGACGGTGCTGACGACGGGACGCGCGAGTGACGGTTCGAATCTCGAACTCAGACGACGTCCCCGCGGACAGTCGTTCCCGACTGGGTCGCGCGGTACTCCCTGAGTACGTCCGCCGCCTCTTCCGCCGCTTCCTCGTCGAGTCCGAGCATCTCTAGCGCCGCCGAGAGCGTCGGGAACGCGAGGCTCCCCTCTCTCAGACGGGACAGCGCCTCCTCGTCGCGCGTCCCGTCGACCCACAGTTGAACCCCACGCGGGTCGAGGATTTCCTCGTACGCCTCCCGGGCCACCGCGCCCTTCATCCGCTGGGTGACGTTCTGGTCGAAGCTCGCGTTGCACACTTCGAGGTGGACCTCGTCGTCGACCTCTCTCAGAAGATGCGCGGCGAGACACTTCTCGGGTGCGGCGTAGCCGTTGTCGTTCGTCCGGAGGAACTCCGGGAAGCCCTCCGCCCACGACGCCCTGACCGAGGAGCCGACGCCCTTGACGCCGTACTCGGTCTCGAACCGCTCCCCCGCGGAGCGGTCACCGCGCATGAGCATGTCCTTCGTGACGTAGACGTCGAGCCGGTCGACGGGGTCGAGACCGAGGGCGACGTCGCCGTACACCCACACTTCGCGGACGGGAACGGGCATCTCCCCGGTCTCGACCGTTTCGAGTATCCGCTGCACGTAGTCGAGAGCGACGTCTCGGTCCATTACCCCCACTCGGGAGAGGAACCGGAAACGGTTTTCGCACCTGGGATGAGAGAGGAAAACAGTTGACACCCCGTGGTTCGTAGCGTCTCCCGTGCGAGACCCCTCCTCGGAGACGTTCGCGCGCACGCTCGCAGGGCTCTCTCCATCGGCGCTGGCCGCGTTCGTCGCGGACCTCTGGGCCGCCCGGGGCTACGAGACGCGCGTCGAAACCGCCGACTCGGGCACGCGTATCGTCTGCACGTGTGAGGACAGGGCGACGACGGTACTGCTCCCGGAGCGACGGTCCGTTTTCGCGCCACTGGGGCGCGCCGTCCGTACACGACTGCGTCCCGGTGGTCATACCCGTGAGGGCGGTGGTGGCGGACCAACGACCGCTGGGGAAACTATCGACACGGACGCCGCCGACGCGAACGCGGTCGACATCGTCGTCTCACCCGTCCCCGACGCGAGAGCGGAGGCGCTCGCGGCCGCTTTCGATGCCCGCGTCTACGACGCCCGCTCGCTCTCCGACCTCGCGCTCTACGGCCTCGACCGCGCCGAGGCGGACGCCGTCTTCCGTCGACATCTGGGGGACGGTATCGAGGCTATCGAGCCGGAACCGACTCCCGACGAGCCAGCACGACCTCCCGACGCGCCAGCAACGTCGTGGACGCGGCTCCGGGGCGACGACGGGAATGGACACTACGCGCTGGTCGTCGCCGTGGTGGGACTGGTGCTCGTCGCCGCGCTCCTCGTCACCGGAGGCATCGGATTCGTCGGCGTCGGCGACGGGTCCGCGGCCGAGTCGGTCGGCGATAGGGACCGACCGAGCACCGCTTCCGACACCGGAGAAGCCGAGGGGTTCGGGGACGTCGATCCGTTCGGGACCGGTCCACCGGACGGGAGTGCGAACGACCGCGACGACGCGACCGACTCCACGCTCGCTCCCGGCCTCACGGCGGAGGGCGTGACGAGTCCGGACGTCCTCGCCGAGGCACACGCCCGCAGGGTCGACGGCCGGTCGTACGTCTGGCGCGTGACCTACACGGAGCGGTCGGACGAGGAAGTCGCACGCGTCCGGACCGTCCACCGCATCCGGAGCGCGACCGTCTTCCGCGTCGACGTCGAGACGACGGGCGTCGCCGTCACCGACCCGGGTTACTTCGCTCCTCGACCGGCGTACGCCGACGGCGACCGGCGGTACGTCCGCTACGACCGGGCCCGTCGTCGGTCGATGGAGGCGCGCGACCACTACGCTGGCCACGCCGAGGCGGCCCTCTCCCGCCTGCTCCACGCCAACGAGAGTTCGGTGCGCGCACACAGCGACACGCGCGGGACCGTCCGCTACCAGGTGTCGCTGTCGGGGTCGCCCGACCCGGCCAAAACGGGGTACCGAGCGACGGCGGTCGTCGCCCCCGACGGCGTCGTCCACGTCGTCGACGCCCGGTGGGTCGAGCGGGGGTCGAACGTCACCGTCTCGGTCCGAGCGACGTACGACTTCGTCGACGACCCGAACGTCAGCCGTCCGGACTGGGTGCCGCCCGCTAGTGAGACCCCGCCCGAGAACGCGACCCGTTCGCCGACTCCCGTTTCCGGTGCCGCGTGAGGCCGACCGACCCCAGTGGCGGCAGACGAAACCGTCATGAGCGCCGCCGGGCAAGGCGGGAGTGATGGAGTGCGACAAGTGCGGTCGCGAGGCGGTCATGCACGCGGCCTACTCGGGGTTACACCTCTGTGAGACCCACTTCTGCGTCTCGGTCGAAAAGCGCGTCCGCCGCCGCATCCGCGAGGACGGTCTGCTCTCGGCGGCGGCGACGCCCGACGACCCCGAGGCGTGGGTCGTCGGCCTTTCGGGCGGGAAGGACAGCGTCGTACTCACCCACATCCTCGCGGAGACGTTCGGGAAGGACCCCCGGGTCGAACTCGTCGCGCTCTCGATTCACGAGGGTATCGAGGGGTACCGCGACGCCTCCCTCGACGCGAGCGAGGAACTCACCGAAGAGTTGGGCATCAGACACGAAGTCGTCACCTACGAGGAGGAGTTCGGCCTCCGGATGGACCGGGTCGTCGAGGACGACCCCGAGGGGATGGCCCCGTGTGCGTACTGCGGCGTCTTCCGGCGGGACGTCCTCGAACGGCACGCCGACGAGTTGGGTGCGGACAAACTCCTCACCGGCCACAACCTCGACGACGAGGCCCAGACCGCGCTGATGAACTTCTTCTCCGGGGACGTGAAACAGATGGCCAAACACTTCGACGCCTCGCTAGGGCCGTTCCCGCGCGCGCCGAGAGCGACCGATTCGTCCCGCGCGCGAAACCCCTCCGGGACGTCCCGGAGAAGGAAGTCGCGCTCTACGCACACCTCATGGACCTCCCGGCGCACATCACTGAGTGTCCGCACGCGAGCGAGGCCTACCGGGGCGAGATTCAGAAACTCCTCCTGGGGATGGAGGAGTCCCACCCGGGGACGCGTCACTCCATCCTCTCCGGGTACGAGGAACTCGCCGAACTCGCCGCACAGCGGTACCGCGACGAGGAGGGCCAGAGCGACTTCGGCGAGTGCGACCGCTGTGGCGCGCCGACCGCACGCGAGATCTGCCGGAAGTGCTACCTCGTCGAGGCGGTCAACGAAGCCTGAAGGGACTCGCCCGCCGCGACGCTCGGTTCGTTTTACACCGAATTCTGTCACACGCGCGACGCACGATGTGGCAACGTTTTCCTCGAAACTTCGAGTGAGTCGTAAACAGTAGCGAGGAGCCGTCTCTCTCCGAGAATCTGTGTCCGAGTCGTACGATGCTCGCCCGGCAGAATACTATATAGTCTATATACTCAAGGAACGCGTCATACGCTATTTGCTCTATAGTCTACTGCTTTGGGAACAAAAATATGTATTTCAGTGTATGAGACGGCTGAAACAGCTGGTTCCGACGCGGGCCGTCGTCAGCGGATGACGTCGAGCCCGTTGTTCTTCTCGAGCTCGTCGCGGCCGCCGTCGGACTGCCAGCCGGCCTGCGCGTTCTGCCGGGCGTCGAACTGCTGGCCGTTCGAGTTCGACCCTCCGGCGGACTGCGCTTCGATGCTCTGGCGCGAGCGGTCGGCCTGTTTCTGCGTCGTCGGGCCGAGCACCTGCGCGGACTGGACGCCGGTCATGATGGCCATGACCCGGACCTTGCCCTTGTACTCGTCCTGGATGCGCGCGCCCCAGATGACGTTGGCGCTCGCCTCCAGCCGTTCGGTGATGTTGTTCGCGATACCCTCGGCCTCCTTCAGCGTGAGGTCGGGGCCACCGGTGATGTGGACCAGACCACCGGATGCACCGCGGTAGTCGACATCGAGGAGGGGATGGTTCATCGCGTCGTTCACCACCTCCTGGGTCTTGTTCTTGTCCTGCGTCTCGCCGACGAGCATCACCGCGACGCCGCCCTGGTTCATGATGGTGGACATGTCCGCGTAGTCCAGGTTGATGAGCGAGGGCTGGGTGATGGTCTCGGAGATGCCCTTGACCGTCTCGGCGATGATCTGGTCCATCACCGAGAACGCCTTGCCGATGGGTAGGTTCGGGACGTAATCGAGCAGGCGGTTGTTGTCGAGGACGATGATGGAGTCCGCCTCGTTGCGGAGTTTCTCCAGGCCTTCCTCGGCCTTCACGGTCCGGGCGCGCTCGACGTTGAACGGCGTCGACACCATGCCCACGACGATGGCGCCCTGTTCCTTGGCGATTTTCGAGACGACGGGTGCGGCACCGGTCCCGGTACCGCCGCCCATCCCGGCCGTCACGAACACGAGGTCCGCGTTGCCGAGTACCTCCTTGATGGTGCCCTGCGCCATCTCGGTGGCGCGCTCACCCATCGAGGGGTCGCCGCCGGCACCCAGTCCCTGCGTGAGCGACTTGCCCACGAGGATCTTGGTGTCGGCCTCGATCATCTTCAGGTGCTGCTTGTCGGTGTTGATGGCGACCGTCTCGGCGCCGTCGACGCCGATGTTGTACAGGCGGTTGATGGTGTTGTTACCGGCACCACCGCAGCCGACGATGACGATTCGCGGGTCGCCGAACGTGTCGTCGCCGGTCGATTCGGCCTGCGCTTTCCGCTCGGCCTCGTCGCGCTGCATCGCTTCCTGGACGATGTCCTGCATCGTTACACTCTCGCCCAGCTGCGCTTACCCGACGTCGACTCGCGGGTCTCGCTCTGTTCGTTGATCATTTCGCGAACGGCGGCCCGGATCGCCTCGCTCCGGTTCGGGAACTCGCCCGTCTCGACCATTCGCTCGACTTTCTCGATCTGCTCCTTCGGGATCCGTAGTGTCACACGCTCCATGGTTTTGCATTCCCCCGGTAAGACGCATCGGACGTGGTGTCCGTGTCACCGTCTTACACCGTTGAACCGACCGAAGGCGACACACCGTGCCCCCTTCCGTCTCGGCTGTAAGACGGCCGTCTTACGCGCTCGTATGGACTGGCCGCTATATTATAAATCTACCGGCGACCGTAAGACAATATGTCCGAACGAACTCCAAACGGGCTCAAACGGACGAATTCGACGTTTACGTTCTGTCGAGAACGTCCGCTGCGGGCGTTCGTCGGCCACAACCGGGGCAGAACGCCCAGTCCGAGCGGAGTTCCTCGCCGCACTCGCCACACGCGGGTTGGGTGATCAGCTCTCCGCAGTTCGGGCAGTAAACGTGGTCAGAGTCGACGTTTTCGCCACATTGCCCGCACGACGTTTCCGACGTTTGCATCTCGTCTCCCGCGTATGCGCCGGCTGTCTTACGCGGTTCCGTTTCCTGTGTGTCGTCGGACGCTTCCGTCTCCCGGTGCTCCGCCGCGCCCTCGACCGTGATGTTGACGTTGACGTCCTGGGGGGCTGTACCGGCGGTTCTCCCGCGTAAACGCTCTGTGAGACGTTCGTCGATCAGCGCGTCGACCCGCGCGGCGAGCGCGTCGTCGATGCTGTCACCCTCCGACGACGACGTCGACGCGTCCGTCTCACGTCCCGCACCGTCGAGATACGCGCGGAGCGCATCGCGCATGACCTCGCTCTTCGAGGAGTCGAACTCCTCGAGGCGTCGGACGAGGTCGTCGTCAGCGCGGAACGTGATTTTGCTCATCGACTGTTCGATACGCGCCGAGGTACTTGAACGTTTACACGGTGTCGGACAACTGTCTGTCGTCCCCAACCGGCATGGCCTGCCTGCGGAAACGCACTTACAGGGGGCGCTCCGCTACTCACGCGCATGCAAACGCGCCAACTCGGGTCGTACGAGGTACGAGAGGTCGGACTCGGGACGTGGAACATCGGAGCCGACTGGGGCGAGGTGTCCGACGAGGAGGGCCGCGAGGCTGTCCGCGAAGCACTCGACGCCGGCATCACCTTCCTCGACACGGCCGACGTCTACGGCGACGGCCGGAGCGAGAAACACATCGCGCACGTCCTCGACGAACGCGACGCGTCGGACGACGTCGTCGTCGCGACCAAGGCGGGCCGTCGACTCGACCCCCACGTCTCGGAGAAGTACGACTACGACCACCTCTCCTCGTTCGTCGACCGCTCCCGCGAGAACCTCGAGACGGAGAGCCTCGACCTCGTCCAGTTGCACTGTCCCCCCACCGACGCGTACTACCAGCCCGAGACGTTCGACGCGCTCGCGCGACTGAAGGAGGAAGGGAAGATAGACGCGTACGGCGTCAGCGTCGAGCGCTGCGAGGAGGCGCTGAAGGCCATCGAATACCCCGGCGTCGAGACGGTCCAGATCATCTTCAACCCGTTCCGCCAGCGCCCCGCGGGCCTGTTCTTCCGCGAGGCCGCTCGGCGGAACGTCGGCGTCATCGTCCGCGTCCCGCTCGCGTCCGGACTGCTCACCGGTGCGCTCTCCCGCGACTCGACCTTCCCCGAGGACGACCACCGCAACTACAACCGCGAGGGCGACGCGTTCGACGTCGGCGAGACCTTTTCGGGAGTTCCCTTCGAGACCGGCCTCGACGCGGTCGAGGAACTCGAACGCGCCGTCCCCGCCGACCTGACGCTCGCGCAGTTCACCCTCCGGTGGATTCTCGACCACGACGCCGTGAGCGCGGTTATCCCGGGATCGACGAGCCCCGAACACATCCGCGAGAACGTCGCCGCCAGCGAGGCCGACTCGCTGACCCAAGAACAGCACGGTATCGTCGCCGACGTCTACGACGAGTACATCCGAGAACACGTCCACCACCGCTGGTAAGGGAAGAGTTCAAGTCCGCGTTGTCCGCACGTCCAGCGTGGCAGTCTCGTTCGACCTCTTCGGCACGCTCGTCGACGTCGACGTCCCTCCGGACCCGGCGGCCGTCGTCGCCGACGAACTCCGCGCGCGCGACGTCGCCGTCCCCGACGACTTCGCCGCCGCGTACGGCCAGTCACACGTCGACGCCCCCGAGGGTGCCGAGGTCCCCCTGCCGGCACACGTCAGCGCCGCCCTCCGCTCTCGCGGCGTGTCCGTCCCTCAGAACGCCGCCCGCCGGGCGGTCGTCGCCGCGTTCGACCCCACGGTTCGGACGCGCGAGGGGGCGGTCGCCGCCGTCGAGGCCGCGCGCGACCGCGGCCCCGTCGGCGTCCTCTCGAACTGCAGCGTCCCCGAACTCGTCGGCCGCACTTTCGTCCGCTCCGAGTTCGACTACCGCGCGTTCGACAGCGTCGTCACCAGCGTCGGCTGTGGCTGGCGCAAGCCCGCCCCGCAGGCGTTCGAAGTCGTCGCCGACGGACTCGGCGTCGACCCCTCTGAACTCGTTCACGTCGGTGACTCACCCGCGACCGACGGCGGAATCGAGGCCCTCGGCGGCACGTTCGTCGACGTGGCCGACGTGCCCCTGGCCGAGTTCCCCGCGTGGCTCGATGCCCGCGAGGAGGCGTAGGATGCCCGCGACCGCGACGGCCGCCGTCGGACTCGCGGCGCTCCTCGACCGACTGGTCGCCGAACCACCCTCGCGGATACACCCGGTCGCGCTGTTCGGTCGCGCCGTCGCGCCCCTGGACCGGGACTGGTCGCGTCCGTCGCTCGCCGGCGTCGTCGTCGCCGTCGTGCTCCCCCTCCTCGTCGGTGGCGTCGTCTTCGGACTCGTCTCGGCGCTCTCGTCGGTTCCGCTCCTCGCCGCGCTCCTCTCGGGACTGGTGCTCTTCTCGACCACCAGCCTCCGGATGCTCCTCGTGGAGGCGCGGGAAGTCGTCGCGCTCTCGGAGGCGGACCTCCCGGCCGCTCGCCGACGCCTCCGGTCGCTCGCCGGGCGCGAGGCGGATTCTCTCTCCGCGTCCGAGGTCCGAAGCGCCGCCGTCGAGAGCCTCGCGGAGAACCTCGCCGACGGCTTCGTCGCGCCCCTGCTCGCGTTCGCCCTCGTCGCCCCCGTCTCGCTCGCCGGCGGCGCGGCCGCCGCGACGTGGGTCAAGGCGGTCAACACCCTGGACTCGATGTTCGGGTACCCCCACAAGCCACACGGGGCCGCCAGCGCCCGCCTCGACGACCTGACGATGTGGCTCCCTGCCCGCCTCACCGCCGTGTTCCTCGCGCTCGCCGCGCTCGACGCTCGTGCGCTCGCGCGTGCGCGAGAACAGTCCGACCACCCGCCATCGCCGAACTCGGGGTGGCCGATGGCGACGCTCGCGGCCCTTCTCTCCCTTCGACTGGAGAAACCCGGCGTCTACGTCCTCGACTTCGGCTCCGCTCCCACACCTGCCGACGCCGAGCGAGCGCGGGCGCTCGTCGCCCGCACCGGCTGGCTGTTCGTCCTCGCCGTGGGGGTGGTCGTGTGGTTCTGAGGGCGCTGCAGGGCGCGCTCGCCTTCCTCACCCGACTCCCCGTCGGCGGCGACGACCGCTCGTGGGAGGCCTTCCGACGAACGCCCGTCGCGTTCGTCCTCGCGGGCTACGTCGTCGGCGGCTTCGCCGCCCTTCCCCTCGCGCTGCCCCTGCCCGTCTCGACGGCGGCGGCGCTCTATCTGGGGACGCTCTACCTTCTCACGGGCGTCACCCACGTCGACGGCCTCGCCGACACGGCCGACGCGAGCGTCGTCCACGACGACTCGACCGACCGCGAGCGCCGTCTCGCGGTGTTGAAGGATTCGGAGACTGGCGTCGGTGGCACCCTCGCCGTCGCGCTCGTCCTCGCGACGCTCGCACTCGGCGCGCTCGGCATGGCCGGGTCGGGCCCGCGCGCCGCCCTCTCCATCGCTATCGCCGCCGAAGTCGGCGCGAAGGTCGGGATGGCTATGCTCGTCTGTCTCGGCGACGCGGCCCACGAGGGACTCGGCTCCGCGCTCACCGAACACGCGGACCCGACGGCGCTGGCTCCCGTGTTCGTCGCCGCCCTCCCCGTCCTGGCGTTCGCCGCGCCCCTGGGGACGCCCGCAGTCGTCGCGGCGCTCCTCGGCGGGCCGGTCGTCGCGCTGCTCACGCTCCGCTGGGCGCGGGTCGCACTCGGGGCGTCAGCGGCGACGTCTTCGGAGCGACGAACGAACTCGGCCGCGTCGTCGGCGTCCACGGGGGTGGTCGCGTGGGCGCTCCTCTGACTGCCGACCTGCCGGCGCTCGTTCTCTGTGGCGGTCGGGGCACGCGACTCGATAGTTCGAACGAGAAGCCGCTCGTCACGGTCTGTGGGGAGCCGATGTTCGACCGGGTGGTTCGCGCCCTCCGCGCGAGCCGCGTTTCGACGACACACGCCGTCACTTCTCTACACACGCCCGAGACGCGCGCGCACGCGAGTGACCTCGGCCTCGACGTCGTCCACGCGCCCGGCGAGGGCTACGTCGCCGACCTCCAGCACGCGCTCGACGTCGTCGGTACTCCCGCCCTCACCGTCGTCGCCGACCTCCCGTTCCTCGCTCCCGAACACGTCGACGGGGCACTGTCGGACGCGTCCGACGGGAAGGAGTTCGGGTCGCTCACGGTCTGTGTGCCCGCCGACCTGAAACGACGGCTGGGCGTGAGCGTCGACACCACCTTCGAGTATCAGGGTCGGACGGTCGCCCCGACTGGACTGAACGTCGTGGGCGGTGGGGGGTCGAGACCGAAACCGTGTCGGTGGTCGACGACGAACGCCTCGCCGTGAACGTCAACCGTCCCGCGGACAGAGCGGTGGCCGAGGCACGATGCGACTGACCCTCGTCGCGGGGACGACCCACACGGCCGCCATCGACGGCCTCAGCGCCGCGGGTGCCTCACCCGACCTTCGCTGGCACACGCCGAGCGCCGACGCCGAACTGGTTCGCTATGGCCGACTCGTCCGCTCGCCCGTTCTTCCGCTCAGTCCGACCGGCTGTCCGACGCCCGCGCTGGTGACGCGGGCCGTCGTCGAGTTGCTCGACCTCGACGTCGTCGTCTGCGACGGCGGTCTGGCGAAGCCGACGGGCGCGCCCACCGTCGACTTCGGGGCGAAACCCGGACACGACATCCGCACCCCGGACCCCGTCCGCACCGCACCAGGGGTGTTCGCCGCCGCGAGGGACGTCGGCGCTCGGCTGAGAGAGGACCATCTCGTCGTCGGCGAGACGGTCCCCGGCGGAACGACGACGGCCCTCGCGGTCCTGCGCGCGCTCGGCGAACCGTACCCCGTGTCGTCGTCGCTTCCGGACAACCCCCTCACACGGAAGGAGGAGGTCGTCGAGGCGGCGTTCGACTCCTCCGAAATCTCGCCGGGACAGGCCGCCCACCGCCCCGAACTCGCCGTCCGTTTCGTCGGCGACCCGGTTCTGGCGGTCGTCGCCGGCCTCTGCGTCGGCGCGCTCGAATCGGAGACGCGGGTGACGCTCGCCGGCGGCACACAGTTAATCGCAGCGGCCGCGCTCGTCCGACACGCCGGCTGCCTGGACCGAATGGAACTCGCGACGACGTCGTACCTCGCCGAGAGCGTCGACCTCGGACCGGCCGCCGAGGGCCTCGACCTCGACCTCACGGTCACCGACCCGGGCTTCACGGACGACCGCCTCTCGCAGTACGCGACGGTCGGCAAGGAGGGCGCGGCGATGGGTGGGGCGCTGGCGCTCGCCGACCGCGCGGGCGACCTCGGCGCGGTCGAACCGCGGACGCTCTCGATTCTGGACGCCCTCTCCGCGGCCCAGGACTCGGACGTGCCCCACCGCGAGAACGAACGCGACGATGAGACCGGGTATGACGCAGGGGAGGACGGCCGTGGACCCTGACTCCGTCTCCGCCGTCGGCCGGGCGGTCCACGGCGGGTCGACGCACGACCTGGACTTCAGCGCCAACACCAACCCGGAGCGCCCACCCGGTGTGAGAACGGTGTACGAGTCGGCGTTCGAGTCTTCGACACGCTACCCCGACGAGTCCTATCGGGAGTATCGAACGGCGGCCGCCGACTACGTGGGCTGTCGGGTCGAGGAGGTGGTGCCGACGGCGGGCGGGACCGAGGCCATCCGGCTGGCGCTCGCGACGCACGTCTCGCCGGGCGACTCGGTGCTCGTGCCGACGCCGAGTTTCGGCGAGTACGCCCGCGAGGTCCGACTCCAGGGCGCGACGCCCGAGTTCGTCCCCCACGACCAGATGGTCGACTCCTCCCCCGACGGCTACGCGGCGGCCGTCGTCTGCACGCCGAACAACCCGACGGGCGAGGTGGCCGACCCCGAGGCGCTCGCCGCGTTCGCTGCCCGGTGTCGGGAGGAAGGGACGCTCCTCGTCGTCGACGAGGCGTTCCTCGACTTCACCGACGCGGACTCGCTCGCCGGCAGGGAGGGCACGGTCGTCTGCCGCTCGCTCACCAAACTGTTCGGTCTCCCCGGACTCCGAATGGGATTCGCGTGTGCGACGGGCGACTCCTACGACAGGATCGAAACCGCCCGCCCCGCGTGGAACCTCTCGACGCCCGCCGCCGCGGTGGGAGCGCACTGCCTCCGCCAGGGCGCCTTCGTCGAGCGCACCCGCGAGCGGGTCGCGCGCGAGCGCGAGCGGATGCGCGAGATACTCGCCGAGTCGGGGTACGAGGTCTTCGAGTCCGACGCGCCGTTCCTCCTCCTCGACGTCGGTTCGCGGTCGGTCGAGGCGGTCGTCGAAGCGATGGCCGATGAGGGCATCGCCGTCCGCGACTGCCGGAGCTTCGGGCTGGAGAACCACGTCCGCGTCGCGGTCAAGCGACGAGAGGAGAACGACCGACTGCTGGAGGCGCTCGCGCGTGTCTGACCTCGGGGCGAACACGGATGGGGTGTTCGAGCCGACGGTCCGGGCGGGCGTCTGTCAGCTTTTTCGACGGGGGACGCGGTGGCTCTCGACCGGGTGGGACGGCGGCGGTTCTCACGGCGACGCCGCGTACAACGTCACGGTTCCCGAGGGCTGGCCCGAGACCGACCTCGCGGCGTACGTCGCCTCGCGGCGCGAGGATGCGGACTTCGACGCCCCGGGTCCGACGCTCCTGACGGGCGTCTCACAGGAGCACGCCCGCCGCGCGCGCCTGGGAAGCGTCGAGGCCGTCGCCACCGCGGGCGTCTCGAACCCGGCGGCGTTGCCGGTCGAGTCCCTCGACGGCGACGAGCACACCACCGACCGCACGGATGCGACCGACGATTCCAGACCGCCCGGCACGGTCAACGTCGTCGTCGGCACCACCCACGCCCTCGCCCCGGGAGCGCTTCCGAACCTCCTCACGGTCGCCGCGGAGGCGAAGGCCGCGACGCTCCTCTCGGTCGCCGACGTCCCCGGGACGACCACCGACGCCGTCGTGGCCGCGTGCGACCCCGACGGGTCCCTCGCGTCCTTCTCGGGCAGCGCGACGCCTGTCGGCCGCGCCGCGCGGGCGTGCGTCCGCGACGCCGTCCTGGCGAGTCTCGCCTCGCGCTACGCCGAGCGTTCGGTTCCGACCGTCGCGGACGCGCCGTACGGCGTCGTCACCGACGTCCGAGCGACGGTGACGCGGCTATGAGTGGGGGTGGTGCGCGGTGAAGGGCGTCGTCGTGGCAGGGACCGCTTCGGGCGTCGGCAAGACCGTCGCGACGCTCGCGCTCTGCCGCGCGCTCCAGCGTCTCGGACACGAGGTCCAGCCAGCGAAGGCCGGCCCGGACTTCATCGACCCGAGTCACCACTCGGTCGTCTGTGGTCGCCCGTCACGAACGCTCGACCCGTGGCTCCAGGGAAGGGATGGAATGCGCCGGAACTACGCCCGCGGCGAGGGCGACGTCTGCGTCGTCGAGGGGATGATGGGACTGTACGACGGCGACACGTCGACCGCCGCGGTCGCCGCCGGACTCGATCTCCCCGTCCTCTTGGTGGTCGACGCCTCCGCTGGCATGGAGAGCGTCGCGGCCACGGCGCTCGGGTTTCGGGCGTACGCCCGCGAGTCACCGCACGACGTCGACGTCGTCGGCGTCGTGGCCGCCCGCGCGCACGGGGGGCGACACGAAGCCGGCATCCGCGACGCGCTCCCGGACGGACTCGCGTACCTCGGACGGACGCCGCCGCGCGACGACCTCACGATTCCCGAGCGTCACCTCGGCCTCCACCTGGGCCCGGAGGCACCGCTCCCCGACGAGGCGCTCGGCACCGCCGCCGACTGTCTCGCCGTCGACCGGGTGCTCGACGCGGCGCGCGAACCGTCGTGGCTGTCGAACGAGGCGGCGACTCCGGATGGTCCCGCCGACGTGACCGACCCCACCGACGCGACGGTCGCAGTCGCTCGCGACGACGCCTTCTGCTTCGTCTACCCCGCCACGCTGGAGCGTCTCGGCGAGCGAGCGACCGTCGTCACGTTCTCCCCGGTCGCTGACGACACGCTCCCGCCGTGTGACGGCGTCTATCTCCCCGGCGGCTATCCGGAGCGGTTCGCGGCCGACCTGGACTCGGGCGGGACGCTCGACCAGATTGCGGACGCGGCCGCCGACGGCGTGCCCGTCTGGGGCGAGTGCGGCGGACTGATGGCGCTGTCGGAGACGCTGACCGTCGACGGCATCGGGCATCGGATGGCGGGCGTCCTCCCCGCCCGGGTTCGAATGACCGACGGCCTCGCGGCGCTCGACCACGTCGAACTCGTCGCCGAACGCGAGACGCTCACCGCGCGGCGGGACGAGACGCGCCGCGGTCACGAGTTCCACCACTCGACGGCCGACGTCGCGTCCGACGCGCGGTTCGCCTTCGACGTCGCGCGCGGACGGGGCATCGACGGTCACGACGGCCTCGTCGCGTACGAGACGCTCGGGACGTACGCGCACCTGCACGCCGAGAGCGGTGCGGTCGACCGCTTCCTCGACGCCGTGACGTCGGACTGACGGGGTCCGACACCCTCGAACGGACGAGACCGACCCCGGAATCGAAACGTCCTTTCGGCCCCTGCGCGTCGCTTCGTCTCATGACCGACCGCGCCGACGACGGGGAGCAGACTCGCGACGACCGACGGGCCGAGGCCATCGAGGTGCTCGAAGCGAACCGCCGCGACGGCTACACCGTCCCCTCAGAGACCCTGTACCCGTTCCAGTGGAACTGGGACTCGGCGTTCATCGCCGTCGGCCTCGCCGGCGTCGACCCCGCAGCGGCCGCGCGCGAGGTCGAGACGCTCCTCTCGGCGACGTGGCCGAACGGCCTGCTCCCGCAGATCGTCTTCTGGGCCGACGCAGAGGGCTACTTCCCCGGTCCCGACGAGTGGGACGCGGGGTTCGACGACGTCGAGACGAGCGGTATCTCCCAGCCGCCGGTCGTCGCGACCGCCGCGCGCCGCGTGTACGAGACGACCGGCGACGACGACTTTCGCGACAGGGTGCTCGACCCTCTGGACAGGCACCTCTCGTGGTGGCGACGCGAGCGCTCGACCGACGGCGTCGTCTACACCCGTCACCCCTGGGAGACGGGGATGGACGACTCGCCCGCGTGGCGCCTGCCTCTGGAACGGTTCGACCCCGGCGACGTCGCCTACGAGCGCGCCGACCGCAAGTCCGCGGAACTCGCCGACCAGCGACCGACCGACTGGGACTACGACCGTTACGTCGCGCTCCTCCGGCAGGGACGGGAGGCCGAGTGGGACGAATCGGTGCTGCGCGGGACGTGTCCGTTCCGCGTCGAGGACGTCCTCACGAACAGCGTGTACGTCCGGGCGTGTGAGGACCTCGCCGCGCTCTACGCGAGCGCCGGGGAAGACGCGTCCGCCGAGCGCTGGCGGGAACAGGCCGAGGAGACGCGGGAGGGAATGCGCGAGCGCCTCTGGTCGGACGACCTGGGGCTGTTCGTCTCCTACGACCGCGTCACCGACGAGCAGTTGCTCGAACCCACCGTCGCTGGACTCGTCCCCGTCTTCGGAGGGGTCCCCACCGCCGCACAGTTCGAGCGCCTCCACGAGACGCTCACGACCGACTTCTTCGCCTTCGAGTACGCCGCGCCGAGTTACGTCGGCGACGACTTCGCCCCCGACCGCTACTGGCGCGGCCCCGTCTGGATGAACACCAACTGGCTCCTCGAACGGGGCCTGCGACGGTACGACGCGACCGACGCGGCCGACCGGGTTCGCGCGGACAGCCTCGCACTCTGCGACCGGGAGGGCTTCCGCGAGTACTTCAATCCCCGGTCGGGCGCGGGTCGGGGGAGCGACGACTTCGCGTGGAGCGCGGCGCTGTACCTCGCGTGGACGGGCGAATCTCAACGCTGAGTTCCCGCGACGGCCGGACAGGGATACGACCGGACGCCGATAAACTCGACCGGGGTCCCGAACTATGGCCACATCGTCCGATATAACGGGCGATTGACTTCGAGCCGACCCCAAGATTGATACGGATTCGGTGAACCGATACGTTGATTTTCGTCCTCTATAATTAGAGTGTACTGGACTCCCGTGGACCACCTCGACATCCCGTCGGAGCCGTCGACCCTCTCTGCGGTCGTCGGTGACGCCACCAGCGCTCTTCTCGTTGGCCCGACCGGCGACGACCGGGTGACGGCGACGGCTGTGTCGTTCCTGGCGTCTCCCGAGCCGACGACGAACCACGTTCACTGGGCGACGATGCTCCGCTCCCCGGCGGACGCGGCCCGCACGTGGGCCGACCACGCGACCGCTCCGCCCGACTCGCTGACGCTCGTCGAGGTCGGCGAGACGCGACGGTCGTTCGGCGGGAACGGGGAGGTTGTCGACGGCGACGAGCCCTCGTACACGACGGCGCGCGTCGAGTCGCCGTCGGACCTGACGACCCTCGGGCTTCGGCTCACCGAGGGGCTCGCGTCGCCGTCGACGGGTCGACACCGGATCTGGTTCGAGTCGCTCTCGACGCTGCTGCAGTTCGTCCCGCCCGCGGACGCGTTCCGATTCGTCCACACCCTCACCGGACACCTCGCCGGGGCCGAGGCGGCGGTCTGGTTCCACCTCGACCCTGCGCTCCACGACCCGCGAGAGATACACACGTTCCTCTCCGTCTGTGACGCCCAGATACGGGTCGACGTCGGCGGCGACGAACTCGTCGTCGAGCGGCGCTGATCGCCGCTGGCCCCGCCCATTCATCATCGAATATATGAAATATTATCTATCCGATACTTTTAATACCACGTATCACTCACGATAAAGCGACCGTGGGAGGAGAGTACGAGGGGGACGAGAGCGGCACGCTGCCCTATCGAGTGACGTCCTCGACGGCCCCGCGAACGTCCTCCTGCTGGGGTCACCGATGGACTCGCGGACGCTCGAAACCGGCTTCTCGCTCCTCACCGGCGGCCACTCCGGGCGAAGCCGCGTCCTGTGGATCACGCTGCTCAACACCCCGCGCGAAGTCGTCGATATCTGGGACGACCACTGCCCGGCTCGTCCCGACCGGCTTCAGGTCGTCCTCGTCGGCGACGGACTCTCGGTCGCGGACACCGTCCCGGGTCCACACGTCGGCGTTCACACCGTCGACGACCCGGCCGACCTCACGACGCTGGGCGTGCGCGTGTTGAACGCGCTCTCGGCCGTCGAGGCGGACGACGAGGACGAGGCCGTCGACGTCTGCCTGCGGTTCGACTCGCTGACGCCGCTCTCTCAGTACGTCAGCCGAGAGGGACTCGGCCAGTTCCTCCACGTCCTGACGACCAGACTCGCCGACGCCGGCGTCCGTTCGCACTTCCACCTCGACCCGATGGCCCACGACAGCCAGACGGTCCACGCGCTCGGGTCCATCTTCGACACGCAGGTCCGTGTCGAGGACGACGGGGTCTCGCTGACCCACCGATGAGGGCCTGGCTTTTTGTTCCCGCGCCACCGAGCCTGGTCGATGAGCGACGGCGACGACCGCGCGGACGCGGGACGCACGGACGGGACCACCGGTGTAGATATCGATACGGATACCGGGCCTGACGATAGTGATTCAGGTTCGAAACGTGATAGTTCCCGGTCCCCGGGGGCGGTCCGTCGCAACACCCCGGGGGGAGGGGTCCGTCCCGGGGCACAGTCCATCACGCCCGACGCGCCCGAGGAGTTCGGCCTCGTCCAGGTCTGGTGGGGGAACGGCAAGGGGAAGACGACGGCCGCACTCGGCATGGCGGTCCGCGCCGCCGGTCACGGCTTCCGCGTCCACCTCCTCCAGTTCCTGAAAGGCGGCGCCGACTCCGTCGAGGCGGTCAGAGGCGAGTACAACGCCATCGCGGCCCTCCCGGGACTCAGTTACGAGAACCTCGGTCACTACGGGTGGGCCGGCATGGCCGACGGGAGCGACGACGCGGACCACGCGGCGCAGGTCGAGGCCGGCCTCGAACGGGCCCGCGAACTCGTCGACAGTGCGGCGGATGCGGACCTCTCGACCCCGTTCGACCTCGACTCACCTCCCGAGGACGGGGTCCACATGCTCGTACTCGACGAAGTGCTGTACGCCGTCTCGATGGATCTGCTCGCTCCCGACGACCTGCTCGAACTGGTCGAAGACGCGCCAGACGGCCTCGAACTCGTCCTCACGGGAAGTCACGACGAGCCGACCTACCTCCTCGACCACGCGGACCTCGTCACGGAGGTTCGAAAGTCGAAGCATCCGATGGACGACGGCCAGCGCGCGCGCCGCGGGGCGGAGTACTGAGGCGATCGACCGACTCACACGCCGGCTTCCTTTTGAATGGCCTGAGCGAACAAGCACCAGTAGTGTGGGGCTCGGGTCGTTCGGTGAAAATGTGACCTCTGATAATCCCGTCGAGCACGGCCGGTCTCTCGTCACCGTTCGACGAACGGTGAACGAGCACGGGACGATGACCGTCGAAGTACACGACTCGAACGAGTACCGGCAGGTCGTCGCGTTCGCCGCGGATCTGCGCGCCGTGTTCGCGAACCTCCCCACGGGGACGACCATCCCGGTCGAGATGGAGCGGCTCCACACCCGGGGGAACTGCTGGCGGGTGACGAGCGTCGGACCGACCGGTCGCGGCGGGAGCGAGACGGCCCGTCGACTCCCGGACTCGACTCCGCGCGCGACGCAGTAACGGTACGGTCCGACGCCGACGTCCGACTCTGTCGCCGACACGCGCGAGCGCCACGGCTTTGTAGTCCGAGAGCCCCCGGTCTCGTATGCCGACGCTCCTGGTCGCCGGCACCGCGAGCCACGTGGGGAAGTCGACCGTCGCGGCCGGTCTCTGTCGACTCCTCGCCGACCGCGGCGTCGACGTCGTCCCGTTCAAGGCGCAGAACATGAGCACGAACGCCCGCGCCGTCCCGCGTGCGACGGGCGACGGCTTCGGCGAAATCGGTATCTCCCAGTACGTCCAGGCCCGGGCCGCCCGCGTCTCCCCCACCACCGACCACAACCCCGTCCTCCTCAAGCCGCAGGGTGGCGGCGAGTCGCAGTTGCTCCTCCACGGCCGTGTCGCCGCGAGCGTCGCGGCCGGGCACTACTACGACGACCACTGGCACCGTGCCCGCGAGGCCGCCGCCACCGCCCACGCGCGACTCGCGGCGGCTCACGACCTCGTCGTCGCCGAGGGCGCCGGCTCTATCGCCGAGATCAACCTCCACCACCGCGACCTCGCCAACGTCGAGACGCCGCGGTTCGCCCGCGAGACGGACTCGGTGGCGATCGTCCTCGTCGCCGACATCGAACGCGGCGGGGTCTTCGCGTCCATCGTCGGCACGCTCGAACTCGTCCCCGACGACCTCCGGGAACTGATTCGTGGCGTCGTCATCACGAAGTTCCGCGGGGACGCCTCGCTGCTCGACTCCGGCATCGAAGCGGTGGAGTCCCGCACCGGTGTGCCCGTCCTCGGGGTCCTCCCGCACGACGACCCCGGCCTCCCCGAAGAGGACAGCGTCGCCGTTCCCCGTTCGGGGACCGTCCGAGGGGTCGACGAGAGCGACGGTGCGGACGCGGACGACGACGGCGTGCTCGTGGTCGTCCCGCGGCTCCCGCACATCGCCAACTACACCGACCTCGGCCCGCTCGAATCCCTCCCTGGCGTTCGGGTCGCCTACCGCGCGCTCGACGCGCCTCTCGACGACGCCGACGCGGTCGTCATCCCGGGCACGAAGAACTCCGTCGACGACCTGCTGGCGCTGCACGCACACGACTTCGGCGCTCGACTGGCTGTCTTCTCCGGCCCCGTCGTCGGCCTCTGCGGCGGCTACCAGCTCCTCGGCGAACGGCTCACGAACGCGGCGGTCGAGGGGACGGGCGACGACAGGGTGGTCGAGGGACTCGGCCTCCTCCCGGTCGAGACGCGCTTCTCCGATGAGAAACGGGTCGTCGAGACGAGTCTGCGGCTGGACGCCACCGAGGGGCCGCTGGCCGGCGTCAGCGACGTCGTCACGGGGTACGAAATCCACCAGGGCCGAACCCGGGCGACGGACGCGGTCGAGACTCCCTTCGCACCTCTCGACGGCGAGCCGACGGCGGCGCTCGGTGCCTCCCGGAGACGGGTGGTCGGCACGTATCTTCACGGTCTGTTCGAGAACCGCTCCGTGCGCGAGTCGTTCATAAATCCGCTCTTCGAAGCGAAGGGGAGCGAGTGGGTCGGTGAGGGTGACGCGGTCGGGACGGCGTACGACCGCGCGGCCCGACTCGTCTCGGGGATGAACGTCGACGCAGTGGTCGACGCGGTCGGTCTCGACGTCGCGGTCGACGACGCGGACCGAGGCCGCCGTCGCGGCTGAGGCTGTCGGCGTAAACCGAGGTCGGCGACGCGGACCGAGGCCGACCGAGCCCGTACCTTCTTCGGCCCGACATCACATTGTCCGGTGATGTCTCTCGCCTCGGTCCTCGCCGCGGACGACGGACAGTGTGTCGCGGCGGTCGGCGCCGGCGGCAAGAAGACGACGCTCTACCGCCTCGGTCGGCTTCTCGACTATGCCGTCGTGACGGCCACGGTTCGGATTCCGATCTTCGACGAACACGTCGGGGACGTCGTCGTCACTGCCGACCCCGTCTCGACGCTCCGCGCGCGTTCCGACGACGGGGACGTGTGGCCGCTCGGTCTCGTCCCCGAGCGCGAACGCGAGGACCGCTACCGCGGCTACGCTCCCCACACGGTCGACGGCATCGTGTCCGCCCACGACGGTCCCGTGCTGGTGAAAGCCGACGGCGCCCGGAACCGATTGCTCAAGGCGCCCGACGGACGCGAACCGCAGTTCCCCTCCCGCGTCGACACGGTTCTCCCGCTCGTCAGCGCGCGGGTCGTCGGCAAGCCCCTGTCCGACGAGTGGGTCCACCAGCCCGAACTGGTCTCCGACCTCGCGGGCGTGGCCCTCGGCGACGACATCGACGCCGCGGCCGTCGCGCGCGTCCTCGCCAGCCCCGCGGGTGGACTGAAGGGTGTCCCCGACGGCGCGGCCGTCGTCGCCGTGGTGAACATGGTCGACGACGACGCGCTTCGGGCCGTCGGCGGGAACATCGCCGCCGAGGCGCTCTCGCTCACCGACCGTCTCGACCGGGTCGTCCTCACCCAGCTAGTCGCCCCCGACCCCGTCGTCGAGGTGTTCGCGTGAGACGACGCGCCCGTCCCCCGATTACTCCTGGCCCCGGAGTCGCTCGTTCGCCGCGCGGAACTCCGACTCGGTGTTGAGGTTCTCGAAGGTGTCGCTCGCGGCGTGTGCGAACACCTCGTCTCCCCGGACGACGACGCGGTCCAGCGTCTCGATGGGCGTGAGGACCCGCGGTTCGCGTCCCTCGCTCGCGGCGAGTGCGTCGTCACAGGCGTCGGCCATCGCCGTGGCTCGGTACACCGCCTGCAGCGGTTCGTCGAACTCGCCCGGACGCGGAACCGCCGCGTCGTGACCCGCCGCCCGCTCGAAGAGGTACGCGAGGAAGTCGGGGTCGACGAACGGCATGTCGCAGGCGACGACGGCGGCGTACTCGGTCTCGACCGCGCGGAGGCCCGTCCGGATGCCGGCGACCGGGCCCCGGTCGGGGTCGGCGTCGACGGCGAACGTCGGGTCGGCCCCTGCGAGCGCGGCGTCGATGGCGTCGCGCTGGTCGGCTCGGCAGTTGACGACGAGTCGGTCGCAGGCGCGTGCGACCCGGTCGGCGACGCGACGAATCATCGGCATCCCGGCGAGGTCGGCGACGGCCTTGTCGCGGTCGCCGAAGCGCGTCGACCGACCGCCGGCGACGATGACTCCACTGCGCATGCGCGGTGTACCGTCTCCGGTGTCAAGAGACTACGGCTCCCCGTTCGTCCCTGGCACGGAGCGGGCCCGAACCGGTCCGTGGACGCACCGTGCGTGATTCTCGTTGTGATTTCCACGAAATACCAATTCGGATGATTCTTCTCACGGGTGAGAATTCATACCGGATAGTTACGCGGAGACGAATAAGCGGGTGTTCCGCGTGGACCCGGGTAGCACGACCTGACAGCGTGCGGTCCGAAGATGAGATTCACGCCACACGTCTCGATGCTCTCGACGATGGGGCAGCGGGACACGACGGACGACAGGAACGACCGGCCGAACACGGAGGGGACGGCCGAGGCAGCAGCCATAGCGGACGAGCGCACGGCGGCGCTCGAAGCGTACCAGCGGGAGGTGCTCGACGACCTTCAGCGCAAGGTCACCCGCCTCGCCGACGGCGACCTCACGGTCACGGCCGACGTCCCTAAGCCGCCGGCCGACTACCCGGAACTCCAGACGGCCTACGAGGAGTTCAACCAACTCTCGACGAACCTCACCCGCGCGACGACGAACATCCGCGCGGTCGTCGACGAGGCGACGGACGTCTCCGACGACCTCGCCGACACCAGCCAGGAGGTCAGCGCCTCGACCGAGGAAGTGACTTCGGCAGTCGAGTCGATCGAGTCGTCGACCGCGGAGGTGGCCAGCGGCTCCGAACGACTGGCCACACAGACGCAGACGGCGAGTCAGAACGTCGACGACCTCTCCGCGTCGATTCAGCAGATAACCGCCTCGACGCAGGAGATTCGCGCACGCTCGGAGGAGGCGACGGCGCTCGTCGAGGGCGGCACCGACGACACCCGGCGCGCGCTCGACCGGATCCGCGCGGCGACGCAGGCCTCCCGTGACGTCGCCCAGGAGATGGACGCCCTGGAGGAGCGGATGACCGAGGTCAACAACATCGTCGACCTCATCGTCTCCATCGCGGACCAGACGAACCTGCTGGCGCTCAACGCCAACATCGAGGCCGCCCGCGCGGGCGACGCGGGCGAGGGGTTCGGCGTCGTCGCCGACGAGGTGAAGTCGCTCGCGCGCGAATCACAGGACTCCGCCGACGACATCGCGGACATCATCACGGAACTACAGACCCAGTCGGAGGAGGTCGTCGGGAGCATCCGGAGCGCCAACACCGAGGTCGAAGAGGGTGCCGACGCGGTCGAGGACGTCGTCTCGACGCTCACCGAGATCCGCGAGCGGGTCGAACAGACCGACCGCGGCGTCGGGGAGATATCCGACGCGGTCGAGACGCAGGCGCACAACACCGAGCGGGTCTCGACCGTCGTCGAGGAGTCGTCGGCGCTCGCCGAGGAGATGAGCGCCTCGGTCCAGCAGGTGTCGGCCAGCGTCGACGAGCAGGCGACGGCGATGGAACAGATTTCGGACACTGCGCTCCGACTGAGTTCGCGCGGCGAGTGTCTCCACGAACTGGTCGACGCGTTCCGCGTCGAGGAAGACGAGTCCGCCGCGCTCGACGAACTGACCGACGACCTCGACGAGCTTTCGGCCTGAGTCGCTCCCGCTTCACTCTTCTCCGTCTTCGGTCTCCCCACGTTCCCTCCGCCGCTCGTCCGCGCGATACTGTCGGAGTACAGTTCCTTCAATATTGGGCGATTATATATTTGTCGAGTATTCTGTTGGTAACACGTTCGAAAACCCCGCGTCTAGTTATCCAAACCGGTATTTTGGAGCAGAGATTTATATACCAGATGCGACTCACTCTCGGTATGGACACTCACACCCTCCCCGCTCCGACCCCGAGCGTCGTTCGACGTCACCTGGAGGCCGCACTGGCCGAGTCGACCGAACCGGAGGTCCGATTTCACCTCCGACAGGCGCTCCAGCTAGTCGCGTAACGACGTCGCTGTCACGAGGACTTCCCGTGGTCGCGGTTCTGGTTCAGTCCGGTCGCCATCAGCCGACGGGTGATGACCACGACTCCGTTGTCGAACCCGCGTCCGAACACCGCACTTTCCGTCACGGTGTCGTTGGCCGTACTGTGACTCGAACTGATCAGAATCGTCCGTCGGTCCACCAGCAACAGTCGGCTGATGGTCGTGGTGTCGTCGGAGTCGTTGGGGACGCTTTCGAGCCACTCCAGCCCGGAGGTGAACACCTCGACCCCCGACAGTTTCTCTCGCATCTCGTCCCGAAGTTGATCCGTCACGGCCCCCACGACGACGTTAGTACCCTCAGCCGCCGCCGCGTTCAACTGCGCCGCGAGGTTGTCGGTGAACGCTTCCGCTCGACCGACGACCAGGACGACCTCCTCGTCGGCCGATTCGATGAGTTCGTTCGTCCGGCTCTCGATGGCCGTCGCCCCGGAGAGAGACCACACCTCGTGGGTGATTTCTTCTTCCCTGTCCAGCGGGAGCGAGTCGAGGTTTTCGAGCACGCTCGTCAACTCCTGGGCTCGCGACTCGTACTCCTGTCGGAGGAGTGCGACTGCCTCGCTTATGGGTGCTGCGCGGAACTGCTGGGGGTTCGTGTGCTGCGTCTCGACGAGGCCTTTCGCCTCCAGCACCCGAATAGCGTCGTACACCCGGGTCCGTGGCACGTCCGACGCCTGGCTTATGGTCTTCGCTGTCTCCTTCGGGAGCCGTGACAGCGCGACGAAACACTTCGCCTCGTACTCTTTGAATCCTAACTGTTGAAGCAACTCTACGGCCCGCTGTTGACTAGGTCGTTCTTTCATGGGTCCCAACCATAATACCGGGAACGCCGGTACCGTCTCTCCCGTTTAGGGGCCGGTCACAAGTCAGTTCCTGTGTCACGACTCGGCCTGCAAGTCCGGGAGTCCGTTCCATACGACGGAGAGGAGTGCGAGGAACATGAACTATTCTTGTCGCTCGCTAACCATATTGCGCATTCCGCAGTATAACGGGGTGCTCGATGCGGTTTGTCGGTCCACCGCATGTGTAGAATGCGCAAAATAAGCACAAAATTCTGCGTTTTCAACAACTCCCCTGAGTCTGTTCTTTTGGATGCTACGACGAGTCCTCGGCTTCCTCCCCAGTGTCGGCCCCGCTGAAGTGGAAGTGGTTGAACGGCTGTGCCTGCCGCTGTCTGACGAGTTCCGAACTCTCGATTTCGAGCCCCAGCGCGTGAATCGCGTCGGTGATACGGGTGATGTCGCTCGTGCTCGTCCCGACGACCTCGATGTGGATGTTTCGTCGGCCGGTCATCATCTCCCGCATGTCGATGACGCCTTGCACCTCCATCGCCTCCTTGGCGAGTTCGGTCCGCCTCTTGGCGGGGGCCGTACAGATGAAGAGGACTCGAAGGGGGAGACTCGCCGCCTCGTAGTCGATCTCGGGATGGTAGCCCTCGATGATGCCGTCCGCCTCGAGTTGGTCGATCCGGTTCCGCACGGTGCTCGGTGACACCCCGACGGTGTCCGAGATCTCCTGTGCCGTCGTGCTCCGGGCCTCACGCTGCAGGAGATACAGGATGCCCCTGTCCACCTCGTCCAATTCGCGGGCCATGCGACCTAGATACCGACCGATACATATGAAAACCGCGTGTCACGGTCCCGAAGGCTGTCGGCGGTCGATTCCAAATCGTTCACCCGGATAATCGTAACAGATTACCCAGGGGATGTCGTAGGAGCAGGTGGTGCGGAGTTCGGACGGGTCCCAACCAACCGTTACTCCGCGCCACTTCCCCTCTCCGGTTTATCGGTTCCAGGCGAGAGCGCTCCCTCCTCGGGCGGCCACACAGTGTTGTCACTCGGTTTCTCACACGTAGAGAAATCCGGAAAACCGGACGGGGTTATTAGTGCTGCTGACATGCTGTCGCTTTGGGGGGAAGAGCCTCTGACGTCGGACGAGCAGTCGACGACGAGGGGGTAGTCTATGACGTTAGACGAGCAGTTCAGCGCACTGGCTGACGAGTATCGGAGACAGCTTCTGGTTTCACTGGAGACGAAGTCGACGCGGCCTGCACGCCTTCTTTCATCGACCGAGGCCGGTTCTCACGGACCCGAGTTCGAGGACCTCCTTCTCCGTCACGTTCACCTCCCGAAGTTGGTCGCCCACGGCTACATCGACTGGAACGAGGAGACGTGGCAGGTGACACGCGGACCGAAGTTCGAAGAACTCCGGCCGTTACTCCGCGTGCTCCTGGCCAACTGGTCCACGTTCTCCGAGGTCGAACTGGGAGACTAGGGCCTTCCCCCTCGGAACGCTGACTCTCGCCTCCGAGAACTGCCACCGAACCCTTATACCCCGTACTCTCGCAGCACAGCCATGGTAGAGGCATTCGCCGTCGCCAGCGGGAAGGGGGGAACCGGCAAGACGACGAGCACCCTCGCCCTGGGGATGGCGCTCGCGGAGACGTACGACGTCACCGTGGTCGATGCCGACACGGGGATGGCGAACCTGCTCTTCCACGCCGGCCTCGACGACGTCGACGTCACCCTCCACGACCTCCTCGTCGAGGAGACGGCCACGGGGGTCGAGGAGGCGACCTACGAACGCTTCGGGATGCGGGTCGTTCCGTGTGGGACGAGCCTCGCGGCGTTCGAGCGCGCCGAACCCGCCCTTCTCAGGGAGGTCGTCGCCGACCTCGCGGCCGACGCCGACGTGCTCCTCTTGGACTCGCCGGCCGCGCTCGACTCGAAGTCGGCCATCCTCCCTATCGTCCTCGCCGACCGGGTCGTCGTCGTCCTCCAGCCGACCATTCCGGCGCTCTCGGACGGCATCAAGGCTCAGGAGTACGCTCGGACCTACGGCGCGGAGACCGCGGGCGTGATCTTCAACCGGGTCCGCGACGACGAGGAGACCGAGACCATCGCCCGGCAGGCCGAGCGGTACTTCGGCGGCGAGACGCTCGCGATGGTGCCCGAGAGCGACCTCGTTCGCGCGGCCCGCCGCGCGGGCGAACCCCTCCTGGCACACGCGCCCGACTCGGCGGCCGCGGCGGCGTACCGGGAGGCGGCACGCCGACTCGACGTCCGCCCGGGCAGCAGCGAAGACGTCGCCGACCGCTTCCGGAGCGCCGTCATCCCCGAGCGACTATGAACGTTCCCCGGGGGCGACTCGTTCGGTCCCGCGTGGTCGACGAACCGGGGACGGTCCTCGAAGCGGCACTCGACGACGCCCTGACCGGGTACGCCGTCTTCGAGCCGCAGGACGCCCTGCTGTTCGACGACGGTGCCCGCTGTGTCGTCACGTTCGAGACGGGGGTGCCCGTCCTCGTCTACGACGCGGCGACCGACCGGGGCGGCCCCGACGCGCTCGCCGAGATGGCCTCTCCCGGCCCCTCGCGCGTCGAACTCTACGAACTCTCGGCACGGGAGGTCTCGGACCTCCACGACCAGCGGACGTGTCGGGTTCCGCCCGCGATGCCCGCGGAACGCCTCGCCGGCGACCCGGACCTCGCCGCGCGAACGCGCGAGGCCGCGCCCGACGAGCGTCTGGACGACGCCCCCGCGGGGAGCGCCGTCGAGGCGTTCCTCGCCGACGAGGCGAAGATCGAAGCCATCCGCGAACAGGCCCGCGAGGAGGCACAGCGTCGTGCCACGGAGTGGGGGCTCTCCGACGCGCTCGACGACCCTCCCTCCGAACCCGATGGCGACGCCGAGATTCGAGGGTCGTGAGAGCCTCCGTCAAGAGACCCGAATCTCGTAGCGGTCGGCCGGCACCGCGAACCGGACCAGTTCCCGTTTCGACCCCGGGGCGTCGGCGTGCTTGTCGACCGCGTAGGTCGTGAACGTACACGTCTCCGGGGTGAACTCGACGACGGAGTAGCCCCAGTGGTGGCTGTCGAACGCGGGGATGTGGGGGTTCATCGACCGGACGGCCCGCGAGAGCAGTCGGCGCGTCGGCGGGTCGAGAACCGTCCCGCTCACGCCGACCGCCTCGGCGACGTTGACGCTCGTGACCGCGGGCGTCATGAACTCGACGCCCACCCGGGTCGGTTCGCCCCCGTCTCCGAGTTCGGGGTAGGCGGTCTGCTGGTAGCCCGCCAGCGACGAGTGCATGTCGCCCGTCAGCGTCACCACGCCCGTGTCCCGGGCCGCCGCGAGCGCCCCGTACACCTCGTCGCGCTCGGCGGCGTAGCCGTCCCACGAGTCCCCGTTCGGGTAGATAGAGAGCGGTCCCACCCCGACCCGGAGGGGGAGCGAGAGGACGGCGTTGGCCCACGCGAACCAGGTCGCCTCGGACCCCTCGATACGGTCGGTGAACCACGCCAACTGTTCGTCGCCGAGCATCGTCCGGGTCGGGTCGGGGTCCCGTCGCAGGTCGACGTTGACGCCGAAGAGGTACCGCCCCCCGGGTCGACTCCGGAAGAGGCGCTGGTCGGTCAGGGTGAGCTCTGCGAGGTCACCGAACCGGACGGCGCGGTACAGCCGAAAGGAGTCGTGGATGTGTTCGGTGTCGGGGTCGTAGCTGATCCGCGCGGGGAGGTACTCGTACCACGCGCGGATGCCGGCCCGTGTCAGGTCGCGCATGAACGCGGGGTCGTCGCCACGGGGGTGGCCCGGGGCGGCCGGCGCGTTCACCTGGTAGTCCCAGTAGCGGTTGTTGGCGACGCCGTGGTCGTCCCAGCCGGCGACGACGGTGTGGCGTTCGAGCGCCCGCTGGAAGAAGCGGTCGCTCCGGTACCGCCGGTAGATGTGCCGGAAGTCCGCGAGCGACCACGCGCGGTCCTCGCCGCTGGGGAGCGTCATCTCGCGGCCGGGGTATTTTCGGCTCCCGAGCCCGGTGTACAGTCGGTCCGCGGACTCGTAGATGAGGTCGCCGAGGTGGAGGAGGAAGTCCACCTCCTCGTCGGCGACGTGGTCGAACGCGCCGTAGTAGCCGTTCTCGAAGTCCTGACACGACACCACGGCCAGTCGGATGGAGTCGGGCGTCGCGTCCGGAACGGGGAGGGTCCGACACCGACCCACCGGCGAGGCGACGTCTCGGTAGACGAACCGGTACGCGTAGGCTGTATCGGGCGCGAGCCCCTCGTCGAGGTCGACGCGCACGGTGTAGTCGTACTCGGGGCCGACGCGCTCGGCGGGGACGAGCCCCTGCACCACGCGCTCTTCGAAGTCGTCGTCCGTCGCAACCTCGACGGCGAGCGGTTCGCTCTCGACGACGGCCGCCGGCGCGATGCGCGTCCAGAGCACCACGCCCGTGGGCGTCGGGCCGCCGCTGGCGACCGACTGGGGGAACGTCTCGCGTGGGCGACGGGCGGCGTCGAACGTGCAGTCGGCCGCGCTGGCGAGGTCGAGCGCCGCGTATGTCACGTCCGGGCGTGCCTCGCCCGCCATCAGTAGCGAGTACTCCCCGCGACACGATGTCGAGTCCCGAACATGTAGTGGCCTCCAACGCCGCCGGGCAAAGCCGTTGCGGCAAGGACCGTCGAACAGTCGACGATGGTGTGAGACGCGCCGACGGCGGACCGTCGGGCTTTACCCCTCGCCCTCCGACGGGAGAGCGTGTCACTGCTGCGCCTGTTCGGACTGTTCCGTCCCGACCACTTCGCCGACTGGTACCGCATCGGTGCCGAGTACGTGCTCACCGTCTCCGAGGGGATGGGGTTCAGTGTCGGTGACTTCCCGCTCCGTGCGGAGGAGGCGACGGCGGCCCTTCGGTCGAACCGGACCGACGTGCCACCCGAAATCGCGCGCTCTATCGCCGCCGACCTCCTCGCCGATGCGACGTTCTCCGCGCCCTATCTGGAGTGGATGCCGCTGTGGTACGAACTCGCCCTCGTCGGCCCGGTGAGTTACGCCGAGTTCCGCCTCCGTCGCGTCGCCCGCCGGTACACCCGCGACCTGTCCCACGTCACCGTCCCGCGCTTTTCCCGCCCGCACGACGTCCTCGTGGACGGTCGGCCCGCGGTGTCGTACGTCTCGGGCTTCGCCCGCCGGTTCGTCCTCGCCGACGCCGTCCTCCACCTGGAGTGGTACGTCCACGTCGCCCGCGAGTCCGGCATCCACGTCCCGAGCGGGTTCGTCGAGCGCGCCCGCGAGGAGACGGTCGCGTACTACACCGGCAACGGCGACCTCTCCGACGACGTCCGTCACTTCCAGCGACTGCTCTTCGCCGACGACGAGTGGGTCCGCGACATCGACGACGCCTACGACCTCGACAGCACCCTGTTCGGTCTCTGGGAGCGTCTGCTCGCGCGCGAGCGCGAACGACTCTGAGCGCGTCGTCACTGGTGCCTGATAGACCATGCAGCACGTTGAGGGAGGTGCCGGTTCTCTCTCCGCTGACCCCACTCGGGTGCTGGGGAAGTACCGTGCCGGGGAGGGGATCACGCGGCTGTCGCCGTTGACGCGACGCACCGGCGCTTCCTCGCCAACGGCTCGTTTCGGGGTCACTTTCCTCTCGACCGCGCACATACGCATGTGGTATATATTCGCTGAGCGACGATATACCGAGGACTGAACGAATGAGCGTCATCACCGAACTGCGGGTCGCCCCCGACGAGTTCGAACTGGGGCGGCTGATGAACCTAAGCGACCACACGACGGTCGTGCTCGAACGAATGGTGCCTCTGGGACAGACGCCCGTCCCGTTCTTCCGCGTTCGCGACGCGGACCGGGACACGTTCGAGGGGACCCTCCAGCGACACCCTTCGGTGGAGACTCTCACCAGACTCCACCGCCAGGACGGCGAGACGCTGTACGCGCTGGAGTGGATTGCCTCTCGGGACCGGTTCTTCAGTGCGATGACAGAGACCGGCGCACAGCTCGTGAGCGCCACCGGCACCCCCGACAGTTGGACGTTCGAACTCCGGTTTCCCTCCCACGAGGCGCTGTCGCGGTTCCACGAGTACTGTGAAGAAGCTGACATTCCCATCACGGTCGACCGCATTTACAGCCCCACCACACCGGGGATGGGACCGTGGTTCGGGCTCACCCCCGAACAGCGAACGACGCTCGTCAGCGCGGTCCGTGGGGGCTACTACGACATCCCCCGTCGGATGTCGACGCAGGACCTCGCCGACGAGTTCGGCATCTCCGACCAGGCGATCACCGAACGCCTCCGCCGCGGCATCGCCAGCCTCGTGGAGCACACGCTCTTGCCGACGGACACGGTCGAGGAGTGACCGTCGAATGCCATGGTGTGTCATGCTCCGCTCGGCTTCGCGGTTCCCCGCCGAGAAAACGTCATATGGTTTCGGCGCTTACGCTAGGAGGTTATGACTGACCGAGTCGACCGTCTCAGAGACATCTACTCTCGCCTCGGCGGTACCTCCGAGTTCACCGAACCACAGCAGCAGCCCCGGGGGGCCGTCCGCTCCGATGCCGCCGTCGACCGGGACGTCCGTGCGGTCATCGACGAACTGCGCGCGGAGAGCGACTTCCGCACGACGCTCTCGGCCGACGACCTCGTTGCGGTCGTTCGCGGCTTCCACGCGGGGCGGTCCGACGCCGCCCTCGCCGACGCGCTCGGCGTCTCGGCGGGCACGGTCTTCCGGGCGCGGATGAACCTCCACCTCTTCTCCCCGGCGGACGCCCCGCCCGAACTCGACCCGCTCGTCCGGCGACTCCGCGAGGGGGAGTCGGTCGAAGCCGTCGCGGCCGACGCGCCTCGCGCTGCCGTCGAGCGCCTCGCGCGTCTCCTGCGGGCGCGTGAGGCGGCCCGACGCGTGAACTACCGCTACGCGACGGAGTTCGCCGACCTGCTCGACGCCGACGCGGCCGACCACGAACTCGACCGACAGATCTGGGACGACCGTCGCGCGCTCGTCGACGCCCACGACGACTGAGACGGCGCGCGGTCACCGCATCCCGGTCGAGCGTGCGGACGGGACACGGTCACTCCGGGAGCGACAGCAGTCCGCCCGACACCGCCGGTCCCGCGCTGGTCTCCGACATCCGGACTCGACGCGTGTCGCGGCCCCGCCGACAGACCGAGGTCGTCGCTCCACCCGCCGGTGACCGCTCGACCGCGTCACCCGCGTGTCTAGTTCTCATCGTCCGGAATTTCGCGTCAACTCCCTTGTCTCCCGACTCACGAGATGCCAGCGGCGGTGGGGCCGGCACGAGCGTCGGTTCCATCGCCGAACC